>CAXTDB010000089.1:0-15350 GCA_964242045.1 uncultured Leptolyngbya sp. | reverse complement strand
GGAAGATCTTGGCAACGTTTGATAATTTTCGCCAATTGTTTATCGCTGACTTCAATTTCGTGATCAACACCGCTTTTTCCTCGAAATTGAAACTGAACCTTTGATCCAGTCACACTGACATGATCATCATGCAATGTTGTTAGACCGTAGGAGTTATTTGCTTTTGCGTATTCTTCGTTTCCGACTCGAATTCGCGTTAACTCCATTACTTTGAGAACTGTTGCTAAAACTTTTTGTTTCGGCAATCCAGGTAGCGCTAAATCTTGCTCTAATCGGCGACGAATTTCAGGCAAGGCTTGACTAAAAGCAATCATGCGCGTGAATTTTGTCTGATCCCGAATCGATCGCCAAAGCGGATGATATCGATACTGCTTTCGCCCTTTTGCATCGCGTCCAGTCGCTTGCAAATGCCCGTTGTCGAGCGGACAAATCCACACATCTTTATAGGCAGGCGGAATGGCAAGAGAATTAATCCGCTGAATCGTTTTCACGTCTTTGATCCGATCGCCATTCGGATCAAAATACAAAAAGCTTTTTCCCGATCGCTTGCGTCGAATTCCCGGCATTTCGTCGCTGACATAATGCAACCCAACTGCTTCGGCAGATTCGATTGGATCGGTTGGGGTTTCGATGGGAAGCTCTTCGACTGCTAAATTCATGATTTCAAACTGCGATTCTGGATAGTTAGACCGTATCAGAATCAACGACATTTGAAATCTACAGCGAAGTATAGTCTTAAAGGTTGAGACGTAAAAGCAATGGAAATTAATCTTCCAGATATATTGGCGGAAGTAACTGCCGTTTTTGAACAATACGAACAGGCATTAGTTAGCAATGATGTTGCTGTTTTAGATCAGCTTTTTTGGCGGAGTCCGCATACGATTCGCTATGGAGCAACCGAGAATTTGTACGGCTATGATGCGATCGCTCAATTTCGTGCAGGTCGAGCCGCGACAGGACTCGATCGCACGTTGAAAAATACTGTGATTACGACGTATGGACACGATTTTGCTACGGCGAACACCGAGTTTGAGCGCTCTGGCAAGTCAGGACGACAAAGCCAAACCTGGATGCGAACGGCTGAGGGTTGGCGAGTTGTTGCCGCGCATGTTTCGTTAATCTGAGAATAACTGTTGATTTGAAGGTTGTTGAGCAAACGTGATAGCGCCCTACCCGACCTCGAAGCAGGGTAGGGTAGGGCGACGGAGCGAAGCGGCTAGAAGTACGCTAGTAGATTACGCACTCACCGCAGCAGGAGTTTTAGCAGGAATTTTTGACGCTTTCAAGGTCTGCTGATACAGCTTGCCTAACTGAGAAGCAACGCCATCCCAGCTAAACATCTCTTCGACTCGATCGCGTCCTGCCTGACCTAACTGATTGCGCCATTGTGGATCTGCCAAAATTCGATCGATTGCCGTTGCAAATGCTGCATTATCTTTCGGCGCAGCTAACAATCCCGTTACTTCAGGAATCACGGTGAACTGCAAGCCACCCACATCTGAAGCGACCACAGGCGTTCCACTTGCCATTGCTTCGATCGCAACCAGTCCAAACGGCTCATAATGACTCGGCACGACTGAAACATCCGCTGCCGCATAGTACAAGTGCAGATTTTCCATGCCTAAGCGACCCGGAAACATCGTGATATCCTGCAGTCCGAGTTCGCCGACAATCCCTTCGATGCGATCGCGCTCCATGCCATCGCTTTGCCCCGGACGACTTCCACCTCCAATGATCAGTTTCAGATTGTCGTGCTTTAGTTGCCCAACGGCGCGAACTGCAGTTTCGATGCCTTTTCGACGATCGAAGCGTCCGACATACAGCACGATCTTGGCATCTTGCTCAAGCCCTAGAGCCTGACGAGCTTCAGCGCGCGAAATTCGACCAAAACGATCGATATCAGTACCACAAGGAATAATATCAATGTTGCCGTGCGCGGAAACGTGCGATCGCATGTGTTCTTGTTCTTGTGGACTGGTGGCAACCACACACTCAGCCGTTTCTAAACACAGCTTTTCAGTCGCAAGTCGCGTCTTCGCAATCATCGGAATCGCAGAAACCGCTTGATACTTAATGGCTCCTAGCGAATGATAAGTATGAATCTGCTTTGAGCCTTGAAGCTTTTTCAGCGTCATTCCTACCCAAGACGACAGCCAGTAATTTGTATGAACTAAGGGATATTGAAACCCGGATTCGATTTGGAACTGCTGAAAGTTTTTGACAAATTCGGGCAGATAGCTAAACAACTCATCGCGCGGAATGAATTCTTGAGGTCCGGCAACGAGACGAATCGTGCGGCAATAAGGCGTATGTTGTACAATCTCAGGCTGATCAACGGTCGATCGACGAGTGAACATATCCACTTGCCAGCCTTGACGCGAGAGCGCTTCGCCTACTTGACGCACATAGACATTTTGCCCGCCTGCTTCTTCTTTGCCAATTTCGATCGCGGGATCTCCATGTACCGAGATTAACGCGATCCGAGGACGCTGACCTGAGATAGCCATATTTCTGTTACCAAAACACGATAAATGAGCGCTAACAAATGTGAACTTTCATAACTGTTGTGCTTAAGTGTAGTAATAAATGGAACAATTCCCATCCTTCACGAGTCATAAACCGTACATTAAAATTTTGCTATTTTTCATCGCCATTTAGTGATGAAAGAATAAATCGTCTACCTTTAGACGGAGTTTTTACAATAAAAAAGGCAGGATGACCTGCCTAAACGACTAAAACTCAAGGTTTTAATACGATCGATTCAATACATAGTCAGTCAGCTTGATCAACGCCTGCCGCGAATCCGACGAAGGCAGATCAGATAGATAATCGATCGCAGATTTAGCGTGATGCGTTGCGAGTTCTCTCGCTCGCTGAATGCCCTGACTATCTCTAACTAGCGCTAGTGCTTGCTCTAAGTCATCTTCTTGGGCAAATTCTCGATCGATCAGTTCTTCTAAATAAGGCTTTTCTTCCAAGGCATACAATACCGGAGCCGTTAGGTTTCCGCTCTTAAGGTCAGATCCCGCAGGCTTTCCAAGTCCTTCTGTCGAACTGGTGAAGTCGAAAATATCATCAATAATCTGGAACGCTAAGCCTAAGTGCCGTCCGTATTGATAAAGCTTGTGCGCCTCTGTATCAGAAGCATCGCTCAGCAATGCAGCCGCTTTCGAGCTATTAGCAATTAGCGATGCGGTCTTGTAATAGCTCTTTTCGAGATAAGACTCGATCGTTAATCCAGTATCAAAGCGAAGTAAGCCTTGCTGAATTTCACCTTCAGCAAAGTCTTTGATCACTTCAGACAAAAGCTTAATCACTTCAATATTTTCTAAGTTTGCCAAGTACCAAGATGACTGAGCAAACAGAAAGTCACCCGCTAATACTGCAACCTGAGTACTAAATCGGCTATGAACGGATGGAAGCCCTCGCCGCATGTCCGACTCGTCGATCACATCATCGTGTACGAGACTTGCTGTATGAATCATCTCGGTAATTTCAGCAAGGCGGCGATGGCGTTGGGTAATCTCTTGTCCTCGCATCGTGGCACGCGCGACTAACAGAACGATCGCGGGACGAATGCGTTTTCCTCCAGCGCTAAACAGATGTTCTGCGGCAGCGTAGAGAATCGGATGACGCGCACCGATGAGATTTTTAAGATTCTCGGCAAGTAAACGTAGATCCGCTTCTACCGGAGAAAAGAGGGATGTGGCTGAGGTCATGTAATTGCCGACTCAGAAGCTATAGGTTAAGTTTTTTTACGGCTTGTAAGCTTATTTTACTCATAAATCCGCAATTCTTGGGGATTAAAAATTTGGGTGTCCGAGGTTTCGGGTTTTTGTGCGTGGGGAGTGGGGGTGGCAATAGGTTCATAAATCCTGCTCTGAAAAATTAAAATTTAGGGGAATTGCGAGCGCCGTGGATGCGGCGTGAGTACTGCTCTCAAATTGAAGCGCGCTGAGTTTTCGAGAGTCGAATCCTGAAGGGAAGTAAGGTGGCAAAGGTTTTGACCCAGGATGCAGCAGTCTGATTGAATCATTCCGGGTTCGGATGCACAATAAGTCCTGAAACTTTAAGCAGCAGATTCCATGCGTGTAATTGGTTTAATGAGCGGTACTTCTGTCGATGGTATTGATGCCGCTTTGGTTGAAATTTCCGGCTCTACCGATGACTTACAGGTGACGTTGATTGCGGGCGAAACTTACTCATATCCTGCCGAACTTCGCGATCGCGTTCTCTCGGTTTGTAGTGGAGCCGCTTTACCCGTTGCCGAACTTGCCGAACTCGATGACGCGATCGCGGATCAATTTGCCCAAGCCGCCCTGCAAATTCAAGCAAATCACACGCCCGCCGTTCTGATCGGCTCGCACGGTCAAACCGTTTTTCATCGTCCTCCGTCGGATCGCTTAGGCTACAGTTTGCAGCTTGGACGTGGAGCCGCGATCGCGAATCAAACCAAAATCGCCACGATCAGCAACTTTCGCGCCGCAGATATAGCGATCGGTGGACAAGGTGCACCGCTCGTTCCTCCGATCGATGCCGCATTACTCAGGCATCCGATCGAGCATCGCTGTGTGCAAAACATTGGCGGAATTGGCAACGTGACTTACTTACCGCCTGCAAAATCAGGATTGCCGATTCGAGGATGGGATACCGGAGCCGGGAATATGCTGATCGATCTTGCGGTTCAGCGATTTTCAGACCAGACTTACGATCGCAACGGAGACTGGGCAGCGCGTGGAACTCCGAATCTGGAACTCGTCGATCGTTGGTTGCAGCAAGACTTCTTTCAACAACTGCCTCCTAAATCTACTGGACGAGAACAGTTCGGACAAGACTATTTCAATGCCTGTTTAACCGAGGTTGTAGATTCCAATCCTGCGGACATTTTGGCAACTCTAACCGAATTTACCGCAGCTTCGATCGCGCATAGCTACAAAACTTTTTTACCGCAATTGCCTGATCGTGTTCTTATCTGCGGCGGTGGCAGCCGAAATACTTATCTGAAATCTCGAATTCAAGCTTTACTTCCTAACAGCATCGTCACCACGACTGATGAAGCGGGGCTGAATGCCGACTTTAAAGAAGCGATCGCATTTGCGGTACTGGCATACTGGCGATATCACGAGATCCCTGGTAATCTCCCGGAAGTCACAGGCGCACCGAAACCCGTACTTTTAGGGGAAATTCACCACGTAAGCTAAAAGACTGGCATGGTAGCATGGGGAGCCATCCAGCGGAGCCATTGAGCCGAGAACTTGCCGTGAACCATACGTTTTTAATGGAACCAGGGCGTTGGACGCTCCAGGGAAATTGGCTAGAGCGCGACGGATTCTCGATCGCGGTAAAAGGAAAACTAATCGTCGTTTGGAGCCGCGATGACTGGTTTACGCTGATTACTAAACTCATGTTTCCGACCAGCGATCGCGAAGAAATGACCTTACAATATCGCGGGCGTTTGAATCCAGGCAATCATTGCTATACCTTTGTGATGCAGCATAGTCTCCACGGACGAATCGAAGGTGAAGGCTGGATCGCACCCGAATCGTTAGTGCAGCGGCATTGGGTATTAGGCGATCGACAACGACGCAGCGGCTATGAAACGCTGTACCGACTAAACGACGATCGCTATTACTTATCCAGCACGATGCTGACCGGACACGCGCTCACGAGCATGATGGAAGCCAATTTAGAACGACAGCCTGAGTAAATTACGCATGTCCAAGTCGCAACTTCATAAAGTTACTTCAAAGCTGCAAGTGTGCATACTGAAGCCATCCGTTGCTTGACTTTCCCGCCGCATGAGTGACCCTAGAATCGGACAACTGCTTTCAAATCGCTATCAACTGATCGAATTGATCGGACGTGGCGCAATGGGGCAAGTATATAAAGCGGAAGATGTCTTGCTCGGTGGCGTGATTGTTGCCGTAAAATTTCTATCGCAAACATTACTGACGCGGAAAATGCGCGATCGCTTCCGCACTGAAGCTCGGACTTGCGCGCTGCTCAGTACCAAAAGTATGCACATTGTCCGCGTGATGGATTACGGCGTGGACGATCAAGAAGTGCCGTACTACGTGATGGAATACCTAGAGGGCAACAGTTTCAGCGAAATCATCAGCGCTCAAAATCTGCCGCTTCCTCGATTTCTTAACTTAGCGCGCCAAATTTGCTCAGGGATTCAGTGCGCTCATCAAGGCATTACGATCGATAGCTGTCTCTATCCGATCATTCATCGCGATATTAAGCCGAGCAATATTCTCGTGATACAAGATTCGGGCTTCGGGGAGTTAGTTAAAATTCTCGATTTCGGCATTTCTAAACTAATGCAAGCAGATGCAAGTCAAACCAGTTCTTACATGGGAACTTTGGCATATTCGTCACCGGAACAAATGGAAGGGCGCGAACTCGATTCGCGATCGGACATTTATAGTTTGGGCGTGATGTTTTTTGAAATGCTCACCGGAAAAATGCCGCTGCAAGCTGATACTCATTCGTTTGGCAGTTGGTATAAAACGCATCATTTTCAGCCGCCTTACAGTTTTGAGGAGGCGAACCCTGCCGCTAAAGTTCCGAGGGTGTTGGAATCATTGGTAATGAGCTGTTTGGCGAAACTGCCGCAAGATCGTCCTCAAACGATCGGAGACATTCTCAAAGCGTTGGAACCGCTAGAACAGCGCTACAATGCGACTCGTCAAATTAGCCATCGAATCGGTGAAGCACTTTTAAGAAGACCCGTTGCAACTCCAGCCCGAAACAAAGATGACTTGTCGCCGGATGAAGCTTGCCAACTCACTACTTGGCCCAGAGATAAACCGATCGCGCAAATTGTTTTTCCGCACATTCTTGAAACCAAGCGAGAAACTTCGGCAACCATTTGGGTGATGTTACCTCAGCAAGAGATTGAAAACATTCAGATTGGCAAGCTGTACAACCAGTTTTTCAAAACGTTTTTGTGCATTCAATCGCCGCATCCGGTCTTAATGTGGGTGACAGCGCTTTACAATCAGCTTCAGCACAAAGACGGTAATCCGCGCTGGCTGAAATGTTTTCTCGATTTGAAAACCGATCAAGGTCAGCGTCTGACTCGGTTACTGATCGAGAAAGAAAGCTTTTACGTTTTGTTTTTTGCGATCGAAGATCCGCATCATTGCGCTTATGTGATGCCACTCCAAACGACTTCGGCTCAGCGATCGCAGCTTCTCGAATGGATGCTTGCGAGTCAAACTTGGGCATCAATGGGCAAAGCTGCCACGAGTAAAGATTTACTCAAATCTGAATTTGAGAAAATTAAGCCTAAAATCATCGAGGATTTGACTCACGCTCAGCAAATTAAAGCCTTAACTTAACGAGGGGCAGGAAAGAACAATACGGGGTGCAAACTTCGCCGCAGCAACTCCGCCGCAAAACTCGGCACAGAGAGAAATCCATGATTTCCACTGTTCGATGAGATGGCGATCGCGCTGACATCTTTTTCTTGAGCGGCTTGTAAGATTTGAGCGATCGCGTTTCCTCGTCGCAGTTCGATTTCTGTTTGGATGCCTGCTGCTTGCAGTTGTGCCTGAGCAGGTTTTAGTGTGTCTGACACGAGACGTTGTTCTTCGGTTTCTGAAAGTTCAAATCTACCGCCTTCATCCACAACTCGACAAAGGTAGCAAGTTTGTTCAGGTTGGGCAAGTTCGGCGATTTGAGCCACAGTATGTTTAGAGGCGTTGCTGTCGTTGTAGGGAACCAGTAATCCTCGAAACAAATGCTGACAGCGCAGATTGAGTTCTTCAGTTGTCAGGGCTGAAATCAGTTGCGGGCGAAGGGTCATCAGCGGCAAAGTCGATCGCTGTGATAAGTCTGCGGTAGTACTGCCGAATAGGGTTTCAGTGAAGAGGCTGCGGCTTTGGGTTCCCATCAAAATCACATCGCACTGATGAGTTTTGGCAGTCCGGAGGATGATGTCGATCGCGCGTCCAGCTTGGATTTCGATCTTGACCTCGACACCTGCGGGCACTTGTTCTCGCGCAGGAGCAAGCTGTTTTTGAGCGCGATTGACTTTTTCGGCATCGGGTTTCGGCACACCGACATCTTCAGGTAGCGGAATGATGTGCAGAAAAACAATCTGCTGCATTCCACTAGCGGCAAATTGCGGCACAAAATGCACCAGTCGCTGTAGTCCATCGGTGAAATCAGTGCAGATTAAGATCCGGTGAAACATAGGTTTTGTAGAACGCGCTCTTTTTCCTTACTGTGCAATATCACGAGCGTTCCTACAAGTCGATTATGCAAAGAAATTTCGGATTTGCTGAAGTTTTGAATGAGATGAATTGTAGTGATGCTTTTGTTGTCGATCGATTACTGTATGAATCGGAATCATTTCCATGACACAGTTGGTGTAGGCGATCGCTTCAAATCGATTCACAATTTCAGAACTCCAGGTTTCCTCGATCGGATGCAATGCTGAAATCAGGCGCGATCGCAGTAATCCCGGTAGGATTCCATTGCTGAGTGGCGGTGTGTACCAATGATCGTCCGCCCAACCCCAAAGCGTTCCCGTACTCGATTCCAGCCAGTTACTCTCACTATCGATTAAGATTGCCTCTTGAGCATCGAAACGGTGTGCGGTTTGAAGTGCAAGCCAAGGTGCAAGGTAGTTTCCGGTTTTGTGTTGGGGAAGCGATCGAGCAAGTTCTGATTCTGCCACCCAAGCCGTAATTCCCTGCTGTTGATGTCGAATTAAGTCGGGTGGCAATGATCGACCTGTGATCCATTCTCGCCCGTCTGGAAAGACCACGATTCTTAGGACTGGATAATCAATTGACATCCATTCTGCACCGGATCGAATGTTCTTCCAGTTTGGATCTTGCCAGTGAAACGCCTCGATCGTGGTTTTCAATCGGGCGCAATGCTCATTCCACTGAGTTAAAGAATGATCGAGCGATCGATAAACTCGCAGTGTTGTAAAAGTAGTCGCGCCGTAAATTAAACCTGGATCATTAATTGATAGCTGAATTTGATTGCCTTCGATCGCAATCCCGTTGTACCAGTGTTTTAGCATAGTCCCATCTCTCTTAATCCTTGCTGGAGCCGTTCAGCTTCAGGAGAGTTTTGTTGCTGATGAAGCGCGATCGCAGTTTTAAACGCTTCTAAACTCTCAGGCACTTGACCGAGCTTCAATAAGACGACACCTAAATTCTGATAAGCTTCGGCGTAGTTCGGATTGAGTTCAATCGCCTTTTTGTAATGTGCGATCGCAGCATTAAACCGCCCCATTGCCTTAAGCGTTGCACCTAGATTGCAATGTGCGATCGCGAAAGTTGGATCAATGTTTAGAGCTTGCTCAAATAAAAGCGCTGCATTTTGCAAATCACCACAGTCTTTTAGTAAGCTTCCTAAATTATTGATTGCGCCTAATCTTAACTTCGGTAGAACGGGTTGCTGAATCGCGTCTTGATAATGTTGTGCGGCTTTGTCGATCGTGTTCAACTCGGAATACACGCTGCCCAAATGATAATGCAATTCGTATTTTGTCGAAACATCCTCAACCGTCGATAATCCTCGCTCTAGAAGCTCAAC
Organism: uncultured Leptolyngbya sp.; assembly: GCA_964242045.1. Classification (GTDB taxonomy): domain Bacteria; phylum Cyanobacteriota; class Cyanobacteriia; order Leptolyngbyales; family Leptolyngbyaceae; genus Leptolyngbya. The sequence continues at coordinate 5,789 of CAXTDB010000089.1, read as the reverse complement.
GCCTTTCGCAGTCTCGCCCATTTGAATATAAAGCGCGCCCAACTTACTGCATACATAAGGATCATGCGGATGTGCGGCTAGAAATTCTTCCATCGTCGATCGAGCTTTATTCGCCTTATCACGTCCCGCAATCACATCCGCTTGATACCCCTCATGCAAAATTGCGACTTCTGAAATTGAACCAATCTTCCAATGCGGCTCACGGTGTAATAACGCCATCACTTGATCATCGATCATTGCGTGATACGGGCGAGAAAACCAAATCTCAGAATGCCGCCGGAATAATCGGGAAATCAACGAGTAAGGAGATTGCGCCGCTCCAACTTCCTGCCGCATCAAATTAAAGACTAAATATTCGTCTTGCTCGATCGCACCTTTGAGAACCGGAACAATTTCAGGAACCAAAACCTCATCCGCATCCAACACCAACACCCAATCGCCTTGAGCATATTTCAGCGATTCATTTCGCGCTGCGGAAAAATCATTACACCATTCAAAAATGTGAACTTCTGCACCAAAAGAGTGTGCAATTTCGATCGTGCGATCGCTCGATCCCGTGTCTAGCACGATCGTCTGATCAACTAAATTCTGCACGCTCGACAAACAGCGAGACAAATTCTGCTCTTCATTCTTGACAATCATACAAAAGCTCAGTTGCATCGCAATTTGCCCCAGAATTTGGACTCCATTGTTAAACCATTACGTTACATTGGATAAGCTGGAGATTCTCAGATTTCTCTCGTATAGATGCAAGAAGTCTTAATACGGAGTAATATAAATTAACAAATACAAATCTGAGATCTCTTTAATTCCTATTTTCAGGAGGATACACCCCGGTGAACAAGCGGTGGAGAAATGCAGGACTATACGCGCTTTTAGCGATCGTCGTGATTGCCTTGGCAACGGCGGTTTTTGATAAGCAACCCCAAACTCGTGAAACCTGGCGGTACAGCGAGTTTATTCAACAAGTTGAGAAAAACAACGTCAACAAAGTCAGTCTCAGTTCAGATCGATCGCGTGCCTTGGTTCAGTCCCAAGACGGCAGCCGGGTTTTGGTCAATCTGCCGAGTGATCCTGACCTGATCAGCATTCTGACCCGCAACAACGTCGATATTTCCGTCCTGCCTGCAAGCGATGGCAACGACTTCTGGCTTCGTGCAGTCAGCAGCCTGTTTTTCCCGGTCTTGCTGCTTGTGGGTTTATTCTTCCTGTTGCGCCGCGCTCAGAACGGTCCAGGTAGCCAAGCCATGAACTTCGGCAAATCAAAAGCCAGAGTTCAAATGGAGCCTCAAACCCAAGTCACGTTTAACGATGTGGCAGGAATTGACCAAGCAAAACTTGAACTGAATGAAGTCGTAGACTTTCTGAAAAACGCCGATCGCTTTACCGCAGTCGGTGCAAAAATTCCGAAAGGTGTGCTGCTCGTTGGTCCTCCCGGAACAGGTAAAACGCTCTTAGCGAAAGCCGTTGCAGGTGAAGCAGGAGTCCCGTTCTTCTCGATTTCGGGTTCTGAATTCGTCGAAATGTTCGTGGGGGTCGGTGCTTCCCGCGTTCGTGACTTATTCGAGCAAGCGAAAACCAACGCACCTTGTATCGTCTTTATCGATGAAATTGATGCGGTCGGTCGTCAGCGGGGCGCAGGTCTTGGTGGCGGTAACGATGAACGCGAACAAACCCTGAACCAACTCTTAACCGAGATGGACGGGTTTGAAGGCAACACCGGAATTATTATCATCGCAGCCACGAACCGTCCTGATGTCTTGGATGCTGCGCTACTTCGTCCGGGTCGTTTCGATCGTCAAGTCGTCGTCGATCGTCCCGATTACGCAGGTCGTTTGGAAGTCCTCAACGTTCACGCGCGCGGTAAAACGCTGTCAAAAGACGTTGACCTCGAAAAAATCGCTCGTCGGACTCCTGGATTTACCGGAGCTGACTTGTCGAACTTGCTGAACGAAGCAGCAATTCTCGCGGCTCGTCGGAACTTGACCGAAGTTGCGATGGACGAGATTAACGATGCGATCGATCGAGTTCTCGCAGGTCCTGAGAAGAAAGACCGCGTGATGAGCGAAAAGCGTAAAGAGCTAGTCGCTTACCACGAAGCAGGTCACGCGCTCGTCGGTGCGTTGATGCCCGACTATGATCCAGTACAAAAAATCAGCATCATTCCTCGCGGTCGTGCAGGTGGTTTAACTTGGTTCACACCGAGCGAAGACCGGATGGATTCGGGCTTATATTCCCGCTCTTATCTGCAAAACCAGATGGCAGTTGCGCTCGGTGGTCGAATCGCTGAAGAAATCGTCTTTGGTGAAGAAGAAGTGACTACAGGGGCATCGAATGACCTTCAGCAAGTGGCACGAGTCGCGAAGCAGATGGTTACGCGGTTTGGAATGAGCGATCGTTTAGGTCCAGTCGCGCTTGGTCGTCAGCAAGGCAATATGTTCCTCGGTCGGGACATTGCCGCAGAACGTGATTTCTCAGAAGAAACCGCAGCCGCGATCGATGATGAAGTTCGGAACTTGGTTGAGCAAGCGTACCGTCGCGCGAAAGCCGTTCTCGTTCAAAATCGCCCGGTTCTCGACAAACTTGCTGAAATGCTAGTTGAGAAAGAAACGGTCGATTCAGATGAACTGCAAGAACTGCTCAGCACCAACGATGTGATGATTGCAGCGATCGCTTAGTTCCTCATTCATTAAGCTTTTGAGAGATGTTCCACCGGGGCATCTCTTTTTTTCTCACAAAATTCTATGCAGCAAAATCAAGACCTTGTTCTTCAGTTCTACAAAGCGTTTGACGATCGTAAAATCGAGCAGGCTTTAGAGCTTCTCGCTCCAGATTTCGTCGCTCATTTAGCGGGTGTTGCTGAGCCATTGAACGTGGAGGAATTCAAACAGTTTGGAATGTCGTTCTATTCAGCTTTCAGCCAGGGACAACATAAATTTGATCAAGTTGTTGTGACTGATAGTAGGGTCGTGACTTGCGGAACATTCATTGCGACCCATTCTGGTGAATTTCAAGGTCTTCCACCTACGGGGAAGCAAATCAGTTTATCGATTATGCACCTCGATCGAGTAGAAAACGGAAAAATTGTAGAACATTGGGGGCAAGGTGACGCGCTTGGATTAATGCAGCAGTTAGGGATTGTTTTCCTATCCGGAGCAAAGTTATTGCCACAAATTCTTAAGGGTGCTATGTCTAAGCTGATTAGAAAGTCTGCGAAAAGCTAAACCACATCTTCAGAAGCTAAAGCACAAATTGCATTCGGGTCGCCAAGCTCGATCTGAATTGTGGCGTGTTCGATGCCGAAGTGATCATGCAATTCGTGGCAGATTTGCGATAGGAAGGTATCGCCGGGATGTCCCGCTGGGGTTACCAGATGAGCCGTTAGCGCCACCTCAGTCGTACTCATCGCCCAAATATGCAGATCATGCACTTGAGCAACTTCTGGACGTTCAGCAAGATACGTTCGTACCGCAAGCGGTTCGATTCCTTCAGGAACAGCATCAAGCATCAGATTAAATGATTCTTGAAAGAGTTGCCATGTCCCGATCACAATCACGATCGTAATTGCCAAACTGACGATCGGATCAAGCCACTGCCATCCGGTAAAAACGATCGCAAATCCCGTCAACACCACTCCTAACGAAATCACCGCGTCCGCTGCTAAATGAAGAAACGCGCCGCGAATGTTCAGGTCAGATTTCCGCCCTGCGACAAACATCAGCGCACTAATCGTGTTGACTGCAATTCCGATCGCTGCCACCCAAATCACAGTTCCAGCTTCGACGATTGAAGGATTGCGAAATCGTTGAATCGCTTCTAAACCAATGCCGCCACACGCAACAAGCAGAAAGGTCGCATTCAGCAAGGCAGCTAAGATAGAAGAGCGGCGAAATCCAAATGTGCGTCGAGGAGTCGGTAAACGACGAACTAAAACACTCGCTCCCCAAGCCAGCAACAGTCCTAAAACATCACTGAGATTATGACCCGCATCGGCGAGCAGCGCCAGAGAATTTGCTAGAAGTCCGTACACTACTTCAGCAACAACAAAACCCGTGTTTAAGACCACACTGATGATAAAAGCACGATCGTAGTTGTGGCTATGCCCGTGATCGTGCCCGTGGTGGTGACTGTGCCCGTGATGGTGTGCCATATCGTGTAGAACGCATCAACTGAATTTTAGCTGAATGCGTCAACCTGTGAATACTTGTTCATAGATTAATAAATCTTTTTGCTAAAGGGATTGCAGCAGAATCAGTTCCTTGAAACTTTAGCCATTTGTGAAGGATAAGTTCCGCATGGTTAGTAATGTTTGTAAAAAACCTAACTATCCTCAACCTGAAATCACTCGCTAAACATATCATCCCATGTCAGACTGAAGCACCATCAAATCTTGCAGCTCGTTACTACTATTCAGCAAGAAACCATTGATGTTATCGAAGCAATGGAGAAAAGTACCACACAGTCATGAGCGGAACTCGATCGATTGAATCTGCAAAACAAAGCCTAGAACAAATTATGCAGGTGTCACATCAGATTGATCAGCTTGTACATTCAATCTCTGAAGCAACCGTGTCACAGGTTACTACCTCACACACTGTCACTGATTCGATGAACACGATCGCGAAAGTGGCAAAACATAGCTCAAGTTCATCGCTAGAAGTCTCTAGTTCCCTACGAGAAACCGTTAGCGTCGCCAAACTGTTTGAGGAATCGGTTCAAACCTTCAAGCTAAACCCTACAGCTTTCCATCGAACCGCGAATACCAAACAATGTTTCCAACAATATTTGCCCCTAAAGCAATTCCGCCACCGATCCAACCGAGCTTCGGATCGTAGCTGCCCCGACTGAGGGTTTGCATCCATCGATGCGTTAGCTCCGATGACAGCACTTGATCTGCAATGAACGGAAAGAGATACATCAAAGCTGCACCGACGATTAGCCACCCAACCATCGAGGCGAGTAGGAAAATTGTTTTAGCTGTAGATTGACTACCCATTGCGCGATCGTTATTCACGTCTGAATTAGCATACACTCCTTCTTGTTCTACGTCTGCACTCAGAACTAAGAAGCAATAATTCACTCGCTGAAACGATCGCTAAACTATTGAATCGCTTTCATGATGAACTCAGCGATTTCGATCAGTTCTGACTTATTAAACGACTCTAAGAGCGAGCGAGCAGCGGCTCTGGGTTCTAGCGGGATCGAAATTTGCGGCTTTGCGGCAGGAGCGGGAGATTTCGCAGGCTGAGCAGGCGGATTGATTAGATTTTGCAGCGTGGGACTGACGGCGATGCGGTTGGCGCTTCCGGTGAGAAGTAAATCACTCGCTTGCTTCAGGTCTTTGATCACAACCGGGGCAAGCGTCGCGTAGCCATTTCTAGGATTGGCGATCGCGCGCTGAGCCGTTTGCAGCAGTGTCACCCAATTTGACGTAGTGCTACTGATTTGAATGAGCCGATTGCAGAGCGCGACTAATTGCTGCCGCCCTTTCTGAGAATCGCCTTGTTTGAATAATTGCAGCATCGCTTTGAGGACTGCCGTAATCTGAGTCGCAGCAGCTTGAGATGAAGCAGAACTTTTTTGAGCAGCTTTTTTTCCTGAAATTAAAGTGCTGAGATACGCTTGGAGTTCGCGGAAGGTCGGTTCTGCGGCGGAAACGGCTTGCTGAGCATCTTCTTCTCGTAAACCAAACGGACTTTGCAGCGCTTCGATTAGTTCTTTGAGCGTGTCAAAACCTTTAAGGAATAGATCTTCTAAACGCTGGTCGATTTTAACCGGATGTTCTTTCA
>CAXTDB010000088.1:0-15365 GCA_964242045.1 uncultured Leptolyngbya sp. | reverse complement strand
TTTTTCGAGAGTCGATACAGCGCGGGAATTTTTTCTGCGATCGCGCTCGGATCAATCTTGCCTCTGAGATACATCAGCGATGCCAACGTGATCCCAATCAAAGCGATTCCGACCGAGTTTCCACCCATGATCAGGAATTCGTTCAGGCTTTCTTCTCCGGCTTCAGCGGCAACTTGAACCGCCTCGCTTGGAGCATGAATGAAGTGTTCAAAGTAGTTCGCAAACGGGGTTCCAACTAAACCGATCAGCATGGATGGAACCGCTAGAATCATCAGCGGCAGCGTCATCGCGATCGGCGATTCGTGCGGTTCATGGCTGTGATGTTCATCGTGTCCTGGATCGACAGCTTCGCCAATTTCAGCATCCATTGTCAATTCACGCGGGTCCATCGCACCCGGACCAAATGCCAATCCTGCCGCTTGAAGCTGCTCGTTTTTAATCGATCGCTTCACCGCTGCATTCGTGCCACGGAACTGTCCTTCAAACGTGCTGAAGTACATGCGGAACATATAAAAGGCAGTGATGCCAGCGGTTCCCCATGCGATCGACCACATGATCGGATTCACGGCAAATGTTGATCCTAAGATCTCGTCTTTCGACCAAAATCCAGCAAATGGCGGAATTCCGCAGATTGCCAACGTTCCAATCAAGAAGGTAATTGCGGTTACGGGCATGTATTTCCGCAATCCGCCCATCATTCTCATATCTTGGGCATACACCGGATCATGTCCGACGACCGACTCCATTCCATGAATCACCGATCCCGATCCCAAAAACAACATCGCTTTGAAGTAAGCGTGTGTCATCAGGTGGAACAATCCAGCGCTGTAGGCTCCAACGCCCATCGCCATCACCATGTAGCCCAACTGCGACATCGTGGAATACGCCAAGCCTTTCTTGATGTCGTTTTGCGTGATTGCGATCGACGCGCCCAAGAATGCCGTAAAGCAGCCCGTCCAAGCGATCACATTCATCACCGTTGGAATGCCCTCGAACACCGGAAACATCCGCGCAATCAAGAATACACCCGCCGCCACCATCGTCGCTGCGTGAATCAAGGCTGAGATTGGAGTTGGACCCTCCATCGCATCAGGAAGCCAAACGTGCAGCGGAAACTGCGCCGACTTTGCCACAGGGCCTAGAAACACCAAAATCGCAAACAACGCTGCGATTCCACCGCTCAGCGATCCCGTTGTCACCATGTCTTGCAGCCGTGTTCCAATCTCCCCAAAGTCGAAACTGCGGGTAGACCAGTACAAGCCCAAAATTCCGAGCAGCAATCCAAAGTCACCGACTCGGTTTGTGACAAACGCTTTCTGACAAGCATCTGCCGCTGCTTTGCGATAAAACCAAAAGCCGATCAGCAGATACGAACACATCCCCACCAGTTCCCAGAAGATGTACACCTGCACCAGATTCGGACTGATGACCAAGCCCAACATCGAGGAACTGAAGAGGCTCAAATAAGCATAAAAGCGTACATATCCCGGATCATGAGCCATGTAGCCATCGGTGTAGATCATCACCAGAAACGCTACGGTGGTCACGATCACGAGCATTAGCGAGGACAGCGGATCAATCACATATCCCATCGTCAGATGGAAGTCTCCCGCTGCTGCCCACTCGATCGATTGTGTATAAGGTGCATGTCCTTGATACTGACTCCAAAAGAGCGCGAACGCATAAGTCATCGTCGCGCCCATCAGAGACACGATGAAAATAGAGTTCGCTTTTCTAAGGTTGTTGACATCTTTGTTGAATGTGATCAGCCCTAGACCCACAAGCATTGCCCCCGCCAGCGGCAGGACTGGGATGAGCCAGGCGTACTGATATATCGGTTCCATCACTCGCGCCTAAAGTTAAGAGTTCTTTACATTACCAGAGTAGTCAATTTCGGGAACCCTGGTGCATTCTAGATTCAAAGTCAAAGACTTTAAATTACTTTATAAGTCTCTATGATTCAGGATTTCCAATTTGTTTATAGTCAACATCTGCATTAGGTAAGGGAAAAGAGGCGGGTTCTCTTAACAATTCAAAATAGAGTTTGCGAAATTTAAGTCGAAGGACGGGAGATTTCGGATACCAAGAAGTTGCGATTACAAAGTTTGCCCATCTGAGATGAAAGTGAGAAGGGGGAGATAGGCGATCGTGGGCTGTAGAAGTTTGCTTTCTAAATCTTTGAGCCTGAAAAAGCATTCATTATTTAATTTGATAGTACAATTGTTTAATCTACAGTCGTCATTCCAGCTTCTAGCGGTTTAATCATGAGCGTTGATTATATGCTTGTTAGGATTATCCCCGGTCAGTCCCCAGAGGAAATGATAAAGATGTTGGGATTTGGCAGTCAGCAAGAAGTGATCGATCGGCTGTGTACTCTACCTGACTTCGATCGCGCTGAAATTAGGAAATACGCACAAAGTCAAGGTGCGCTCAGTGAGCTACCACCTAGTGCAGCAATTCTGTACACATTTCACTATGAGAACGACAGTGGCAGAACAGTCTCTTACTCTTTATGCGAAGATCCCGTGGGCTGTATTTGCATCAATCGGGCTTACCCAGAAGATTTTCTTCCGCTCATTGATGCCTTGAAGGATTTGAGTCCGTTTACAATTTTGGGGCCTAGAGGATATATTGATCCCGAATCGTTGTTCTACACGCTTGACGACTGGATTCAGAAAAACTACGAGGAAGGATATAGACTCGAATACGTTGAACCACAATCAAGCGATTTGGAGGATTAAATGACTGCTCAGAGTCTAATTCAGAGTCATGATCAGCCTATGTATCAAACGATTCGGTTAGGACAGGTAATTTTGTCGCTGCCCAACAGTGTAGATAATAAGCCGTACATAAGGCAATTGTTGAAGGTTGAGCTTGAAACCATCCAAAACCCAATTGCAAAAGCGGCGATCAAGCGCGGACTAAATGAAGCTACTACTGATGAAGATTTTTCTAGTCTGCTCGAAACGTTTCACCTGCTAAGCTCTCCTGCAAATGCCGATCGTTTAATTACGGCGCTAGAGCGATCAGCGTCGAACGAAACTCGATCCCAATTTCTAGAGGAATTTAGACAGGAGATGGGACTTGTCGAAGAAACGCTCTAAAAAAGCAGACAAGCCTCCTGCTGATCCTTTTGTAGATGAAGCGAAAAATTTAGATCGGAGTGCAGTGTTTGAACCGGAATTCCGAGAAGATTTACGGTTTTGGATTGAATCTGATCGCAAAATCGCACTCCGAATTATGAATTTGGTAGAGGCAATACTTCGTAATCCATCTGATGGAATCGGCAAACCAGAACCGCTGAAATATCTAGTGGCGAATACTTGGTCTCGTAGAATCACAGCGGAGCATCGTTTAGTGTATGAAGTAAGCGGCGATCGCATTAAATTTCTGCAAGCGCGGTTTCATTACTGATGAATCAATTCCTTGATTTTAATTGTCGCGTGATAGCGTCTGAGCTTGTTCACTCCACCGCTCGTGAAGACAACTTCAATGGATGAATCAGGCATCGGTTTGACCCGACCCAAACAATAAGACTAATCGGCTTGTGCGGATGCGGTTCCTTCTCGCTCTTGAGTCATCGCGCCCGTGGGCTGAAAAAAGCTTCCTTTCTGTGCAAGAAAGTACGTTATCAAATAGCCGATAATGTGTCCAAAAATCTCGTCGCGTCCAGGCATGAGTAGCTCGATCGTTATAAAACAAGCGAACCCCGCGAGAGTGTTCAAACCCTTTTTGGATCGATTTGAACTGCTCCCACGTTCCAGATACAACGATGTGCTGATCCGGTGAGGTGGTTTTTAGCGGGGTTGGCATCATAGTTAGAACTGATCGTCGCTACCGAGCGTTGGCGTTGAAGCGCCACCTAAGAAGAGGTTTTTAGCATTATCACTTTGGTAGACGCAATCGATCGACACTTTATCTTTGTTGTCGAGATTGCCCACATAGCCAAAGGTATTCATCTTCTGCCGACAGTCGCGGGTTTGATCAGATGTCAACAGTTTGCGCTGTTCCAACACTGACCAGTTTGCGCGTCTCAGAATGCAGGCAGGTTCCATCGCAGCTTGCGCCACAAAGACCTTAAACGGGTTCAGGGTCACATAGAGTCGCGTGTTGACCGAAATCGCACTGGCTCCGTTTTGGATACAGACTTCGGGATTTGGAGCCTGCTGGTCGATTTGCAGGTTGGTGACAACGCTAGTGGGATTCGTGGGGGTCGCAGCGCTGAAGGCAATTCCGACACCAATTCCTAGTACGAAAATGCCTGCAATGATCGCGATCGCGGTGGCATTAAACCATGAGGGAGTTTTGTTCACGGCGGGTTTTCCTCGCTTGGGTTCGGGGGGCAGATATTCATCGTTTCGATCGTAGTCGTTGTAACGATCGTCGCTGTAGGAATTGTTGCGGGGTCTGCGCTTCATAAGGGGTTGAATTGAGAAGGATTGGATTCTATTCTAGCGGTTCAAGCCTTGGCTTTCTTTGAGCAGTTCGTAATAGGCTTGGGCGGTGTCTTTCATGGATTGATATTCAGCTTTGACTCGCTCGTATTGAGCATCGAGTGGGACATGCAAATCGAGTAAAAGCTCTGGGTTAAAGTCTGCGATTCGAGTACCGATCAGAGTTTCTCGCACGATGCGAACATAAACTTCGCTGAGTTCTTCGACTTTTTTAATCAGTTTTTCGGTTTCGTTGATCGCGCGTTCGTAGATGTCTAATTGCGAAGAATACAAATCGGAAACGGAAACGAGTTTCGCAAGTTTGTTGATTTTCACCGATTGGTTTTCGAGCGCGATCGTATCGAGTTCGAGCTTCAAATGTTCTTTGATCACAGGTGCGAGTTCTGCCATCACGCGGATTTTGTTTTGGCGGTGAGTTCGCGAAAGTGCGATCGGCGTAACAGAATTTAAGCTGTGCCAGGAGTAGATATATTCCACATCGCCCGCATCGGTAATCGTAGGAAAAACGACCTGAACGCGATCGGGACTGCGAAACTGATGCGGAACGGCAAAGTTTCCCAGCGGTAGATGGGGATAGCGGTCTTCGGCTCCTTGAACAATCACCACATCACTGTTGCGGATTGCTCGGATTTTATAGTTTTGATACTGCAAGAACAGATATGCGATTAGACCCATAAATAGAAAGACCAGCAGCAGATCCACCGAGGTATCTCCAGACTTTATTTGTTTATTGTGGCGAATTCGGTCGCGATCCTGCCACTCGGATGAGTTTCGATCGCGATCGTAATGCAACAATAACGAGACTGTAGTGCAAAGTATTTAGATTGCCGCTTCGAGGTTAATCGCATATTTGCAAGATTGAGTAATCACACCAAATTGAAGTTCTGTATCGCAGTATTTCGCTGTATTACTTTCAATTCTCGATCCAGTGCAAACGCTCTACACTTCTGGAAGAAAAGCTTAAAATTTTCATAAGATTCGGAGGCTGAATCATGGAAGTTAAGGAGCTACTGCAACGGTACGAATGGGGCGATCGAGATTTTGCGGGTATCGATCTAAGCAATGCTGACCTCAGCAACACTACATTAGTCGATATCAATCTCGAAAATGCGAATTTGACTGGTGCAAATTTTAGTCGATCGTTCTTGATGAAAGCAAATCTCAGAGGCGCTTTTCTCAACTGGGCAAATTTTCAATTCGTCAAACTCAACGAAGGCAATTTAGCCGATACCGATCTGACGAAAGCGCGCTTGAACGGGGCGTTTTTGGTTAAATCGGATTTCACGCGATCGCGTCTTAGCGGAGCAGATTTATCTCACGCCAACTTACGCAGCGCAGTCCTAGAACACGCGAATCTCTGTGGTGCAAAACTACTGAACGCAAACCTCCGCAGTGCAAATCTTCAAGGTGCAAATCTCAACTGGGCGAATCTTCAAGGGGCACGACTTAGCGGTGCATCACTCCAAAATGCTTTTTTGAGCGAAACGAATCTTTCTGAAGCCTTTCTGAACGGTGTCGATCTCAGAGGAATTGATCTCAGCGGCATTAATCTCAGTGCAGCAACGCTAAGCGGCGTGAATTTGGAGGGTGCGACGTTATCGTTTACAAACTTCCGTGAGGCGCGCTTGCACGGAGCGAATCTTGCAGGCGCAAATCTCACAGGGGCAAACTTAGAATCCGCGTTTCTACACAGCGCAAACCTGCGATCGACAAATCTGAGCCGAGCGAATTTAACTCGGTCAAATCTCAGCAATGCAGAAATTCTCGGTGTCAATCTCGAAGAGACTCAACTCTCTGAAGCCATCTTTTCCGATTTCGCTCGGCGGCAATCCCTACGGGCAGAAGGTTCTGTACAACGCCAATGACGATAAAGCCCTCTCCGCGTGGAAAGGGCTTTCAAAATACTCAACTCGTGACGCTGGCAGTTTTGGCTTGAGAATCGCGGTACTCTTCAACAATCTGACGGAATTCGTCGCCTTCGAGCGTTTCTTGATCCATCAACACATCCACTAAGTAATCGACTAAAGCACGATTCTCGCGGACAATTCGGCAAGCTTCTTCATAGCATCGAGTTGCGATCGCATAAACCTGCTGATCGATTTTGGTTGCCATTTCCTCGGAATGTTCTGACTGAGGCATCAAACCGCGCCCCAAGAAAACCTCGCTGCCTCCACTTTCTAGCGCTACGTTGCCCAGTTCAGACATGCCGAACAGCGTCACCATCTGCCGCGCAATGCCCGTGAGCGCTTGAATATCTCCGCCTGCACCCGTGGTGATCTCATCGTCGCCGTAAATAATCTGCTCTGCGGCTCGACCCCCCAACGCACAGGTAATCTGCGCTAGTTTCTCGGCTCTCGTGGTTAGTCCTTGTTCCTCATCGGGCGTAAACCAGGTAATTCCTAGCGCTTGTCCACGCGGAACGAGCGTGACTTTCTGAACCGGATCATGGTGCTTCAACATCGTTGCGACGATCGCATGACCCACTTCGTGATAAGCAATCAATCGTTTGCGCTTGCTATCAACTAGCGGCGGGCGCTCCATTCCAGCGACAACTCGATCGATCGCATCGTTAATTTCCAGCATGGTAATTGCGTCTTTGCGTCTACGAGCCGTGAGAATGGCTGCTTCATTCAACAGGTTAGCAAGTTCAGCGCCAGAGAATCCGGGAGTACGACGCGCAACGGTATCTAGGCAAATTTCATCAGCCAGTTTTTTGTTCCGAGCATGAACCTCTAGGATTTTTAAGCGACCTTTGTAGGTTGGCAAATCGACGATGATTTGTCGATCGAATCGTCCCGGACGCAGCAAGGCAGAATCCAGCACGTCTGGGCGGTTCGTCGCTGCAATAATAATGATTCCAGCATTGCCTTCAAATCCGTCCATCTCAGTTAGCAACTGATTGAGAGTTTGTTCGCGTTCATCGTTACCGCCACCGATTCCTGCACCCCGTTGCCGTCCCACGGCATCAATTTCATCGATAAAGACAATACACGGTGCGTTTTCTTTCGCTTTCTTAAATAAGTCACGAACGCGGGAAGCACCCACACCCACAAACATTTCAACAAATTCAGAACCCGAAATCGAGAAGAACGGGACTCCTGCTTCTCCGGCGATCGCTTTTGCCAGTAAAGTCTTTCCGGTTCCAGGCGAACCAACCAGCAATACACCTTTGGGAATCCGTGCCCCAACTGCCGTGAATCGCTCTGGCTTTTTCAAAAACGTGACCACTTCTTGCAGTTCTTCTTTTGCTTCTTCGATCCCAGCAACATCATCGAATAACACACCCGTTTTGGCTTCCATTTGGAATCGAGCGCGCGATTTGCCAAAGTTCATGGCTTGTCCAGGTCCGCCTGGAGAATTGCTCGATCGACGTAGAATCAGCATCAATCCAGCGATCAGCAGCATGAATAAGAGCAGATTTGCGACCAAACCGACGACCACGCTATTATCTGCGGTGGGTTGAGAGTCAAAGCTGACTTTGTTTTTGCGGAGGCGATCGATCAGCTCCGGGTTGCGCTCTAATAATTGCACATCGATCGGTGCATCGTTTTTGTTTTGTCCTTGCAGTCGAACTCGTGCGACGTGCTGCGCTTCGTCGATTTCAACCCGTTCGACTTCGCCTGCATCGATTTTTTTCAACAATCCGGTGTAACTCAGCGTTTCACGGGCTTGAGCCATCGCCGGAGCACTCATCAGGAGGCTTTGAAGCAGCATCCAGCCGACGAGTGAGGCGTTTACCACCTTCGATCGAGCTTTGGTGAGAGACAGCGATTGCGCGAGGTTCCGTGAGCCTTTCATTATGAGTTGCCTTTTATCGGTGGGGAATACGGGGACGATTTCGAGGGTACACCACTGGTAAAGTAACCCTATTTTTCTAGTCTAGCCCTCTGAATCGAGATTGAACACTTATGCAGGTCGAGGTTCGGGCGTGTACTTGACGATTTTGAGGCAGTTGCGCTGTCCTTGACGATCGTAACTGACTTCATCGGCGAGCCGACGCAGCAAAAACCAGCCATATCCTCCTTCTTGTAGAGTTCCAGGCTGTGGTTCTCGGATATTGTTTGGATCAAACGGTTGTCCCCAGTCCCAGATTTCAATCTCCATGCGATCGTCGTGCAGGGCAACCTGAATATCGATCGAGGTGTCATTCGATAAGCCAGAATGGGCGTGTCTGACTGCGTTGGTGAAGCCTTCAGCTAATGCAAGATTGAGGCGGTGGAGTTGGTTCTCGCGCCGGGGAAAATGGGGGTCGTGTTGAAACCAGAATTTCTCGAACCATTTCTGGACGTGGTTCAACACTGTGAGGTTACTGTGAACCGACAGATGCTCTTGTTGAAACATGCTCCAACTCGTTACTCGATCGCGGGTCTAGGGATGTGATCTCAGCTTCTAACTATATTTATGATACGTTTCTTTTCTGCGTCGGTGCTTTGTATTTTCTCCGAATTTGACTGAAATATTAAGCACATGATGCAGAATTAGTATAGACTTTTTTCAATACAATTCATTGATTTCTAACGTTTGCCGCTGCAATTGTAGCAGTTCCTTAATTCCTTTCTCAGCCAAGTTCATAATCTGATCCAATTGTACGCGAGTGAAGCTTCCTTGCTCGGCTGTGCCTTGAATTTCGATAATTTCTAGAGCATCATTCATTACTACGTTACAGTCCGTGTCAGCGGTGACATCTTCGGGATAGTTAAGGTCAAGAAACGCCTCGCCTTCGATTAACCCGATCGAGACGGCTGCGACTTGATGACGAATCGGAGAGCGATCGAGTTCTCCGCGCTGAATCAAAGATCCGATCGCGTCGTGCAGCGCCACGAATGCGCCTGTGATCGAAGTGGTGCGAGTTCCGGCATCGGCTTGCAGCACGTCGGCATCGATCGTGATCGTACGTTCTCCGAGTGCCTGCATATCGAGAACCGAGCGTAAACTGCGTCCGATCAGGCGCTGAATTTCTTGGGTGCGTCCGGAGAGTTTGAGCAGTTCGCGTTCTTGTCGATCAGGAGTCGCGCCCGGTAACATTCGATATTCAGCCGTGAGCCAGCCTTGCCCTTTGCCTTCGAGAAAGCGGGGAACTTTGGATTGAATGCTAACGGTGCAGAGAACTTGGGTGTCACCGCAGCAGGCTAAAACGGAACCTGCGGAAAATTTGGTGAATCGACGGGTGAACGTGGTGGGACGGAGTTGATCGGGTTGCCGACCGTCTGGACGCTGCCAGGGCATGAAAATTCCTCAAATCTGTGTTTCAGCATACCGTCCACTGATTGATCTATGGGGGAGGATTCCAGATTGTCTTCAGATTTGAAGCTACAGTCCGGCGAACCATTCATAACCCTGATCTTCCCAATAGCCGCGCGATCGACCTAATTTGCTCACTAAGGTAATCCGCGTGACCCATTTACTTTGTTTGTATCCGAGTTTGATCGGAGAAGCTAACCGCAGTGGCGCACCGTTTTCGATCGAGATTGCCTCGCCATTCTTCTGATACGCCAGCAGGGTTTGAGGATGAAGGCACGATCGTAAGTCCCAGCTTTCTAAATAGCGATCGGCAGACTCGAAATAAGCAAATTGAACACTCGGTTTCGGTTGCGCGAGTTGAATCAAATCTCGTAAACGAACGCCGCCCCATTGAACGATCGCTGCCCATCCTTCCACACACACATGCCGAATGATCATCGAAGTCAGCGGTAATTTATAAATCTCGTTCAAGCTCAGTGATAGTGGCTGATTGACTTCCCCATCAATGATTAATTTAAACTTGTGCGGATCAAGAACGGGTGTGAATCCAAACGTATTCACGATTAATTTACCTGGCTCGATTTGGCTTGCGGCAAATTCAGGGACAGGGGTTTGAGGCTTGAATAGCAGTTCTTCAACTTTTTGATTCACGGGTTCTGTCGCTGCACCAATTAGGTCGCCAAACAGCGGAACGCCACAGCCGCTAAGAATTAGTCCTGAGCTTGAAACCCCAGCGATTTTAAGGAAATCACGTCGCGAAAAATTCTGCATTATCTCTACCAGAACATTGAATCAATTAAGCGAGAGCCGCCGACTTTGACGGCAAGCCATGAATGCACGATCGCGAAGCCAACCACGATCGGAACGCTGGAAAAATGCACAATTCTCAATGCTTGCCAATCTCCAAACAGATCAACAATCCAAGGAAATTGAGCGGGTTTGTACATGCCGATGCCGCTAAGGATGGCAAGGAGAAGAATGGGAACGATCGCGGTATACGCGACCCGATGCCAAGCGTAGTATTTTCGCTTCGGATTTTTCCCGGTCTGAAGTGCTTTTACATCGTTTGCACCCACAAATCGATGTTTCCAACGTTGCGTGACCAGCACATAGATTCCATACCAAAGCAAATTCAGCGAAAACAATCCCATTGCAGCAAAGTGCCAGTCTCTTCCACCCGCTAGCCAGCCACCTAGCGTAAAGATCGGCGGAAACGGAATGCCTGATCTACCGCCAAACACCGGATTTGCATTGTAGATTTGCAACCCGCTGGTCAGCATAATAAACACACTCAGTACATTAATCCAATGAAACGTCTTGGCAAGGATCGCCTGTTTCGGTAAAACTTTGAGTTCCATTAGCGCTTCACAAATGATCACATATTGCTAATGTGACACAAAAGAACCCGGAGTCGATCGAGAAATCGACTCCGGGAGGCTCATCCTTCGGAGAAAACTGTTAGCGCTTACCGTTGCTGTGTCCGGTTGTGACTAGAACCCGTTCCGCTAGTTTGTCGGGGACTTCTTGCAGATGATCGAATTCACACTGGAAGAAACCGACTCCCATCGTTTGCGATCGTAGTTCCACGATCAAATCGTGCATCTCGGCTTGTGGCAACAACACAATCACATCATCCCAACCAATCCAGCCCGATTTCGCATCGTAGCCCAGCACTTGACCGCGCCGACCGCTGGATAAACGCAGCACTTTCGAGGTGAAATCCGATGGCACAGAAACCGTGACTTGTACGATCGGTTCTAGCAACACTGGCTCACATTTCGCCATGCCTTCTTGCATTGCAATTCGCGCGGCTTGTCGAAAGGCTTGCTCGGAACTATCGACGCTGTGATAAGAACCATTCGTTAATGTCACTGCAACATCAACCACGGGGAATCCGAGCGGTCCGGTCGATAGATACTCCCGCACACCCGTTTCCACACCGGGAATGTATTGTTTAGGAACTACGCCACCCACAATCTTTTCACCGAACCGGAAGCCATCTCCACGCGCGACAGGTTGAATATCAAGATAAACATCTCCGAACTGTCCATGTCCGCCTGTTTGATGCTTGTAGCGCCCGTGTGAGTTAGTAGACTTGCGAACTGTTTCTTTGTATGGAACTTGGGGAAGATGCGTTGACATCGGCAGATTGTATTTTCGACGCAATCGATCGAGTGCAACTTGCAGATGAATTTCACCTTGTCCCCATAAGATGATTTCATGAGTATCGCCGTGTTGTTCCCAACAGATGCCGCAGTCTTCTTCGAGCAGTTTCGCAAGGGTTCCAGTCAGTTTCACTTCGTCGTTGCGTTTCTCTGCCTGAATTGCCATTGCATAGACAGGTTTAATTTGCTCTGGTTTGCGGAGTGTGCTAACTGGTTCGGTTGAAAGAGTCGCTCCAGTCTTTACTCCTTCCATTCGCGCCAGGGCAACGATTTCACCCGCTTGAGCCGAATTTACGCTCTGTTGTTGCTGACCCATCAAGCGATACATTCCACCGATACGAACCCCATTTAGCGTCATACCATCGGTGATTGTGCCTTGCCAAACGCGAACTAAGGAAAGCTTTCCGCCTTGCTGTGTATGGTAGGTTTTTAGAACTTGAGCGATTTCGGTACTGCCTGGTTTGATGCCGCGATGTTCTGCGATCGCAGCAGGTTCTGGAGTTTCCCGCAGCAGTGCTGAGAGTAAAGGACGCACTCCAAAATCTCGATCGGCGCAGCCAAAGAACACTGGCACAATCAAATCCGCGCCTAGTTCCATTTTCAGATCTTGCAGAATCTCATCTTCGGGCGGTTCAATCTCTTCGAGGAGTTCTTCTAACAGATGATCATCCCAATTCGCCAAGGTTTCGAGCATTTCCATTCGCGCGAGTTGTTCTTGATCTTTTAACTCTGCGGGGAATGGAACCGGATCAGCAGGCGCACCAGGATGATAGTGATAAGCCTGTTCGGTGACTAGATCGATAAACCCGGTGAGCGATTCGCCCCGACCGATCGGGTATTGATGCGGCACGAGCGGACGACTCGATACCGTTTTCAGCGCGTGTAGGACTTCCATAAAGTCCACATCGGCGCGATCCATTTTGTTGAGGAAGACCAAATGCGGAATTTCCCAATCGTCTAGGAATTTGAATAAAGGCGATAGCGTCAGAACTCGATCGACTAATGGTTCTGTCACCACAACCACGGCATCGACCCCGATCAGCGCATTCAAAGTTTCTTGAGCGAACTCCACCGAACCGGGACAGTCGAGGAACGTAAACCTCACATCTTCATAGGTTGTGTAAGCAGTGTTAACTTCAACCGTCATTTGGCGATCGCGGGCTTCTGGGCTGCTGTCTCCAACCGTGTTTTTATCTTGCACTGTGCCTTTGCGAGAAACCGCATTTGTGACCCAAAGCAAGCTTTCGAGTAAGGTCGTTTTGCCACTGAGGTAAGGACCTACGATCGCCACGCTTCGGATGCCAATCGAATTATTTTGCATACCATCCTCCTAGAAGTAAATGAATGCGCGATCGTAAGGTGTGCGATCGCATGAATAAAAGCAATCTTTCCTCGATTCAAGACGCAGAAACGAGACTCAATTCTCAGCAATGAAGGGTGCAAAGATCGAGCAATTTCTACTGATGAATCGAAGCAATAAATCAAGTCATTCGTTCTTGTTGAAAGACGAAGGAGGTTCAACCTTGAGAAGCGATAATGTTGGATTATCGAACTGTTTTGATTAACTAAATCAAAACCTCAGATTGTCTTAACAAAAAAGGGGCGCGATTGAACGCACCCCTTTTTGATTACCTCGTGAGTGATTCCACACTATCACTTGTTGAATGTTTGCCATTCCCGTTTTGGTGGGTTTGGTGTCCATTGTGGTTGTGCGTGTGTCCGTTGCCGTTGCGCGGCTGAATCACTCCAAATCCGCCATGATTGCGCTCGTAGGCGACGTTGATTTCGCCCGTATCGACGTTGCGGAACATATAGAAATCGTGTCCCACCAGTTCAAGCTGTTCGATCGCTTGATCCACGGTCATCGGCGGCATCGAGAAATATTTGGTGCGAATCACTTGCGCGGGAAGTTCTGGTTCTCGATCGAGATTCAAATCTTCAATTAGCGGCTGGTCGCCTACCATTTCGGTGGTTTTGTCGTGACGATGATGCGATCGTTTTTCTTTATATTTTCGCAATCGACGAGTAATCTTATCCGCAACTAAATCGATACTCGCGTACAGATTTTCGCTCCCTTCCTCGGCTCGAACGACAGTTCCATTTGCATAAATCGTAACTTCGGCAATTTGCTTCACGATGCGAGGGTTGCGGCTAACAGAGAGATGAACATCGACCTCGGTAGTTAGGGTTTGATAATGGCTTACCGCTTTTTCGATTTTCTGGTGAACGTACTCTCGAATGGCATCCGTGATTTCAATGTTCTTTCCCTGGATCACGAGCTTCATATAAGCTATCTCCTCCCCTGAAATGGTGGGTGATTAATCTCACAGTAGCACTTTGTATTGTGGCGAACAACTCGGTTAAAAATGTTTTGCATCTGTTGACAAATCTTGATTTGTAAATGACGGTAATTTCGTCTGAATTTCGCTTGATCTTTTTTGAAAAGTAATTCAAAGTGTAGTGTTTGGGGATTAATCTTTCATGCGATCGTGCCTTCTCTACACTCCAGGTTTAATGCCCTACAAAACCGCTTGGGAGTGGCAGCGATCGCTGGTTGACGCGCGTAAACAAAATTCTGACCTCGATGATGTCTTAATTTTGCTGGAACATTTCCCGGTTTACACATTGGGGCAAGGTTCCGATTTAGGCTTTCTGAAATTCTATCCGAATCAATCTGAGTACGAGCTACATCGCATCGAACGCGGGGGAGAAGTCACTTATCACTGTCCAGGTCAGATTGTCGGCTATCCGATTCTGAACTTGAATCACTATGAGCGAGATTTGCATTGGTATCTCAGACAGTTAGAAGAAGTGATCATTCGCGTGTTAGCGGTGTATGGATTGCTCGGAACGCGAATTCCGGGACTCACCGGAGTCTGGGTCAACGATCGAAAACTAGCTGCGATCGGCATTAAGGTCAGTCGCTGGATCACGATGCACGGCTTTGCATTGAATGTTCGTCCAGACTTAAGCGGATTCGATCGCATTGTGCCGTGTGGCATTGCAGATAAAGCAGTCGGAAGCTTAGAGCAGTTTGTACCGGGCATTGAGATCGATGACGTGAAGCGAGACATTGCGATCGCGTTTTCTGATGTATTTGAAGTATCACTTACTCAGGTGGCAGCAAGTTTGGTGCAATAAAATTCTTTTGCAATGCAATCATCAGTGCTTGAGTGCGATCGGAAACATTTAGCTTTTGCAGCACCGCATGAACATGCACTCTGACTGTACTTGGAGCAATGTGCAGTAGATCAGCAATTTCTTGATTTGTTTTCCGAGCAGCAATCAGCGCAAAGATTTCTTGTTCTCGATGTGTCAGCGGATTGTCTGAATACTGAGTTGTTGAAGGTTGGGCAGATTGATCGAACAGAGAGCGAATCTCGATCGTAGCAGAACGATCCCACCATGAAGCACCAGAGGTAATCGATCGAATCGCTAACACCAAAGTTTGAGGTGAAACATTCTTGAGACAGTAGCCTTGTGCGCCTGCGGTGATTAGCTGAGT
>CAXTDB010000087.1:7940-15377 GCA_964242045.1 uncultured Leptolyngbya sp. | reverse complement strand
GCTTGTCCGACCGACGCGCCCCAAGCGATCGACCCAATCAGCGTCACGATTCCGACGATCGACCCCAAAAATACTAATTGACCTCGATCGTTCCAATCGCGCCCAATCAGTGTTAATACAAACATCAGCGTCGCAAACGTTGCAGACGCGAGACAGAAATAACAAATCCCATTCACTCCAAACTGCGACACAAATTTGGAGAACATAATGTACATCAAGAAGCCGCTAAACAGCAGCATTCCAGTTGCACCCGCAAACAGCAGGAGCCAAGTCTGATTCTCTAATTTCGCGCGGAGCGATTTTTTTTCTTCTGGATTTACCAGTAGCGGAAAGAGCGCTAATGTTGCCATCGCCAGATAAGCCAGCAAGCCGTACAGCGACAGTGGTAAGCCAAATAGTACCGCGTAAGGGCTTTCTAGCACCCGTTCGCATCCGCTCGTGGGACAGGCCACAACGGTACTGGACAATTTATTAAAGGTGATGTAGCCCGTGTTGAGGATGCCAAGCACTGCGATCGCGCCGATCAGCAGGCGAGAGTTGCGGTAAATCCAGGGCGTAGAACGTCGGCGACTCATAATTTGATTTCAACGGGATTGGCTTTATCTATCAGGGTAACTGCTGTAAGGGTTACTCGTGGTCTGTTGTTTATTTTGGCTGAATTTGAGTCGATCGCGTCGCTTGTTTTGAAGACTGCGATCGTAATTCTAAGTTTCCGCTTAAATTAGCTTGCAAAGTTGCGGTTCTTTTGTTACGTTAATTAAGCGCTAAAAAGCGTATTTGCCGGGATAGCTCAGTTGGTAGAGCAGAGGACTGAAAATCCTCGTGTCACGAGTTCAAGTCTCGTTCCTGGCATTCAGTAAAATCAAGCAAAAAGCCCAGAGGAAGCACCTTCTGGGCTTCGTTTTTAGCAATTTTCTATTATTCTGTTGATTTCATGTTGGGTGTTTTTAGATGGGTTTAGCAACAAAATTGGGGGAAATTTTCTAGAGAGGACATCACGCGAAGTCCTTAGATGGCTCACTCTTGTCCCAAGAGCGTCAAGAGAGTGAGTCAGCAAACATAGGCGGAACTGATTCGATTAACGCATTCATGCGGAAAATGCGATCGCGTATTCATGAGGACATTGAACAATTACACGGCACAATGCCTTCGGGTGGATTATTGAGTTCCATTAAGTGATTTATTCATTGACGTGAACATTCTGGAGCAAGTTAGCAGTAATCGCCAATCGGAAGTCGTAGACCTGTGGCAGGATTTCAGTAAGAATGCTGGTTATCGAGGGTTCGATCAATTCAGTTTATACCAATTCTTGAAAATGGAGCTACAGATGATATAACTCTAGTAATGGGTTCAACCACAAGCGATGGCAGGCGTTTATCAGTTAGAGATTCACGAGAGCGAAGACGACCTTAAACAACTGCTGAGACAGCAAAAAAATGCGTCTGACCAAGAGCGCATTCAACTGTTGTACTTGCTCAAGAGCAGACAAGCCAAAACCGTGCAGGCTGCCGCTTCGATGCTGGGACGTAATCGCGTCACCGCGCAGAAGTGGTTGAACCGTTACCGCACGGGCGGGTTAACTGGATTGTTGGAGAAAAAAGCGCGTTCGGGTCGTCCGCGTGCGATTCCTCAATGGGCAGAAGTAGCGCTACAAAAACGACTGCAAGACCCGCAAGGCTTTGATGGCTATCAAGGCATTTGTGATTGGCTCGACACTCAGTTGGGGGTTCAAGCAGCGTACAAAACCGTGCATCAATTGGTGCGATACCGCTTGCAGTCCTCGCTCAAGGTACCGCGTTCAGTGAGCGTGGAACAGTCAACTGAGGCAATGGACGCAGATAAAAAAACTTAGCCGGGAATCTGGCGATGCTGGTGTGGGTCGCCGTCAGCATGATGGGTTGGAGTGGCGGTGTGCGGTTCTTCTGTGGCGATGAAACCCGACTTGGACTCAAGACGATTGGCGGACGTAAGATTACAGCCAAAGGAGTCAAACCACTCGGACAAGTGCAGTGGCAGTTTAAGGCAACGTATCTGTATGGCATTATTGAACCCAAGACTGGGGAACATTTCTTCTTTGAGTTTTCACACCTCAACACCAATTGTTTTCAGGTATTTCTTAACTTAATCTCTCAGCAATTCAAGGAGGATTTGTTGATTCTTCAGCTTGATAACGGTGGGTTTCACAAAGCCAAGCGATTGCAGGTTCTTGACAACATCATTTTGCTATTTCAGCCACCGCACTGTCCTGAGCTAAATCCGATTGAGCAAGTCTGGCAGTATCTCAAGCGGGGGCTGCGCTGGGGCCTCCCTGTAACCTTGGAGCAGTTACGGCAACAGTTGAAACAACGACTCGAAGTGCTAACAACCGAAGTAATTGCCTCAATTACAGGGCGATCGTCTATTCCGAATGCCTTATCTGTAGCCGGAATTTAATGAATTGGTATAATTCTCTATGCTTTGGGTCAAATGCGCCCAATGCAGTCGGAGGCATTGACAACATGATTCAGCAAGTTTGGCTCACTCAATCCGAAGTTTGCGATCGCGCAAAAATCTCCGAATCAACAATCGAGCGATGGATAAAAGATGGTTACCTGGTTTCGGGGATTCATTACGGTGGTGTTGGGCGATTGCGTCGATTTGACCTTGAAATGATTGATGCTGCAATTCGATTCCAATGTGATCCGGAGGGACACCAGCAAGCGATCGACGCGAAACGACGCGCCATTTTTGGACGTAAACGCGCTTAAATCTGAATCAAAAAATGAAAGTTACCCAAAACCTCAAAGTTACCCTGCTTTGAGGTTTTGGCTTTTAAGCCTTGTTTTTCAACGCTTTTTGCCGTTAGTTACCTTTTAGGGTCTTTTGAGTTACTAAAACAGGTAACTGCTCAAACTCATACTGTGTAGGACTTTCAGCCGAAGGTTTCCTAAGTTACTCGTTTTTTCAAGAAAATACACCTCACCTTTCACGAAAAGGCACTTAGCTAATCGAAGTCGGAAAGTTTCGGTCGCTTCGTTGCACCGTAATACCGATCGAGCATTGTCCTTGAGCTATTGCCTGCGTACTTGGCAGCGGTGGCAATGTCGAGATTTCCGCTGGCTATTTCATGGCTCCATCTCGTGTGACGAGCGTTGTATGGACTGCGATACTCAACACCAAGTTTTTCTAACGTGGGTTGCCAGTGGCGTTTACGAAAATTGTCTCGATCAATTCGTCCGCCTTTAGGAGCGGGGAAGACCGTATTAGAAACCGCAGTTACCCTAAATTCTTGCAGCAACGCTTGAATTTTTGGGCTAACGGGTACAGACCGGAATTCATTAGTCTTGGTGGACTTGATTTTTCGCGATCGCAAATTGTAGGACTGTTTGATCCAAATCTCTGAGCAATCATCATTTATTTCGCTCCAGTTAAGCGCTACAGCTTCACTAATGCGGCATCCGACCCCTAGCAGGAAGCGGACAAAATTTTGATAGTAACTGCGCTCGAATGCCTCTAAGATTTTCTTGATTTCTTCCAACGTAACCGGCTTGGATTGTTCCCGTGGTTACTTTCTCGACTTTCAAATCAAACCAAGGATTAATTTGCGTTAGCCCTTGCTTGAATCCCCCTATCCATACAGCACGAATGCAAGTCAAGTTCATATTCACGGTTTCGGCACTTTGCCCACAGTCTTGCAAATAACCCAAAAAAGCGATCGCTTTTTTCTCAGAGCAACTGTCTACCGTGATCGACCGCTGAAATTTGGCGAAATGATTTTTCAGAGTTTAATATCGAGCAGTCGAAGTTGTTTTATCTGGTGAAATTTTCGCGTTGATGAAGCGATCGATTAGTGCTTCGACGGTAATCGAGTCAGAGCGATCTAAACCTTGCCTATATTTCTGAAGTGATGGGTCAAAGTTGCGGCTGGCGATATCCAACTCGATTTGCCCTGCCAGTCTTTTGGCAACGGTGCGGTTAGTAGCGTTGACCATGCCACATGACAGAGTGAACCGTTTCTGTCTACCCAATTCATCGAAATGGTTCCATCGAAGCCTGAAACGCCCGTCAACGCTGGATATTGCAACACTACCTTTAGGAGATTTTTTAGCCATTTTACTGAGACAGTCATACCAATTCCGTACCAATACCAGAGTTTTGCTGACGATTCTAGAGGCTTCCAGACGTTCTTTATTGACAATGCGAAATTTCAAATACTGCACCCTGCAAGGGCTAAACGCCTTGTACACCAGTGTTTCCGGGTAATGGAGCTAAGGGGAGTCGAACCCCTGACCTTCTCAATGCCATTGAGACGCGCTACCAACTGCGCTATAGCCCCGATCGCCTTCTTATCTTACTCTATTTTCAACTTTTGCAGCCGATTCAAATCTCAGAGATTAAAGCCCTACTCGGATGGTAAATTCTCGAAAACCTGTTGAACAATTTGCTTTGTCTTGTCTTCTAAAAGATTCCAATCGACTTCGCCTGTTTCATCGAACAGGGTCATATCAATCTCAACTGGAAAATCATCCGTCCATTCGCTGCTTTCAGAGCGAAAACAGATCCGGTAACATAACGCCCACAAATCGACGTTGATTTGTTGATCGTTTTTTTCTAAACACAATTCATAGCCTGGATAAGGCGATGGTAAATGTGAAAGCGTTGTCTCAATTTCAGCCGCTTGTTCTGGTGGAGCCGACTCAAGCTGCTGCTGAAGTTGAAGCACGGTTGTCTTAGTCTCATCAGGAATGTCGTCTGCCCAGACTTGAACATCGCGATATTTTCCTCGCCAAGTTGAGGCATCAAGCTGCTTACGTAAATTGTCAATCAGACGAATAAACGCAGGCTGCATCAAGCGTTCTGCCTGCTGCCAGGTTTCGATCGTTGCAAATCTCGGTTTCATAAGATCAAAATATCAACTTTAATTAAGTTTAAAACGTCTGCCAGGAGCGAGAGATGAAAATCATATTTTTTGGAACACCGCAATTTGCTGTGCCGACGTTGGAAGCGTTATTGAAATCGCCTGATTTTGAAGTGATGGCAGTGGTGACGCAACCCGATAAGCGACGGGGACGCGGAAATGAATTATCGCCTTCTCCGGTAAAATCGATCGCGCAAACGTATCAAATCCCGGTTTGGCAGCCGAAAAGCGTCAAGAAAGATGCCGAAACGCTGGAAAAATTGCGATCGATCAATGCGGATGTGTTTGTTGTGATTGCGTATGGTCAGATCTTGTCGCAGGAAATTCTCGATCTGCCGAAATCCGGCTGCGTGAATGTTCACGGATCGATTTTGCCGAAGTATCGCGGGGCGGCTCCGATTCAGTGGTGTTTGTATCACGGAGAAACCGAAACTGGAATTACTACAATGCTGATGGATGCGGGAATGGATACGGGCGCAATGTTGTTGAAAGCGACCACGAAGATTGAACCTTTCGATACGGCTGAAGATTTGGCAATTCGATTAAGCGCGATCGGGGCAGATTTGCTGATTGAAACGCTGCCGAAATTGGTGAATGGCGCGATCGCGCCGATTCCGCAAGATAACGAGCAAGCGACTTACGCACCGTTAATTAAGAAACCGGATTACGAATTAGATTGGACGCGCAGTGCGATCGAGCTTCATAACCAAATTCGCGGATTTTATCCGAACTGTACGACTTCGTTTCGGGGAGCGGTGCTGAAAGTTTTGAAAACGATTCCGCTTGAACCTGAATTTTCACCGGAAGAACTGAAAGCGATTACATTCGAGCCATTATCGCCCGGTGAAGTCGTGAGCGTAGTGAAAAATTGGGGAGCGGTGATTCAGACCGGATCAGGTGGATTGTTATTGCGAGAAGTGCAGTTAGCAGGCAAGCGACCGCAATCCGGTTGGGACTTTGCCAACGGAACGAGAATTGCGATCGCAGAAAAATTAGAAAGTGAAAAAATTTAATCCTTCACGCTCTGGGACTGTAATGACGAC
Source organism: uncultured Leptolyngbya sp. (assembly GCA_964242045.1). Taxonomy (GTDB): domain Bacteria; phylum Cyanobacteriota; class Cyanobacteriia; order Leptolyngbyales; family Leptolyngbyaceae; genus Leptolyngbya. The sequence goes on along the minus strand of CAXTDB010000087.1, from coordinate 9,437 downwards.
AACCCTCACATGGGCCATCGGGATTCACAGCGCAGCGCATAATTTCTGATCGCGCGTTGAATTCACAAGTGGCATCGCCCACGATCCAGCGCCCTTCGATTCGCGATCGTTCGATCGGGTGTTGAGCGGTTTGAACGTACAGCGCGATTTTGTGTAATCGATAGCGCCCTGATTTGAGTTGGTAGCGATGACGGCGTTCTAAAACGGCGTAAGTCTGACCCTCCAAATCAAAATAGGCTCCGGGCTGCGGCGACCAGTCAAGCTGCACACTGCCAAGAGACTGACGCGGATGGGTCAGAATCACCTCTGTGGGGAGTAAGTCTTGCTCCATGAAAAATGTGTTTTGGCAAACTCAGAGTTATTCGATGGTATCGCAATCAAGCAGCGACCCGGATTGAGTTTAGATTATGCACAGAATTGGGGTTTAGCAGAATGTGGAAAGCGTCTTTGCTCTCGCTGCAAATTCGCGCTGAACTGGAAGTTCGCGCTAACGGTGCGAAGTCCACTGAAGGGACTGAAAAGACCCATTGCACTCTCTTCAGTGGGCTTGCTCAGATGTTCCATCATGGGCGGGTCTGGAATCAGCGAAAACGCTTTCAGCCCGCTCTACTGTCTCGCGCCGTACCAAGGATTCACTTGTAAAACACCGCTCGGCTTGAATACGACCTTAAACGATGCCGCAGGTTCAGCAGGCGCGTTTGGGTCGATCGGCTTTCCCATCTGCGGCAGCGGCGTATCCTTTGCAAACTCGGTTGCAGGTAGATTATCCGGTTGAAATCCGGCGATCGTGCCATCCGGTTTGATTCGGACTCGAAACACTAAATCTTTATTAAACGGCGGTCTGCCTTTCCAATTTTGATCTAACGCATCGTAGAGTTTAGGCTGCAAGTTCTCTAACGTCGCCGCATCGGTGAGTTCTGCTCCCGTGACTGGAGCAGTAGGACTTGCAGCAACGGATGGACTCGGAGCGGGACTTGCAGCAACCGACGGACTTGCATCAGGACTGGGAACGATCGCGGCACTTGTCACCGGACTTGCAGCGGGATTTGCAGCAGCCGACGAACTCGGAGACACGGCTGAAGTTGGCGAAGTGACCGGAGTGACTTCAAAGTTGCCTTGAGGTTTGAACAGTACGCGGTATTGCGCCAAAGGTTCCGAGGCGGGAGTGCTTCCATTTGCGGGTAAATACAGCAAATCGAGCAGCGGCGTTTGTCTAGCATTGTTGAGTGCCGCAGGCGTTTCCGCTTTGAAACCGATAACATCGCCGTTACGAGCCACTCCAACGCGATACGCTAACGCTTCGGTAACAGCAGACTGAGTTTTCCATTTCTCGCGAATTTGAGCGGTTAAACGATCGCCTAGCGTTTTCAATTCTTGAGGATCGGTAATCGCAGGAGCAGTATTCAGCGCCGTTTCAAGCTGGTTCAAATCGGGAGAACTCGTTGGGCTAGGCGATGCCGTTGTGGGAGACGCGAGCGCACTAGGGCTAACCGTCGG
>CAXTDB010000087.1:0-7930 GCA_964242045.1 uncultured Leptolyngbya sp. | reverse complement strand
ACTTGCTCCCGGACTTGCCACTACACCCGGACAGTCTGATGCCCCCGGAGATAGGCACTCTGGGGTTTTCACGCGCATCGTCGGCAGCGAGAAGAACGCGATCGCGGCAAGTGCCAATCCTGAAACCCCGATCGAAGCGGGAACGACTTGTTTGGCGATCGGTTCACCGGATCGAGCGTATCGTTTCGGAACAGGCGAAAGATTCAGCGACCAGTACGGTAACGTCTGCGTATCGGCGACGAATTGATCGATCGCTTCGACGAGATCAAATAATTGCACTGTGGTTAAATCAACCGATCGTTCTTCGCTGTTGGAGTGGTTCGGGTCTTTTTCGACAATCAAGCGATGATGAGCGCGATCGAGGCGTTCTAACCGGACGAATGAAGGTCGATCGCTGTAGGTATGGCGCGGTAAATGAACGCCGCTCAAAAATTCTTGAGCATACAAACTTACTGCTGTCACCAAGCTTTCAAAAAATTCGCGTCCGCCGACCAGCGGCTTTTCTTGTCCCGGAAGATGACATTCTGCGTTAATCAGCAGCGACATCACCGGGCGAATTTCGCTCTGTCCAAACCCGCCCGTATCGGATAATCCTTCTAAAATTAACGTGCAGTTCGGCAAACTATACTGCCGCTGCATCGTCATCGCGTTCGTCATTGCACTTCCCCATCAAACAAACTAATCCACAACCGCTGGACTCCAGAAGTTCCGGTACAAAATAAAAGCTGCTCTAATAGATCGAGCGCAAGTTCGTTTAGCTTTTCATCTGAACTGTAGGCTAGTACGCCCGCTCGTTTTGGATTCATTCGGCTGCGATAGTGCGCCCGAAATCTTTCTAAATATTCTGAAAGACGAAAATGATGATCCGGTGACAAATTCTTTTCGCTGAGTTGCTGATATGCCAGTAACAACTGCCGAATCACTACGGTTAAGCGTCGGGCTAAATAGCAGATCACAAGCACGAGCGCTTTGGCTTCGACCAGCATAAGCGGGCGACGTTGGGCATAACGACGGAAAGGATTCGTCGATCGCATTCGCCAAAGTGAGACGCGATTTTTGAGGACTCCGCGCAGTTCAAAATCCGATGCCACTGCCAGAATTGCTTCTGAGCCAGCGAGATCGAGCGCTTCGATCGCCAACAGCAGCAAGTCGATCTGCATCCGCGTTCGACGAGGACACACCCCCTCAGAGACAGGTGGATCGGGCAGACTATCTAAAATAATCGGCGTGGGGGGAGTTAGCGGAGCAGGTGGGCTATTCAACTGCATTACATTCACGGAGGCACTCATTCCTTCTATTAACTTATTCGTAATGGGGATTTTGTTTAAAGCAACCTGACTGAAGGCTGAAAGACCTTAAATCGATTCCTTCATTTCATATCGTTCACTGTCACTCACTACGAATCGCGTCACCTAAATTACGAATTTCCAGCATTTTACCGAAATCTCAGCACAAATCTGTTTCAATCTGTTGAGCCAAGCAAATTTTGGAGGCGAACCGAGACTCTTGCCTCCGTAGAGATGCGGGAAGTTGCATTTTTTGAATGCGTCTTCCAAAACCAAATAACAGTTTAGCGGCGATTCAGGATGCTGATTCATTCTGCCAAATTTGATGCGAGTTCGGCGTAGATTTCCAAACGAAGATGGGACAATAAAAAATGTTGTCTGCCCGATAGCGCGTAGTTTAGTGCGTGGTTTGACAGTAAAACGTCTTGTGGAGAAATTGTCGAGTGATGCTCAAACGAATCGTTGCGATGATGCTAATTGTCTTGGCGCTAGGGCTGCAAAGTTGTGTGGCTGGCGTGGGCGGATTGAATAGCTTTATCGATAGTACAGATGGCTATCGGTTTTTGTATCCGAATGGCTGGCTGTCGGTGAAGGTGGCAAATGGCCCAGACGTGGTGTTTCACGACATCATTGTGCAGACCGAAAATATCAGTATGGTGATCAATCCAGTTCCGGGTAAGAAAAAACTGGCTGATCTCGGAACACCAACCGAAGTGGGGTATCAGTTGGGTAAAAGCGCGATCGCCCCCCCCGATTCCGGTCGAACCGCTGAGTTAATTAATGCCGAATCGCGCGAAATTGCCGATCGCACTTATTACTTACTCGAATATTTGGTGACGTTGCCGAATCAAGAAAAGCGCCACAATTTGGCTAGCGCGATCGTCTATCGCGGCAAGTTGTATACAATGAATGCCTCAACTTCTGAGGATCGGTGGGAAAAAATGGCTCCGATCCTGACGAAATCTGTGAAGTCGTTCATGGTGGATTAGTTCGATGGTAGTTCCCTTCGTGCTGGCATCAGCCTCTCCCGCTCGAAAACGGTTACTCGCAATGGCGGGAATTCCAGTGATGGTATATCCGAGCGATTTCGATGAATCGCAGATTCAGATCACCGATCCATCGAAGCTGGTGCAGATTCTCGCCGAAGGGAAAGCCCGATCGACGATGCAATCGCTGTTTGATCGACAATCTGAGTTGCCGTCTGGATTTTTCTCAACGACACCGGGATTAATTCTTGGCTGCGATTCGATTTTGGCGATCGATGGCGAGATTCACGGCAAACCGAAAGATCCGACTGAAGCGATCGCCCGCTGGAAACAAATGCGCGGCAATGTGGGCGAGTTGTTTACAGGTCATGTGTTTTTACAGCCTTATACGACTGAGCAAGGGGCGTTAATGCCGTATCCGCCGTTGATTAGAACGCAGGTGACGCGGGTGTATTTTGCCGAGATTAGCGATCAACAAATCGAAGCTTACATTGCAACGAAAGAGCCGCTAAGCTGCGCGGGCTGTTTTGCGCTAGAAGGTCGGGGCGGGCTGTTTGTGGAAAAGATCGAGGGCTGTCATACGAATGTGATCGGCTTGAGTTTGCCGTTGTTGCGTCAGATGTTGGCAGAACTGGGTTACGACGTGACGGATTTTTGGGAAGGGAATTAGGCACGATTCGGTAAATTATTCGGAGTATAAAGATTTACTTGTATCTCTTTCAGCGCTTCTAAACTAGAAAAGTATTCCTTGGTGCGACATGAGCTTTTCTGCGAATTCTTCACCAGTTCTGAATAGTTTGGGACAGTTTGATCGACTACTGCACGATCGATATGCAATCGGTCGGCTACTCGGTCGCGGTGGTTTTGGCGTAACTTATTTAGCGCGAGATCTTCGATTACCCGGAAATCCTCGCTGTGTGATCAAGCAGCTTTGCCCAACCGTCCAAAATCCTGCTGCTCTAAAAAAAGCTCGACAGCGATTCGAGCAAGAAGCGAAAACTCTGGCGCGATTGGGTAGCCATTCGCAAATTCCGCAACTGCTCGATTATTTCGAGATCGACGGAGAGTTTTATCTAGCTCAAGAATTTGTGCGGGGTCAAACGCTGGCTCAAGGTGTGCATAAGTCTGGCGTGTGGTCGGAAGCCGCTGTGAAACAGTTTCTCAAGGAATTTCTGCCGCTATTGCAGTACGTTCACAAACAGCGTGTCATTCATCGAGATATCAAACCGTCGAATATTGTGCGCTGTAAAGAAGACGGGCGCTGGGTACTAATCGATTTTGGAGCCGTTAAAGAACGCATCGCCCTTTCTGAGGCGCACTCTCGATCGCTTGCCACTCATTTTGTCGGTACGATCGGATTTGCCCCACCCGAACAGATTGCGATGCGCCCGGTGTATGCCAGTGATATTTATGCGCTGGGAGTGACTTGCTTGTATTTGTTAGCCGGACGGGTTCCAAGTGAGCAAGACTACGATCCCTACACGGGTGAACTAATGTGGCGCAATCTCGTGCAAGTGAGCGATTATTTTGGGCGGGTTCTCGACAAAATGCTGAAAGCTTCGATTCGCGATCGCTTCAAATCCGCCGATGAGGTTTTTCGCGTGTTAGAACTCGAAGCGCATTTAGAAACACTGCGCCCTTGTTTAAGCCATCACCCGCTATCACAAGTTGAATCAGTTGCGATCGACGATGAATTTATTTCGCCGCTAGTCAGAACGGCAATGGCAATCCGGGCATGGCAAGCTCGTCTTGCAGCCAGACAAGCGCGAGAAAATCAATCACAGTAAAGCGTTTCGCGAGTTTCACGTCCGGTCATTGGATTCGTTCCTTTTGCAACGGAACATAAAAGCTTCTGAATATCCGGTCTGAGGGCAACATCGGTAAAATCGGCTCCCTCGATCGTCGCGCCTTCAAACTTCGCATTCGCCGCAAATGCGCCTTCTAGATTCGCGTCCTTCAGATTCGCGCGAGTCAAACGCGCCGCGTCGAGCGTACTGTTTCGCAAATCTGCCCCTTCTAAGTTCGCGTGTTCGAGATTGGTAGCAAAAAACCGCACTCCGTTTAAATTCGCGTGGCTTAAATTGCTGTCGCGCATATTTGCTTTGGTAAACTCCGAATCGGTCAGATCCTGACCCGAAAAATCTGCGCCAATTAGTGATTCTCGGTTGTAATCGACCGCGAGAACGGGCGCGGCAAAACTTACCCAAGTCGCGAATAAAATCACGATCGAGCAAACGAAACCTGTGAAGCGTTTAAAACTCATCGGAAAAATCGGGGAATGTTGAGAGAGAACTTTTTTAAATCGTACCTGTGGATCTGCCGAATTCGACAACTGATCTAGGAACATCCGGCGAAACCTTTGTCGCAGAGTGGCTTCAGACACAAGGCGCAATCATTTTGGCGCGACAGTGGACTTGTCGATCGGGCGAATTAGATCTCGTGATTCAAACACAAGATGCGATCGCGGAGCGTGGCTCAAGCATCATTGCTTTTGTCGAAGTCAAAACCCGCAGTCGGGGCAATTGGGATAGTGACGGTGTTTTGTCGATCACCCCCACGAAACAGAGGAAGCTCTTGATCACCGCCCAATTGTTTCTGCTAAATCACCCAGATCTTGCAGAATTTCCGTGTCGCTTCGATGTTGCTTTAGTCCGATTTCACGCACAAAAAAGGGGAAATCAGCCCACTCCGGCGACTTCCCCCCACCTCACCAAAAATCAATTTACGCTGCAAGACTACATCACGGATGCCTTTTGTTAAGCCAGCGTTTCCGGGCAATATCCCAATCCTTGAACAAACTGTTCGCGAAACTCCTCGATTTCCTCGCGATCGGGGCTTCCGTGTGAAACCACTGCCACTTGATAGCGCTGCATTACCTCGATCGGCGACTGTCCCGTTTCGAGTCCCCACAGCACCATTTGAATCCGAATGCTCGGATAGTACACAATTCCTAACTCATTCAGAAATGCTCTAAAGTCGCCGTCGGTTTGAGCATCCAGCGATCGAGCCAGTTTTACTCTGATAACCCAACCATCGATTTGATGAATGACAGTCACGAAGCTGAGCGGAAGCTGCTTCGAGTGGTGCAGGTGTTCCACAATTCTCAGGGTTAGACTGGCATTCGCGAGGCAGTAGAGATATTCCATAGAACACAAACCCAGCAAATGCTACTTCTCTTACACTTCTATTCTGTATCACAGCGATCGATTGCAATAGGGGAAAAGCCCCCGACCTTTGGTAGGGAATCTCACCCAATCTTTAGAAATAATTAATTTAAACGCTCGAAATTATCCGAAAATACTAACCACGCACCTGTAACGACCAGTAGGACTGAGACCGTGGAAGCTGATCAACTCCTTTCGGCTTATGATTATGATTTACCGCAAGAGCGGATAGCCCAGAACCCCGCCACACCAAGAGACAGCGCCCGCTTGCTCGTGATCGAGAATCAAACTCAACATCGTCATCAGGTGTTTCGAGAGCTAGACGAGGTGCTTCGTCCTGGCGATCTACTGGTACTGAATAATACGCAGGTCATTCCAGCACGACTGCATGGACAAAAAACGACGGGAACTGAAGTTGAAATTCTCCTGCTCGAAGAACACCAGCAGAATCAGTGGTTAGCCTTAGTAAAACCGGGGCGGCGACTTAAGCCAGGAAACCGAATTGTATTTAAACCGCACGTTGAAACGGAAGTTGAACTAACCGCTTCGATTTTGTCGAGCGATCCAGAAACGCGCGGGCGAATTTTGCAGTTTGAAGCCTCGAATGGTCGATCGCTGTTAGAAGTGATCGATCACTTTGGCGAAGTTCCGCTCCCGCCGTACATTCAAGAAACCGAGGCGGAAGCCGATCGTTATCAAACCGTCTACGCCGATCGTTTAGGAGCAGTGGCGGCTCCAACAGCGGGACTGCATTTCACACCCGAACTGTTGGAGCGCTTGGAGCAAAAAGGAATCGATAAGGCATTTGTGACTTTGCATGTAGGAGTCGGAACTTTTCGCCCGGTGGAAGTTGAAGATATTACCCAACACCAGATGCACGGAGAATGGATCGAGGTTTCGCCTGAAACGGTCGAGAAGATTCGAGCCACAAAAGCGAGCGGCGGACGAGTGATTGCAGTGGGAACCACGGTAGTTCGATCGCTAGAAGGAGCCTCACAATCCGGTGAGATTGAACCTTATTGCGGCAAAACGAATCTATTTATTTATCCGGGCTATCAGTGGCGCACGGTTGATGGCATGATCACGAATTTTCATCTGCCGAAATCAAGTTTATTGATGTTGGTGAGTGCCTTGATCGGGCGAGAGCGACTGTTAGCGGTGTATCAAGAAGCGATCGACAACCAATATCGGTTCTACTCATTTGGTGATGCGATGCTGATTTTGCCAGAAGCTCGATTGCATTAATCTAGACTGAATTGATTGCAGCAGAACCGATGCGATCGCAATTAGCTGCAACTTGCACTACATCAGATTCATCGGATCGACATCGATCGTTAAACTCACGGTAGAGGGGCAATGCGATCGTAGTTCTGTGATGTCAGGAACTTGATCAGTTGATAGCTTCAGCAAAATCTGCCAGCGATAGCGCTGAGCAATTCTCAAGATTGTGGCTGGAGCGGGTCCTAAAATCTGATAGTTCTCGCTGGATTGTAGGAGAACATCCGCGATCGTTTCTGCGGTGTTTTGAACCGTGTTCGCATTCAATCCGCTCAATCGTAGTAACACTAAGCGTCCATACGGCGGATAGTTCAGCGTCGATCGTTGTTCGAGTTCGCTTGCAACAAAGGGTTCATACTGCTGTCGTTTGACGGCTTGAATCACCGGATTTTCGGGTGCATAAGTTTGTAAGATAACTCGTCCCGGTTCAGATCCGCGTCCGGCTCGTCCTGCAACTTGTACTAAGGTTTGGAAGGCTCTTTCACTAGCTCGAAAGTCTGCTAGGTTAAGCAATCCATCTGCTGAAATGATGCCTACCAGTGTGACTTGGGGTAAATCAATCCCTTTAGTAAGCATCTGTGTTCCAACTAGCAGATCGGCATCACCGTGAGCAAACTGGCTGAGTAAAGCGCGATGTGCGCCTTTTGCGCGAGTGGTATCACTATCAAATCGAATCGTTTTTAGTTCTGGAAATAGCTTTGATAGCTCTTGTACGACTCGTTGAGTTCCACTTCCAAAGTTCTTGAAGTACGAGGAACCGCAAGAAGGGCACGTCTGCGGTTGAATCTTCGTATAGTTACAATAGTGGCATCTTAACAAGGGTTGAGCATTTTCATGAACGTGATGATAAGACAGTGAAACATCACAGTTTGGACAGTCCATCACATAGCCACAACTGCGGCAAGAAACAAAGGTGCTATGTCCGCGACGATGAATAAATAACAATCCTTTTTGATTGTTAGATTTGAGTTTTTTTAGCTCAGCTTGAAGCGATCGACTAAAGATCGAACCATTACGATCGTAGAGTTCCTTCCGCATATCCACAACATCAATGCGCGGCATCGGACGATCTAAAATTCGTTTTGGTAATGAGAGATAGATCGAGGATTGCGCCTCTAACCAAGATTCGAGTGAAGGAGTAGCAGACCCTAAAATCAGCGGACAGTCTTCGAGTTCTGCGCGCCACTGAGCCACCGATCGAGCATGATAACAAGGA
>CAXTDB010000086.1:0-15469 GCA_964242045.1 uncultured Leptolyngbya sp. | reverse complement strand
CTTCGATCGACATATTGCAAACGGTCATGCGTTCTTCCATGCTCATTTGCTCAAACGTCGTTCCTGCAAATTCGTAAGCATATCCGACACCGCCCTTAACACCGAGTTTCCGAATGATGTGCAAAATGACATCTTTGGCATACACGCCAGCGTTGAGCTTGCCGTTGACTTCAATTTTTCTCACCTTCAATTTGGAGAGCGCCAACGTTTGGGAAGCGAGAACATCGCGGACTTGACTGGTTCCGATGCCAAATGCGATCGCGCCAAATGCGCCATGCGTTGAAGTGTGGCTGTCTCCACACGCGATCGTCATTCCCGGCTGCGTCAGTCCTTGTTCGGGTGCAATCACATGAACGATTCCTTGACTACCAGAGCCGACCGCATAAAAGCGGATATTGTTCGACTGAGTGTTTTTCTCAAGTTCTTGCAGCATTTCTTCCGCCATCGAATCGACAAAGGGACGGGCTTGATTGTCGGTCGGAATGATGTGATCAACGGTAGCAACAGTGCGATCGGGAAATAGAACCTTGAGTCCGCGCTCTCGCAGCATCGAGAACGCTTGCGGGCTGGTGACTTCGTGAATGAGATGTAGCCCGATAAATAGCTGAGTTTGTCCCGATGGCAGAATTCCGACGGTGTGCAAGTCCCAAACTTTGTCGAACAATGTCCCAGTACTCATGGCTTTATGTGGTGGCGTATACAAGCAAAGATTCATCTTATCGTACAGAGGTAGAGACGAACGCGATCGCGTCTGGTGCAAAATAATGAAAATTTGATAGTACAAAAACTCACTCCGCTGTAAAATGCCTGTGAACCAGTGGAGGAGCGTTCATGCGGTTAGGAAAAGTAGTGAAATCGAATTCTCACTGTGATTATGTCGTGCAGGTTGATGACGGCATGGATTTCGCAGAGGCTCCATTGCCCGATGATTATGGCTTTGGAACTTTCGTGAAGCTCGAAGACGATCGACATTGGGCAGTCGGAATTGTTTACAATTCGCAGCTATTTAATCCGCTGTTTCTTAACTCTGGGATTCGATTGACCAGTGAGCCTGATCCATTGTTCACTCCGGATCAAGTTCAAGAAGTTCGCACGTTGCTTTGGACAGTTTTAGTTGGGGAGCTAGATACGCACAACGGCAAACCTTACGGCATTCAGGGTATTCCGCGCGTGGTTGTTCCAGTCAATACTCCGGTGCGGAAAATGACTTGGGAAGAGATTTATCACTTTCATCTCAATGCAATGGGTCGATCGCAGTTTTGTTATTACAGTCATTTGCTGCACTGTGGCGGTACGTTTTCGGTGCAGTTAACGCATCAAGTGCTAGAAGAACTAATTGAGACAAAACTATTCCAAGGAGCCGAAGAGCGGGCGCTGATTGTATTGTGCAAAGAGCTTGCTTGGAAAAACACAATGGGCGCGATGAAATAGCTAATAAACTACAACCGGAACCCGCTTGTAAGCTGGAGTTCCCGATCGCGGATCAGTCTTCGCTTTAAAAATCGCATTGACTTCGGGATAAAACATCATCGCCGCTCCCGATCGAATCGTGCCGTAGATAATTTCAACTTGTTCGAGTTTGCCTGCATCGCCTTGCACCGTAACGCGCTGATGCTCTCGAAATCCTGCTTGTTCCGCATCCTCCGAATTCATCCAAATACAATGGCGATGTGGCATAGCGCGATACTTATCTCCAGGCTTGTACACCACCGTATTATGCTGCGTGTAGCTGCGTCCTGTTCCCAAAATCAGCACAATTCCAGGTGTTGAATCGGGTAAACCAAAATCTTGTTTAGTTGGCGTTGTCAGTTTCGGTAAAGGTGTGACAAACATCGAAGCCTTTCCGGTTGGAGTGGGAAACTGGGGCGTTGTGAAGACACGATTAGAAATCGTAAATTCTTCTTCAGTTTCGTCGATCGAGCCAATCTTTTCATATCCCGGAATGGTTTCAGCAATTAACTGCCGCACATACTTTGTGTCTTGAAGTTTGCGCCATTGAACTGGAGAATTTTTGAGAACGCGATCGGCAATTTCGCTCAGAAATTCAACTTCAGAGATTAACGCTGCATTTTTCAAATGAGTTTGACCTTCATCGTTGAGCCGCACAAAGTTATTACCCGATTCAGCCGTGGTTTTGTGCGGATTCTCGAATCGGGTTAACACTGGAATAATGATAGTGTCGTGGCTGGCAAGTCCGTGAAAATGTCCTAGATTCGGCTTAGTTGCCACATAAAAAATAGTTTCGATGTTACCGAGGGCGCGTTTTGCTTGAGTGAGATCTGGATTCGCTGCGTACAGATTGCCACCCAAACAAATCAAAGTATCGACTTGATTCGCGTCCGCTGCTTCAATCAATGCGCGAGTATCATAGCCAGGAACACGGCTTAAAGGCTTTTGTAATAGCTTTTCTAATGTTTGTTGAATCTCTTTTTTCAAGCGAACTGTAACGCCCATTGAGCCAAATCCCTGCACGTTCGAGTGTCCCCGAATCGGCATCGTTCCTGCTCCTTCTTTACCCACATTGCCACTGATTAAAGCCGTATTTGCAATGCTGTAGATATTATCAACTCCATTCTCTTGTTGTGTCACACCCATCGCCCAAGCAAACACGACTCCGTTTGATCTTCCAATCAAATTTGCAGCAACATCAATCTCAGGCTTAGAAACCCCGCAAGCTTCGGTAATTGCTTCCCAAGCGGTTGATTTGGCATAGTCGATTACAGATTGCCATTGTTCGACATAAGCTTCGAGAAAGTCCTGCTGAACTAAATTCTGTTCGATGAATGCTTTCTGCAATCCGACAAATAGTGCAACATCGCTGCCTGGAATCGGTTGTAAATACAGCGAAGAAATGTCAGAACCGCCGCTCAACATCGATTTAATCGGAAATGCAGGAGAGCCGAACTTAACGAGTCCAACCTCGATCGCTGGATTAATTACAATCACTTTGCCACCCCGATCGCGCAGTTGAATCAGTTCATTCATCAATCGCGGATGGTTCGCAGGTGCATTCGATCCAATCAGCACGACACAATCTGCTTGTTTCAGGCTCTCTAAGCTCACCATCGATGTTCCAGAGCCAAACATATCCTTCAGCCCGACTGTCGAAGCTGAATGACACAAATCCGAGCAGTCCGCTAAGTTATTCGATCCCATTGCCCGCATCATTAACTGCAATAGATATGCTGCTTCGTTTGAGGAACGCCCGGAGCTATAAGAGGCGACTCGCTCTGGCGCTTTCTGAAACGCTGCTTCTGCAATTTGGTAAACTTCATCCCAACTGATGCGCTCGTATCGAGTATTTCCTTTTCGCAAAATTAGCGGATGGCTCAAGCGCCCTAGATTGTTTGCTGCTTGAGAAGTCAAAGCTTGCAATTGCTCGATCGTATACTCTTGCTCGAAAGTTGTCGCAGGCTGTAGCTCTGATGCGATCGCTTCTACACTCTTGGCACACCGCTGCAATACTTCCCCGTCTTCGTTCACAAATCCGCCTTTTTGTCCCCCGGTTCCCCACGCACAAGACAAACATGCGCTTTTGTGAAATAGAGTCTGCCAAATTTTGACTCCTTCAGGCGACAGGGTCTGTTCCGCCCAATATTGCACCACCGCCATTCCGCCGCCAGACTGAGGAAGTTTATCTTGCGCCATGATGAATACTCAAAATTCGTGATTTTGATCCTAGCGCAGTCGCGAAAGTTCTCGCTGATTTTTAGTCTTTCTTGCGGGGAACACTGCCTGTATCCCTCGCTCTCAGGTCATTTCTATGTCTCCAAAATCCCCATGGACACTTAATATTGGTTTAATGGTACTCGCTGGATTTGGTGTTCAAACTCCTGCATTGGCAAATTCACCGAACAATCTTGGTGTGCTAGTTGGCAATCTAACGAAAGACTCAGAGCGCTTTAAGCTCAAAGAAGCCACTCCACTATTAAAACAGCAGTTAGAAACTTTCTCGCTTCCGGCTCCGAAGCTTCCAGAAACTGAAGTCGCAACCGGAACCTTTCGCGTCGATCGCTTTGAAATCGAAGGCAGCACCCGCTTCAAACCCGAAGATTTCAAGCCTGTAACGGCTCCGTTCGTGGGTAAAGATCTGACGTTTGCTGACTTGCTTCAAGTGCGATCGGCAATCACAAAACTCTATGTTGACCAAGGCTATGCGACAACCGGGGCAGTGCTTTCACCCCAAACGATCGAGAACGGTGTTGTCAAAGTCCAAGTGATTGAAGGAACGCTCGAAGATATCAAAGTGACCGGGAATCATCGCTTGAATGCGAGCTACATTCGCGATCGCATCAAAGTTGGCGTTGGAACACCGCTGAATGTGTCTCGATTGCTCGAAAACTTACAGCAACTCCGACTTGATCCGCGGATCAGTAACGTTTCTGCTGATCTGCAAGCCGGAGTCCGTCCCGGCACAAACTTACTTCAAGTCGATGTTCAAGAAGCAGATACCTTGAGTGTTGGAACCTCATTTGATAATGGTCGATCGCCCAGTGTGGGTAGCTTCCGTCGCAAGCTCGATCTGCGTGAAGGTAACTTACTGGGTTTCGGAGATGCGCTTAGCTTTGCTTACTCGAATACTAAAGGCAGTAATACGATCGACTTAAACTACACGGCTCCACTCAATGCCCGCAATGGTGCAATGTGGCTCAGCTATGGTTCTGGGCGTAATACCGTAATCGAAGAACCTTTCAGCGTGTTAGATATTCAATCTCGATCGCGCTACTACGAAGTTGGTTTCCGTCAACCGCTCATCCAACGCACTTCAACAGACTTTGCAGTTGGCTTTTTGTTTTCACGCCAAGAAAGCCAAACGGCGCTCGGACTCGATGATATTGGTGGCTTTCCCCTTTCTCCGGGTGCAGATGCCCAAGGGCGCACCAAAATCTCTGCGTTACGCTTTTTCCAGGAATACACACAGCGTAGTACACAGCATGTCTTTGCACTACGATCGCAGTTCAGCTTAGGGGTGAAGTGGCTCAATGCAACGGTGAACGAAAATGCGCCGGACAGTCGCTTTTTCTCTTGGCGGGGTCAAGGACAATGGTTACGACAAGTTGCACCAGATACAGTGTTTTTAGTACGCGGTGATGTTCAACTTTCAGGCGATTCGCTGGTTCCGCTCGAACAGTTTGGTCTGGGTGGACAGCTTAGCGTCCGGGGATTTCGACAAGATGCCCTCTTAACGGACAGTGGTGCATTAATGTCCGCAGAATTTCGCTTTCCGATCGTGCGATCGCGCAATCTCGGAACCTTCCAGCTTGCACCCTTTATCGACTTTGGAACAGGGTGGAACATTGGCAGTGATACGCCAGGTTCAAATACCTTAGTCGGTGCAGGATTGGGATTGGTTTGGCGACAAGGCGATCGCGTCTCAGTCCGACTCGACTGGGGGATTCCCTTGACCTCATTTGGGGGCGAAAAGCGATCGCTGCAAGAACGAGGACTTTATTTCTCAGTGAACTACACGCCGTTCTAATATCATGGGAAAGATGCGCGTTTAGGATGCTATGGTTCTCCAAACTCCCTCGCAAGCTCAATTGATCGTTACTTGGGAGCCGCTTCCCGACGATTACTCGCTGCCCGATGATCCCGTGGAAAATCTTCAACAACCGTCTCTTGCTGCTGCCCTGAGCGATGCGTTAGGCGCGAACGATCGCATTCGACCTGAAATGCTAATCGCTTCCAATTTTGGACTCGTTGCCACCGTTCGCAAAAAAATTGTCGTGAAAGCACCGGACTGGCTTTATGTGCCACAAGTGCAGCCTGTTGCAGAAGACGTGATTCGACGCAGCTACACCCCGAACTTAGAGGGAGCACCTGTTGCGATCGTCATGGAGTTTCTCTCGAACGAGGATGGTGGCGAATTGTCAATTCGATCGACTCCGCCTTATGGCAAACTGCATTATTACGAACAGATTCTTCAAGTTCCAACCTATGTAACTTACGATCCGTATGAGTTGAGTTTAGAGGTGCGCTGTCTTCAGGAGCAGCGTTATCAAATTCAGTCAGCGAATTCAGATGGACGGTTTTGGATTCCAGAACTCCAGCTATTTCTAGGGATGTGGTACGGTGAACGGCTGTGTCAACGAACCTACTGGCTGCGCTGGTGGGATAGCGATGGAAGTTTGTTGCTGTGGAGTTCGGAGCAGGCAGAACAAGAACGGCAGCGGGCAGAACAGGAACGGCAACGGGCAGAACAGGAACGGCAGCAATCGCAAATTCTCGCCGCCAAATTGAGAGAACTTGGAATCGATCCAGAAACGCTAACTGAGAATTCATAATCGCTTTCTCAGCACGTCTAACAACGTCGTGAAATAAGCAGGAATCGGTGCGATCGCTTCGAGCCACTCTTCAGTCACTGGATGAATTAATTGCAGTCTCCAAGCATGAAGGGCTTGTCCGGGAAGATTGACTCCAATCGATCGACCAGAACTATAAACCGGATCTCCGACGACTGGATGACCGATAAACGCGCTATGAACTCGGATTTGATGCGTTCTTCCGGTTTCTAGCTCGAAATGCAGCAGCGTATAGTTTCCGATTCGCTCTTTGACTTGCCAATGGGTGATCGCGCGTCTGCCGCCTTTTTCTTCGGGCACGATCGCTTGTTTTTGGCGATCAACGGGATGCCGTCCAATCGGCTGATCGATCGTGCCGCTGTCTTGTTTTGGCGCACCGTAGACGATCGCGTAATAGTCACGTCTTGCTGTTTTGGTACGAAATTGTTCTTGTAAATGATGAAAGGCTTGCTCGGTTTTTGCAGCGACGATCGCGCCTGTGGTGTCTTTGTCTAATCGATGCACAATACCCGGACGCTGTACTCCATTGATTCCTGGCAGCGTTTTACAATGTGCTAACAACGCATTCACTAACGTTCCTGATTCATGTCCGGCTGATGGATGTACCACCATTCCGGCAGGCTTGTTAATAATGATAAGTGAATCATCTTCGTAGAGAACATCTAACGGAATTGCTTCTGGTTTTAGTTCAAGCGGTTGAACTTCTGGTAGTTCGATTTGAATCAAATCCCCGTCTTCGACTTCTGCTTTTTTCGATCGACAAAGTTCGCGATTGACTTGAACGTGACCGAGTTCGATCAATTTTTGAATGCGCGATCGCGACAAATCCGGCAGTTGATCTGCGAGATATCGATCAATGCGATCGCCACTTTCTTTAACATAAAACTCAAGCAATTCTATCTCACTCGCCTAGATATTCATGGTCTATTTTACGATCTCGGTTCAAGCTTCAGGAGGAATTCTTTGCTTCAACGCTTCAATTAATGTTGGAATTTCAGTTTGAACAATATCCCAAACAATGTTGAGGTTGACATCATTGTATTCGTGAACTAACCGATTTCGCATTCCATTGATCTCTTGCCACGAAATGGTTTGCAAAGACTGACGAGTAGGTTCCGAAATCCGTCTTGCAGCTTCGGCAAGCACTAATAATCGCCGGATCACTGAATCTTGCAATTGCACATTTTCCATAAATTCAGCTTCGGAGCATTGCGCGATATAGGTGGTAATGAGTTCTGCGGATTGCAGCATATCAAGCAGAAATTGAAGATCCCGTTGCATAAATGACTTGAGTAGAGGAAAGAATCTCTTGGCGGCGTAAGTAGTTTCGACTGTTTTCGATTCCTTTACGGGTAATCAAGTCAACGTCTCTTTGAAACAACGACTTTAATTCTGTTTCCATCCGATCAAGGGTAGAAAAGGTCGGATGAGCATCTGGATGAAACACGACCATGACATCGATATCGCTATCAGGGCGAAAGTCATCGCGTAGAACGGAGCCGAAAAGGGCGAATTCAGTGACCTTCCAACGATCGCAGAATTCGATGATTTTGTCCATTGGTAACTCGATCGCAGGTTTACTCATGTCAGTTTTACTCCTGTTTTAGCAATTTCTAGCAGTTGCTTAATCATTTTCTTTGTCTTCGATTGATTGTTTCTCATACGCTGCAATGATGCTCCGAATCTCGTCCGCTACGACATCGACTTGCTCAGATTTTGCGTAAATTGTCAGCAAGATAATTCCTGTCGCTGTTCTGACATAGTAAATCAGGCGATAGCCGCCACTTTTTCCTTTCTGAGCGTCGCTGTTCCGGACTCTGAGCTTGAAGACAGGATGACCAACTCCTGGTATTTGCTCGCCTGGTTGCTCCCCTTGCTCAAGTTGTTTAATGATGGGTTGGATGTCTTTCTGAATATTTCGATATTTTTTGAGTAAGTCCCGCAGATTTCGTTTGAATGTGGGTGCAGCCCCGACTTGGATCAAAGGTTGTTCAGACATCCTCAATCCCTTCCCAAAGCTGACTCACGGGAATTGTTTGTTCAGTCATTGCTTCGTGCCAAGCTTGCCGAAAATCGGCTAACACTTCTGCTTGAGTTTTATCATCTGGGTCTGCTATCTCTGGAATGAGAACAATTACCTCTACACGGCTGTTTTTATCTTGCAAGAGTGGCTGATCTAAAGTTAATTGTCCTTGTCCATCGATCGTTGCCATGACTTTTAGTGCTTTCATTGAGGCTCCTAGATTAAGTTGATATTCAATTCTTCAAGTTGCTGATTGATCCACGCGATCGCGCTTTCTTCGTCTGTCTCGATCGCTTTTTCTACTCCTGTTTTAGCAATTTCTAGCAGTTGTTTCGATTTTTTCTTTAGTAAGAAAGACGAACTTATCTTGTCAACAATCTTTTTTTGCTGCGGTTTGGGCAAGATCGGAATAAGTAAGTTGGCTAAATCTGATTGAGAAATACTGTAGTAAGCTACACCATGCACTCTACGTTCAACTTGCAAGTAACCAAATTTCGAGTTTAAAAATAGGCTTAAATACTCTGGCAAAACTTCCTGTCTAGAAGCTAAAGTCAACCGCAAAAGCATAATTTCACTACTAATAATTCCATCAACTTCTAGCTCTGTAACGACTGCGGAATTACCAAAACTACCTTTACGAGTGAAAAGAATATCTCCAACTTGTAAACCTACAGGCTTATTAACTTCTGCCATTGAAATTGGAATCTTCACAGCACTTTCAAAATTAATTCGTCCATCTTTGACATCGCCAACACGAATATAAGGTGTTCCTTCTTCGGTATACTCTCGATAGTCAAAACCATTTTGAATTGGTTCAATCAATACTCCTAAGTTCTGAGATGAACAACCGCAGCTTCTAACTTCTTCTTCTGCTTGCTCGTACTTTGGTTGATAATACTCAGCGTCGAGGCGATCGCTAGACAAAAAAGACTCAGAAAAGCTCTTGACCGCAACGGTCTCTTCCGTAGGTTGCCAGTCCTGCAAGCCAAGTTCCGACAATAGCAAATCCTGAGCTTCCGAATAGATCTTTCTACTCTCGATTAGTTTTTCATGTGAAAGATTAACCACTTTTTGAATATTCAGTTGAAAGTCGAGAGGCATTAACGGAATCTTGAAGCCTTTAATTGCCTGATAGTCAAGAGCAGGACGAGTAACACCAACAATGTTTTTATCGGATTGCAGTTTGCCTAGGCTAGAGTTCAAGAATGTAGAAATGAAATAAGGCAAAAATTTCCCATTATTCAAAGTCATTTTCACTGAATGCTGATTGATATTACAGCCCTCAAATTCTTGACTGACTACAGCAGACTTTCCATAGGAAACACCTGTGATCGTTAATAAAACGTCATTCACTCGCAGTTTGCTACGCTTCAAATCAGTGTCATCTTCTTCAGAAATATAGGCTAGGTCAGAATCATCAATGTAATTCTGCATGATGTTCTGAACCCTCAAAAACCTGATTCCGGTTTCTGGATACTCAGCACCCAAAGGGGTAGCTCCACCTGTAATATTCTTGATGATATTACCGAGTTTGATATAGCCACAAACATAGCCTTCAACTGTCTCAATATTTTCTAGGTACTTTCTTCTGAAAAACTCGCTATCAAATCGAAGTGAAATATTGTCTGTTGACACATAACTAAGACTTAGCTCAACCGCTTCAAGCCCATCCATTAACCGCTGATACCTCACAGCATCAAACGGCGTAACAGATGGGCTAGGCTCAAAAAAACTAAGCTTCTCCTTTTTGGCAAACTCAATAAAAGCCTCTGCAATCCCGTCTTCCGTCAGCCCTTCATGGTTGTACAAATCATGATCCACCACCAAATGACCATGAATATCTTGCAAAAAATCACCCTCTACACCCACCATTCGCGACACTGGAGAAGGCGGCATCAACTCACTCAGTTCATCATTCGGCGGGGCCGTTCCAGGCGATGAAATCCTTCGCCAAATCTTCTCACCCGAATTATCTTTCCCCGACTTCCGCATCGTCGCAAAAAAGATATTGTAATCCTCATTGCGTGGACACAGCGCGCCAGCCTTCGGATCATCATTCCACTTCTGCACAAACAGCACCGAAGTCTTTGTCCCCGTATGCGGC
The DNA here is from genome assembly GCA_964242045.1 of uncultured Leptolyngbya sp. GTDB lineage: Bacteria > Cyanobacteriota > Cyanobacteriia > Leptolyngbyales > Leptolyngbyaceae > Leptolyngbya. The sequence goes on along the minus strand of CAXTDB010000086.1, from coordinate 5,040 downwards.
TTAAACGTATTCCCATGCAGCCCCACTACAGCCAAAATCCGACACCGCCCCGCAATAAACTCGCGAATACTCTTATCCGAAGAATTATTAAACCGTCCCTGCGGCAGCACGATCGCCATTCTGCCCCCCGGTTTCAAAAAGTCTAGATTCCGCTCAATAAACAGAATGTCGCGCCCCACCTTGGTTTGCCACTTACCATCCGGCTTTTTCGCCAAATCATATCGAGCAATCATCCGAGGTTCCTTAATATCTCCCGCAAACGGCGGATTCGCCATCAACACATCAAACTGAAACTCCCGATACTCTTTACTTCCCTTCGGTCGCAACCGTTTCAGCCGCTTAAACCCCGCATTATACACATCATCCCATTCCTCCTGCTCCGTCACCTCATTCCACAATTCATAATCCAACGTATTCAAGTGCAACACATTCGTTTGCCCATCCCCCGCGATCAAATTCAGCGTCCGCGCCACCCGCACCGCCTTCTCATCAAAATCGATCGCAAACACTTTCTCTTCCACATACTCATTACATCGAGGCGGCTTATCTTCCAGCGAAAACAGATGACTCACCTCCAGCCCCTCATCATCCAAAATCTGTCGCCACACATGAAAAATCGTATGCACCGGAAACCCTGAAGATCCCGCCGCCGTATCGATCATGTACTCATCTTCTTTCGGATTCAGCATCTTCACACACATATCAATCACATAGCGCGGCGTGAAATATTGCCCCTTATCCCCCTTACTACTTTGATTAATCAAATACTCAAACGCTTCATCGATCACATCCAGATTGGAGTTAAACAGCTTCACATTCTCCAACGACGATACACAGACTGACAAATGAGAAGGAGTAAGGCTAATCCGGGCATCCTCGCTAAACACGCCTTCCCACTTTTTCTTCGCTTTGTCGAATAGCTCTTGAATCTTAGTTTTCAGTTCAGCTTCTGTCTGTCCCGTATTCCGAAACTCTAAACACCGAGTTGATCGACGCTTGCCTTGCCCGGAATACCACTCATCGTAAAGCTTCGTAAAAATCAGCTTAAACAATTCCTCAAATACATCCACCCCAGCATTTGCCAGCACCTCATCTTCCATTTCCTCGATCAAGGTCTTGAGAGACTTATTCTCCTGAACTAATTTGTCTCTCTTAATCAGATCGTCTAGCGTGACGCATTCATTTAGAATATCTGCCAAGGTTTGATTCGCGTTCGGCAACCCAGGAATATCTTCAAAATAGTTTGGATCTTTGCGCTGGTAGTAAGAGATCTGCTCCCCGTTTGTCCAAACTGAGATCGGCGCGCCCGTCGCATTGCAGTACGATCGAAGCTGATCTTTCCCGTCTTTCAGTTTCGGTTTCTTTAGCTCCACCAGCATATAAACCGTATTCGGACGGTCTTTATCCATCACAACGATGTCCGCCCGCTTCACTTCCCGCCCAAAGTTCACGCCATACTCAACCTGAAGGCGGCTAACCGGATAGTGCAGTCGATCAATCAAAACCCGCAAATATAGCTGTCGAATCACCTCTTCAGGTGTCAGCTTAATCGGCTTCTGCCGTACCAGACAGTTCGTGTAGGGAACTTCACCACTTTTCGTTGATTTCAGCGTAATGCTTTGCTCTAACTGCTCAATTTCCGCAGTTGTAAACTGTGACAATTTGTAGTTCGAGTCTTTCAGAATTTCAGCTAAGTTCATCAGGCGCTACCGGGTCGATCTGACGGATTTTGTCCGTTATTGAGTTTAGCGCCATGTGACAAAAAGCTCCTGAATTTTCTCAATCCTTTAATGACACAGGCTCACTTGCAATATCCAAAAATTGTGGACGACATTGAGACAAAATCTCATGCAGATTCACGACATTACCGATGACCGCGATCGCTGGCGCACCGAAATTCACCGCTTCCATCTGGGCGGGCATGGTTGCGAGGGTTCCGATCAGTTCCTCTTGCTCTGGTCGAGTTCCCCAGCGCACCATTGCGATCGGGGTTTCTAAGCTCACCCCCGATTGATGGAGTTGTTCGATAATGTAGGGCAAATTGTGAACGCCCATGTAGATTACGATCGTTTCTGATCCTTGTGCGATCGCGCTCCAATTGACCGCAGGGCGATACTTTCCGGCTTCTTCGTGTCCGGTCACGAAGGTTACGGATGAACTATACGATCGATGCGTCAACGGAATGCCCGCATACGCTGGAGCCGCAATCCCCGACGTAATGCCTGGAACCATTTCAACCGAAACGCCTGCTGCAACGAGATCCAGCATTTCCTCGCCACCGCGCCCGAAGATGAACGGATCGCCGCCTTTGAGCCGAACGACGATCGCGGCTTCGTGTGCCTTTTCAATCAATACTTGTGTGATTTCATCTTGGGCCATCGAGTGTCGCCCGCGTCGTTTTCCCGCATCGATCCGTTCTGCGATCGGGTTAATCATTGCCAAAATCGGCTCACTTACCAAGGCATCGTAAACGACAACATCAGCACACTCTAGCAAAGCCTTTCCTTTCAAAGTCATTAGACCGGGATCACCAGGCCCTGCACCGACGAGATAAACCTTACCCACGCAAGCTGTATCTGCTGTATTCATCATGAGGATTAGAGAAACGGGTGAAAACTGAGTATCTCACGGTAATTAGTCTAAGCGCTTCAGTTTGCTACTTTTGATACTTAATGCTTGAAAAAGTTGTTAAATCCGTCGCGCTTAATTTCAGAATAGGCGTTCATTTGCTCGATCGTGTTAACAATTCGGCTGAAGTTTGCACCGTAATAAAGTCGATGATGAGTCGCACCAAATCTTCGCAAAAGTCAAACGGAGTTAACCAGTGTAGAGTGAGATCTGAATGTTGTTCTAAGAGTGCTTTGATCGATTGAGCGATCGCGTCTGTAATTCCGCCTGAGAAGAGAAAGTACGGCAGAATCACAATTTCCTGATATCCCTGTTGTTTCAATTCCAAAAGGCGCGTTTCTAATTTCGGCTCAACTGACCAGTAAGCAGAAACAGCATTGATCGCACTTGCTATCTTTTCGATCGCAGCATTGCCGCTCGATCGACGACTGCCATGAGACATGAGAATTCGAGCCTCTGCGGGAACTTGCGCGATTCTTGAAGCGAGGACTTCCACCATTCCAGGATGGCTGCCTAGATGCGGCAAAATTTCGAGCTTGGCATCGACGCGCGATCGAGCAATTTGCGCTGGAATGTCTTCCATCACATGCACACCCGGCAATAGGAACAGCGGCACGATGTAGATTTGCGCCACGTCTGGATGCTGGTGGCTAAACTCTTCGATCTGCTCGTGCAGCGGAGTTGGGGCACATTCTAAAACAGCGGCTTCCACGGGAACAGACAATCGTTGTTCGATGCGAGCGCGGAGTTGATCGATCGCAATCTGCGGACGAATATCGCGACTTCCATGCGTGACGAGGAGGTAGGCAGAACGCAAAACGCAAGCCTCTTATGAATAAATATGAAGTTAAGTAACATTCTAGCGGAACTGCTGCAAACTCAACCGACGATCGAAAAGATTTTTGGGTCGAGGCAGATGAGACATCGATTGATTCAGGTCATTTTGATTCAGATCATTGCTGCGTTCGTGCTGGTTCTAGCGCCAATGCTCTCGTCTGCTGCGCCCAAGCCGCCTTATTTTCTGTGGTTTTCCTTTGATCGCGCTCCTGAATCGGTGCAGTTTGCCGAATGTCGATCGCTGCAATGTGACACCCCAAAATTACTAGCTCAACATGAAACTTGCACCGTTCCCGGTTGTTTGAAATCCCTGCCAGAGCACTCGTTCCAATGTGCTGAAACGGCTTGTCTTTATCAAGAGCCGCTGATCAGTCCGGGCAGGAGAAATCCGATTCTTCAGTTGATTGCTCAATTTCCAAACGAAACGGTTGCGCGATCGAGTCCACCGTTTACCACCGATTTTCGCAGCGGTATTGCTGGATATCGCGATCGACATTTCAACATCACGCTTGAAGATCAATCTTTGCAGGTAGAACCCGATGACAAAATGAAGCCGAGTCGATGGGAACTGTTTGGAACGGCACTCACTATCACGCAGATTAGTGAATTGGCGATCGCGCTTTTATTTCTTGTAGTGATGAGATTTAATCGAGCAGAAGTAATTACAGTTCTGTTATGGATTGGGTTTGTGAATTTGCTAACGTTTCCGGTGATATGGTTTTTCTTTCCATCGCTGCAACCGTTTCAATATCAAACTGCACGAGTGTTTGGAGTATTTAGTCTGCTAAATGCGGTCGCGTTTAGCTATGTTTTAATCAAGCGAAAAATTACAATCGCAAGCATTATCAGAACCGCGATCGTTTGGTTTTTCTGTTTACCGATCGTGTTAATTGTTGCATTTATCGTCGCGCTTTTCTTTGGATACGCTGAATTTCTTCCAAGTGCCGCAGGAATTTTAAGCTTAATTACATTAGTTATGTCAGAACTTTGCGTTCTTGTATGGAAAAGTTGGTTGCTTTTACGTTCTCAGTTTGGTTTCTCAAATCGTCAAGCTTATTTGCTGAGTCTGTGTATGAATTTATTTAGTTTGGGATTAAGCACAATGTTGTTGCCTGCATTGCAGCGATACGGATAAAGAGAAGGGTTTATCGATCGAGAACTCGCATGGTACACTAGCCGCAATTCATTCTGTTGCTTGGGCATCTATGCGAGTTCAATTGAAACGGGCTGGAAACAGGATTGCTGCACGATTCGGGATTGCAGTGGTGATGGGGTTGGTCATAGAAGTCGGTTTCGCTCAAGCACAAAGACTACCCCCGCCGCCTAATATTCCTGTAATTCCCGCTCCGAGCGCGCCGCTCCCCACGGCTCCAGTTAGCCCCGTTCCAAGTGATGGAGTTCAAGATCCGAATGAGCGGGTTTACACTGCGCCACGAGTTAGCCCTGTACAGCCCGTCAGCAGTGGATTTCGCGTTTTTGTCGATAGCGATAGCCCATTTTTATTGCAGCAGGTTCGATCGATTCAACCCGATGCTTTTATTCAAAACTTTCAAGGGCGCAGAGTGATTCAAGCAG
>CAXTDB010000085.1:0-15501 GCA_964242045.1 uncultured Leptolyngbya sp. | reverse complement strand
AATTTTCACATACTTAACCTAACTCACCAAAATCTGCGGAGAACCTGAAATCGGCACCCAATTCTCACCAAGTTCGGCATCCCCCCCTACCGCATGGATCAGGTGAAGAATTACGCTGCGGCGATCAATTACTGTTTCCCTTGTTCCATCTGAACTGGAGCGTCTACAGAGCGCACCGATTCAACTTAGAACGTGTGCTGATTTACACTATGATTAGGGTGCCGGACTTGAGTAAGAATTGGGTGCCGATCTGAATGCAATTTTGCAACAGCAGTGGAACTGTGGACAGCGTAGCACGAAAGAACTATACAAGTTGATTCAGCAGCAAGGGTATCAAGGCAGCTATCCAACCGTGGCACGTTACACGCATCAATTGAAACAGCAACAGCGATCTCAATTGAATCAGGAAGAGGGGCGAGGGGCTTGTCCCACTGACCTTGAAGCTATACAACCCCCATTAAGTGCAAGACGTACCACATGGCTTGTCCTGTGACTATCCCAGCAACTCAATTCACAAGACTAACAATGGTTAGAGCAATTGAGGCGATACTCAGCGCTATCCAGCGCAATTGGGTTAGCTGAGGACTTTGCGATCCTAGTGCGAGAACGGCAGGGAGAGCAGTTCGATGCCTGGCTCAAATCAGCAGTTGAAAGCTCTGTGATTGTATTTCAGCGTTTTGCTAAGAGTCTGCAAGAAGACTATAAGGCAGTGAAAGCAGGCATGACCTCAAATGTGATAACGGACAAGTGGAAGGACAGATCAATCGGCTGAAGATGATCAAGCGCCAGATGTATGGACGGGCGGGCTTTGAGCTATTGAGGCAGCGAGTTCTGAGTGCAGGTTGAATGACTTGCATCTTGTTGAAGCAACAGATACAATCATGTAATCTTCTCAGTGAAGCAGTTGCTGAAAGGCAGGAAAAAGTATTGCATTTTTGTAAGCTGGTAGAAATAGTTTTGTGATTTAGCAAGAGTTAAGAAATTGTTCTGCTGACGAATCAGTAAGTTATCGCTGAGTTTTCACGCTACTAACAAAGGGATCACCAAAAGCGGGCATGAACCCGAAGTTTATGCAATTTTGCAAATGAGACAGAGCCACCATCAGGGCAGAATGCCTTGCTAGTTCCAGTTTACGAATTGCTGATGTAGTCTAGTGAACTCCAACAAACCGAAGAACTACGAAGAATCCTGCTGCATAGAGCATTGCACCCAGGAACACGCAGACCGGCAGGGTTAGTACCCACGCTAGCGCAATGTTTCTGAGCGTATCCATTTGTAAACCTGAATGATTTGCTGCCATTGTTCCGGCGACTCCAGAAGACAGGACGTGCGTTGTACTCACGGGTAGTCCCAGATGATCTGCTGCTAAAATCGTGGACATCGCGACTAGCTCTGCCGAAGCTCCCTGACCATAAGTGAGATGTTGTTTGCCAATTTTTTCACCCACCGTGATCACAATCCGCTTCCAGCCGACCATCGTGCCTAATCCCAGCGACAAAGCAACGCCAACTTTCACCCAGTTGGGAATAAACTTAGTTTGCTTATCAATGTTTTTCTCAAAGTCAGTTAAAATCGCTTTTTCCTGTGGGTCAGTCAACTTATTCTGCTTATTAAGTTTGTCGATCGTCGCTGATGTCAAGTAAAAATTACTGCGAAGTGCGAGGCGATCATTTTGGGACAACGCTTGAAAGTTTTGCTTTCCTGACAATTGCGTTGAGATGGCGCGACTTTTAGCGGCAAGTGCTGCAAAAGTCTGATCGGTTGCTTTACCCGTTTCTTTCAGAAAGCCAGATAACTCTTCGGTTGCCGCTTGGAGACTGAGATTTGCACCGTTCGCGTGCCGTTCGAGTACTGGAATCGCCGACTGCGACACGCTGTACAACTGATTCACTGCGCCAGGGTTGGTTGTCAAGTTAAGCGCATAGATTCCCGGTAGAATGCCAACCAGAATCAAGACGATTAGCCCCATTCCTTTTTGCCCATCATTAGAACCGTGAGCGAAGCTAACCCCTGTGCAAGTCAACACGAGCAAGGCGCGAATCCAGAAGGGCGGCGCTTTTTTGCCTTCCGGTGGTTGAAATAGCTCTGGATGTTGGCGCAGGACTGCCCTTGCTAAGAGGAGAAGCAAAGCAGCGCCACAGAAGCCGACGATCGGCGAAATCAGTAAAGAGGCAAACACTTCTTTTGCTTTACCCCAATTGACACCATCGCCAAAGGTGTGTCCGGCTGAAATCAAAGAATTTGCCAGACCCACGCCAATAATTGAACCGATTAAGGTGTGCGAACTAGAAGCAGGGAGTCCTAAATACCAAGTGCCGAGGTTCCACAGAATTGCAGACACCAATAATGAAAATACCATTGCGAAGCTTGGACCTGACCCAACATTTAGAACTAACTCAACGGGTAGCAAGCTGACAATGCTAAAAGCGACTGCTCCAGAAGAAGTTAGTACGCCGATCAGGTTCCACATTCCCGACCAGATTACTGCAACAACTGGTTTCAGGCTATGAGTATAGATAACAGTTGCGACCGCATTGGCAGTATCGTGAAAGCCATTTACAAATTCAAAACCAAATGCAAGTCCTAATGCTAAAACAAGCAAAATAACAGTTTCCGGTGTGATTAATTCACCAAAAAGATTCATAGAACTGGGAAAGCACTCTACAACATGCAAATATTACCTACATCAACAAATTCTTAAAACACAGAATAGATTAAGTTTGAATTAATAAAAGAGTAAGGCTTGGCAAAAATAATTGTTTAACCAGTAAGATATTTCTGGGTTCATCACATTCAACAAAGTTCAAGCTCTGCCGCCAGAGGTAAGACAACAAAAATTGCGATCGCGAATTAATTAGAGCGCATACAGTATTCTTTCCTTAGCACAAGTTGTTGTCGCTCTAAACCGCAAAGTCAATGTCACCTCTTAAGAGAATCTATCTGCTTGCAGGATTGCTTCTAGTCGCTTTTGTCATCGGCTTCACCGTCTTTCTTGGACTGCATTCCTCACTCTTGGCGATTGTTAAATCTGAGCTGGATCAACCTGCCAAAGCCAAAATTGCTGAATCAATCACATCGCCTCCCACGTGGATCGTCCTTGGAGGCAATAATCGAACGATCGCGCGCACGATTACTCACTCTGCCAGTTGTCCAACGATTGAGATTGACGGTAAATCCTTCGCAATGCAAACTCGAACTCAGCCATCAAACAGCTTTCCGGTGTTGTCCTGCGAATTTCCGATTCCTGCTGAAGCGGAATCTGTGCAGATTGCGGCTCAGTCCTTACCCTTACCTAAGCCGAACCCTCGCCGGATTGCTGTGATTGGCGATACAGGCTGCCGCTTGAAAGGCAAACAGGTGCAAGCGTGTAACGATCCGCAGCAATGGGGCTTTCCAAGAATTGCTCAGACCGTTGCGGACTGGAAACCGGATTTAGTCATTCATGTGGGTGATTATCTCTATCGAGAAAGCCCTTGCCCAAAAAACAATGCTGGCTGTGTTGGGAGTGCTGCGGGAGATATTTGGCAAGCTTGGGATCAAGATTTCTTTTCTGCAGCCCATCGCCTGCTGCGAGCCGCGCCTTGGATTATGGCGCGAGGAAACCATGAACTCTGCAATCGCGGTGGTAACGGGTGGTTCTACCTCTTAGATCCAAGAAAGTTACCGAGCAAGTGTCAGGACTATTCGGATCTTTATAAGGTGTCTCTGGGTTTGACGGATGTCATTGTAATGGATTCGGCTTTAGCAGACGATATTAAGGTCGTACCGGAGCAAGCTACTGTCTATGAGCAACAGTTTCAACAACTTCAAACAATGGCTCACAAACCGACTTGGCTGTTAATCCATCGCCCAATCTGGGGGATTGGACAAGCTCAAGGGATTTTTCCCCTGACTTACGCGACCAACCAAACGCTGCAAGCCGCCTCGAAAAATCAGCTTCCCGATGCCGTTTCTCTGATTCTGTCTGGACACATTCACATCTTTGAAATGCTGGACTTTGCCGATCAACGCCCGCCACAATCGATTACTGGAAATTCCGGAACTGCGCTCGATGCAGAAATTTTCTCTGCCTTACCAGGAAGAACGATCGCAGGAACAAAAGTGAGTCATGGAACTTCGATCGGCAAGTTTGGGTTTATGACGCTAGAGCAGCAAGACAACGGACGCTGGGTGGGGACTGCTCGTGACGTGGACGGTTCTGCTCAGGCGAACTGCGTGATTCAGGATAAGCAGGTAATTTGCCGGAACCTCATGCCAACATGAGGTTCAAACACGAGAGATGAATGACATCGACCACGAGAACCAGCCCTGTCGCAACCTATTGTCCAGATTTAGTGAACCCGATATTATCGTCGATCACGGTAACAGGTCCGAAGGTATTGTCAGGTTAACCGGATTGTAGAATAATCGTACTGGTTCAACTTTAAGAACGACTGCTTGCTCATGTATTCTCGTCATCGCTTCCCTGGTGAAATTATTAGCTACTGCGCGTGGTTGACCCGATTCGAGGACACTTTCACCCAAAATAACATGAACTAAGTGCGAAACGATATCGCGAACAACTGCGCCAACGCTTTGAGAAGTGGCGAGAGATTACTTGCTTGAAAACTGCTGCGTAACATTGAGCAATGCCGAATGTTCAAGAATTATTGTGCTTGATTTTGAACATAAGCGGTTAAGTTGACGATACCGTCTCAACCTACCCCTTCTCACCTCAAGGTAGGCAACATTCTAGCAAACACCATCATCATTAATCCCTAGCTTAAAGGGACTGTGAGCTGAAGTTCTTAGCTTACAGTCCTTCTAACAACACCATTCAACATGATGACTTAGAATTACTTAGAACTGCGTGAATGCACAGAATGACCAGAGCGAGATTTAGACGGGCTTCTCGAGCTTGTATGACTGTAAATCGAAATCAACTGATCAATGTACTGACTATACTGCTCTGCGATCGCCGCATCATGAATCACCAACATATTTTCTGCATTCATCGTCGCATTTCGAGAGAAATTGAAACTTCCAGTCACCACTGCATCATCACAAACCACCACTTTGTTATGCATGAAGTTGTGTTTTCCACCCGGTTCATAAGGCACAGACTGTTTTCCGACCAAATGAGACGCGACCGAATTAAAGGTTGCAACAACTCCAGAATTATTTGCAGACTTGCTCCATTGTTCGACCGTCTTATTCATCTGCGTCGCATCATAAGTCCCGCCAAACTCTTTGACTTGCTCATGACGCAGGGCATCATCCAGTGCTCCTAAAATCGTATGCGAGGTAATGACCATCGAGGCAATTTTGATGCGTTGGCGGGCTGAACTAATCAAGCGAGAGATGATTTGATCAATCATAGCTCCTTCTCCTGGAGCAAATGCAACCTCGATCACGGTAGCCCCAACGTTGACCGTTCCTCGATCGTTCACTCCTGTAGAAGCGATCTTGCCCTGATTCCACAATTCTTGGAAATCCGTCTCGTAATTATTTGCCAATGCTGGAGAAGCAATCTGAACAATATTGTTGTCCTGGTACGTCCAGGCATCGTCAGTAAAATTGGCCGATCCCATCCACACCGTTGCAGCCGGAGTTCCCACATCACGCACGATGTATTTGTTATGCATGATATGAGAGCCAGGGTCAATCGGGACAAGCTGAACCTGACTGCCTGCGAAGGCTTGTTCTAAGTACTCTTTGGTTCCTTTGGGAGCGGGGTCACCGCCCAAATCTGCAAAAGATTTCAACCCTGCCGCGACGGCTGCTTTCCCCTGATCAAAGGCAATGCGTACCCGAATTCCCGCTTCAGCCTTTTGCTTCAAAGCGTCCAGAATCGGATGTCCCAACGCGGGAGTTAGACGAAAGTCGTAAATGCAGATGTGAATCGTAGATTGAGCACCCTTGATAAAATCAACAAATTGTTGTGCGATCGCTTTGGGTTGCTCTGCTTTTCCGCCATGCTCAATATCTCGGAGAAATGTAACTTGAATGGGGGATTGAGCTGTTTTTGACATAGATGTTCCTGCGTTTTGTAGATCAACAATAGGAAGCAGGTGAATGAATTGTTTCTCGGATCGGGCACGCCCAGTTTAGCCTGCCTTTTCGGAAATGCTACGCCTGTTTAGGTAATTCATCAGGAGGTACAAGCAAGGCTCGGCTTCAAAGCATTAGACTTCCTAGAGGGTATTATCCACTTTTGTAGTGTAGAACTCAATCTACGAGCAAGATTTAGCCCTCGTTAGCGTAAACCTGACAAAACCAGGTTTAGCCATCCCTTGAGGAGAGATTGATTATCCTCACACCACAGTCCTGAATCCATGCTGTTTAACATTAATTTGAACTGCTTCACCTAACGGAATAAAGATTTATCACAAAAGATTATTTTGAAAGAATTGAGTGTTTATTGACCGTTTCTTATTCAGGTCTTAACGGTTCATTATCTAAAGCCTTAACTTCACACATTAAACTTCACTCTGTTACCCCATATCAGGAATATTTCGAGCTGTTTCGACTTCTAAACATTATTTTTGTCGCACCTTTGTCGCGCATTGAGCTTCATTGCTAATTAATTTTGAGGCAAATACTATGTTCGCTTCGATAGGTTTTTCCGCTGCAAAATTCTCAAATTACGCGTTGGAATCTACTGCTACGCGCCTACATCCTGTTATTTAGGCTGTAGGATATCGCGTCTATATTATGCAATTTGCTTAAAACAGTTCTAACGAATAGCTCACTTCAAAATTCCCTTTCAGTAAATCGAAAAACCTTCAGCCTTTATCTCTTCACCAGTAGGGTGTTCACATGGCAAATCTACTTGATTCTTTCCGTTCGACTGACTTAACCACCAGCAATCTGAATCCTAATTTAGGGAGTCCCTCTCAGTTTGGGAGTCAAGATTTAACCACAAATATTGGGTCACAAACTCTTCAAACTTCGTCAGCATCTTCGAGCGATCATTCTGATGCTCTAACGGCGAGTGCTCCTAATCGGACGATCGCAGGACCAAGCACCGCGACGACTCCTCAAGGCTGGTTCCTCACGCCCGCCGGAAACCAGATCCAACTGAGTGATCCCAACACTGGAGTTTATGCAGATCGCCCCTATGGCATGGCGATCAGTCCCGATGGAAAAACACTGATCATCAGCAATGACGGTCAATCCACCCAGTCGTTGATGGTGGTTGATCGCGCTTCTGGGCAAATTCTACAAACCATTCCCTATGAAGCGCCAGAAGCCCTTTATATTGGTGTAACCTTTAGCCCCGATGGTCAGCATGTTTATGCGTCTGCGGGGGGCAACAATAAAATTCGAGCTTACGATGTCAACGGGCAGCAGCTCACCGAAATCGACCCCATCACCTTACCCACGCCACCTTCTTCGACAACTGGGAAGCCGATTAATCTCTATGCAGGCGGCTTGACGATTTCACCCGATGGCAACACGCTCTATGTGGCGGACAATTTAGACGATTCGATGTCGATCGTGAACATTCCGAACCGGAGCGTCACCGGGATTGTTCCGGTCGGACATAATCCTTACACCGTTGTTCTGTCTAAAGATGGGAAAGATGCTTATGTGAGCAATTGGGGTGATACGACCGTTTCGGTGGTGGACTTAAAAGACCAAGAAGTCGAGCACACTATCCAAGTCGGAACACACCCAGAAGCAATGGCACTCAACCCCTTTGGCAATGAACTGTATGTGGCGAACGCGGACAGCGACAACGTCTCCGTGATTGACACTGCAACGAATCAGGTGATTCGCGGCATTGATTTGTCGCCGTATCCTGGAGCAAAACAAGGTAGTAGCCCGAATGCCCTCACGGTGTCTCCAGACGGTAAGCTGCTTTTTGTTGCCAACGCCACCAACAATGATATTGCGGTCGTTGGATTAGGAAACACATACAGCCCTGATACGGTTCTTGGATTGATTCCGACAGCTTGGTATCCATCTGGCGTAGTCGTTTCACCGGACGGTAAACAGCTTGCTGTGATCAACGCGAAAGGACTCGGAGCAGGTCCTAACCCAGGCGGTCCGAATCCCTATCTTAATCCAGATAGTCCACCCAACCAGTATATCGGGTCAATGATTCAAGGCTCTTTGTCGCTGATTGATCTACCGGATGCCGCAGGATTGCAGCAGTACACGCAGCAAGTGATCAAGAATAACGGCTTTGATGAAGGCAGCAAAGTTCGGGTTGCTGGCGATCCGCAAGAAAACGTGATTCCGTTGCGCCCTGGCGATCCCTCGCCGATCAAGCACGTGATTTATGTGATCAAAGAAAACCGCACGTACGATCAAGTACTCGGTGATCTCGGTCAAGGCAATGGCGATCCGAGCTTGACCTTATTTGGAGATGAATCAGCGCCCAACCAGCGAGCATTGGCAAAACAATTTGTCACCCTCGATAACTTCTACGCTGATGCAGAAGTTTCGGCAGATGGCTGGAACTGGTCTACGGGAGCGATCGCAAATACTTATGTGCAAAAGAACTGGCCCGCTAACTATTCAGATCCAGGACGAAATCGCCCCTATGACTTTGAAGGTGGCAACTATGCAACGTCTCCAGGGACTGATCCGACTGATGCCTTTATCTGGAATAAGCTGAGTGATGCGGGAATCGATTATCGCAACTATGGTTTCCGAGTGTTTAACGGTAAAGTGGCAGCCAATTCGGTGACGGGAGAAACAACCGAGCCACGTCTCGCAGCAAACACCGATCTCAACTTTGCTGGCTTTGATTTAACAAAACCTGATTCTTTATCCGAGCTGTTTGCGATGCCTGACAACCCTACACCTGCAACGCGAATTGATGAGTGGAAAAAAGAATTTGATCAGTACGTTGCCAATGACAATCTGCCAACTGTTGAGTTTGTTCGTTTGCCGAATGATCACACGGCAGGTGCTCTTGTCGGTGCGCCAACCCCACGGGCTTATATGGCAGACAATGATTACGCGCTGGGTCAACTGGTTGATGCCGTTTCACATTCTCCGTACTGGAAGGATACTGCAATCTTTGTGGTCGAAGATGATGCTCAAAATGGTCCCGATCACGTCGATGCTCACCGCACCATTACTCAAGTCATCAGCCCTTACACTCAAACTGGCAAAGTTGACTCCACCTTCTACAGCACGGTTTCGATGCTGCGGACAATGGAGTTGCTTGTGGGAATTAGCCCGATGAGCCAGTACGATGCAGCGGCAACCCCGATGCTTAATAGCTTTACCAATCAGCCGAACTTTACGCCTTACATTGCGGTTAAGCCGACGCAATCACTGACAGAGAAAAACCCGGTCGATGCACCGTTGGCGGCGGAAGCGGCGACAGTTGATTGGTCCCGCGAGGACACTAACGAGCCGTTGGAAAACCAAATGATTTGGAAGAGCATTAAAGGTGCGGATAGCGTTATGCCCACACCGATTACAGCCTTTCGTCAAGCCGATCCTGGTGTAAGCGCTATATCGAATGCTGGCAGCTCTGGAAGTGGAGTAGTCGATGATGACGGCTAAAAGACTTTAGGCGATCGCAATTCAAATAAACGTCTAAGGCAGGTTCAGCGCTAGTCTTCCGATTATCTCGATACAGAGTGCTCAAAGAGAAACTTGCTACAATCCAACTGCCCTTAACAAATTGAAGCGTACCCCTGTTCCAAACTGTCTATTGCCTTCCCAATCGCTGGGACGGCTTTCTTACTTGGCGGATTGGCATTGATCGCTATAATAACGTTATTTTGTTGTTCCAACCGCCCTACTGTCCCGAACTTAATCCCATCGAACACTTGTGGCAGTATCTCAAAGCTGACCTGGAGTGGGCAACGTTCAAGACGCTGGAGCAATTGCAAACGAAGATAGACCAACGACTTGCTGGGTTAACACCCGAAGTGATTGCTTCTATCACAGGCTATTCTTTCATTCGAGAGGCTGTATTTGCCCTGAATACCGTTTAATTTGGTATTTCTAATATTTTCGTTGAGCGTAAAAACCTCGAAGCCCTCAAGTAACTGATTGTTCCCAGTTCATATTCCTTGAAGGGGAAGCGTGTGACCTTATTGAGAGAAAATTAACCTATTGTTTTTCGATAGTTGAACGTGCTGGTTCTGAATGTTCTCGAAACAATACACTATTTTTCTCCTTAGAAGGTAACACGCTCCCCCTTGAAACTGGACCAAGTCTATCCCACTCAATCGAGCGCGATCACCGAGATGATTGAAAATGTTTAGCATTTATGCCATTTGATACGGTTTTTGAAACCTAAAGAACCGTCGAGGAATAACTTTTACAATTGCAGCTAAAGTGATAGATGATTATTTGAACTGGAGGAGAGTTTCAACACACAGCTTCAGGCGCATTGGAATTACAAAGCTGCATGATGCAGAAGTGCCACTGCGAAGAATTCAAGCTCGAATAGATTACGCGAGTTTGAGTAATCTTGCTTTGTCTGTGGATGAGCGACGGAAAGAAGCGGATGGGAAATAGCTTTAACGAGCGCAGGATAGCCCTATGGTAAAGAAGAAGCCCCTTACGAGTCAGTAAGGGGACTGGACTAATCAATGTGCATTCAGTGTTTCCCTCTGTCAAAGTGGAATTGCCCCGTTCTTCCCAAAACGATGCAACCTCGAATTTTAAACAAAGTCGCAATCGGCGCTGTATTTCTAGCGCTCAATAGTTGCACTGAACAAAATAGGCTGATTCCACAGACTCGTTGCTTTACCGCAGTCGCGATCGCAACTCAAACCTGGGAAGTGAATTACTACACCAGTAAGACCAGTGGTGGATTGAACACACAGCGATCTCAACCTTTTCAGAGCAACACGATCACAAACCTAAATGGTGAAAAACCTACCGATGCGGTTTCTGTCGACGACAACGGGATCGGATGGGCGGCTCTGCCTCCTCGTCCTACTGCTGATGAAGTTGATCAGCGTCGTGAGATTCAAGAACAGAACGATTCGCCCCAACTGCAACGGTCTGTAGAATACCAACTGCGGTGTGAGAGTGGAACGCTGAAAACGGATGCCCCAACTTACCGAGAAGCATCGAGAGCGATTCGGTCAGGGCAAAGTGTGAGAGTGTCCTATATTGGCGATCGAGCATTAAAGATTAAAGCTCAGGAGCCAAAGACTTCTCAGCCCACTCAAACTTATTCAAGCTTCTGAAAGTGTGGGTTGAAGGGATAGCTTTGTGACATACTCCCGACTCTGACGCTTACGTACTAGAGTGATCCATCCCTTTCCAATTCCAATCTCCAGTCCTTTGAAATCTCTGCGTGCTGCATAAGCCATCGCTTCACTGCAAATTAAATGTAAACCTTGCTTACATTGGTAAAAAGGCAGCAGGCAATACAACATTGTGAATCATTTAGCGATATTTAGTGGAATACATACAAACTTCAATTGCTAATTATTGCTGGCTCATAATCGACTTCTTCTGTAAATTACTTCTCAACTTAAACTAAACACAAAATGCCATGATAGAAAGACCACAGCGGACAATTAATCGTCGTACAGTTATTCGTAGTCTTTTAGCTGCTGGAGCGTTTGGAGCAAGTTCACGCTTGTGGGCGGGATGCACACCTGCTCCGGAGGTAGCACTTAATCCCAGTCCTTCGGCTAGCACTACGCCTATCTCTATTGGATTCATTTATGTGGGACCCAAGGATGATTATGGCTACAACCAATCTCATGCTGAAGGTAAGGCAGAGATCGCTCAACTCAGTGGAGTCAAAACGGTTGAGGAAGCAAGCGTTCCCGAAACGACAGCGGTTGCAGAAACCATGACAAATATGATCAAGGAAGACAAAGCAACTGTTTTATTTCCAACCTCTTACGGATACTTTAATCCTCATAGCTTAAAGATTGCTCGTGAGTTTCCTGAAGTTCAGCTTTTCCATCCCAACCAACCTTACAAAGACGACTATCCTAAAAATGTCGGCTCATACTTCAGCGATTTGGTTGAACCCGCGTACCTAGCAGGAATTGTGGCAGCATTGACTTCCAAGACTGGAAAGCTCGGCTTCGTGATTCCGAAACCGATTCCGGTGGTTTTGCGTGAAGTGAACGGCTTTGCCCTAGGAGCGCGAAGTGTCAAACCGAATGTTGTAGTGCAGGCAATCGTGACAGGAGATTGGTCTTTACCAGTTAAAGAAGCCGAAGCTGCGAACAGTCTGATTGATCAAGATGCAGATGTGCTGACGGGTCGGGTCGATAACATGAAGGTGATTATTACCACTGCTGAAAAACGAGGCGTATTTTCTTTGGGATATCACATCAACCAGGCAAGTCTAGCTCCCAAAGGGTACTTAACTGGAGTGGAATGGAATTGGGGGAAAATTTATAGCAACTATGTTGAGATGTTAAAAGCTGGGAAAACACTGACAAATGGTGGCATTCCTCATGTCGTTGCGGGTGGATTAAAAGAAGAGTTTTGCAAACTTTCGTCTTATGGAGCTGCCGTCAGTTCGGAGACTCAACGAGCTGCGGAAGCGGCTAAAACGAAATTGTTGGATGGCAGTTTAGCGATCTTCAAGGGAGAACTGAAAGACAACAAAGGCAATGTTGTGATTCCATCCGGCAAGACTTATGGTTTACAAGATCCTCAGCTTCAGGGAATGGACTGGTTAGTAGAAGGCGTGTTGGGAGACGCAGGAACGAAATAATTTCTGCTGATTGAGCGCTATGGTACTAATGACAGGTTAAATTCATGCCTCAATCCACAAGGAGCTTTAGTATGTACATTCGTCGAGTTTCAGAATTGTCTGTTCAGGCAGCCAAGGTGCTTTTACAGGCTGCGATCGCGAAAGCCGAAGCAATGGGAGTGCCTCAATGTGTCGCTGTGGTTGATCGCAGCGGCAACTTGATGGTGTTTGAACGAATGGAAGGAGCAAAACTGCATAGCCAATTTTCTGCCATTCAAAAGGCGTACACTGCTGTTTCAGCAAAGGCGGCAACGGGTCAGTTACCGACTAATTTAGCGCTCGGCATTGCATTGGCAACAGATAATCGATTCACGACGATCGTTGGAGGCTTACCGATCGAAATGGAGGGTGAAGTAATTGGTGCGATTGGTATTGGTTCTGGCACTGATGAAGAAGATATTGAAGTGGCTGAAGCGGCAATTGAGGCTTTGAAAGCGGCGATTGCTGCTGAAAAAAAGACAGATTAACAGGAATAGAATCAATGGTAGATTTGCGAATTGTGAATGCTCGTTTGCCGGAGCGAGAAGGACTTTGGGAGATTGGAATCACCGATGGAATTATTACTCAAGTGGATTGTTCCATCGCGGGAGACACAATTTTGAATGCTCTAGAACAACTGGTGATTCCAGGTTTGGTTGACGCTCATGTCCACCTTGATAAAGTCTTTTTACTTGATCGCACTCCCGCTGTCGAAGGCACCTTTCGCGAGGCGATGCAAGAAACACTCAAGGCAAAACAGGCTTTTACCATTGCTGACATTCAGGCAAGAGCGCGACGGGCACTGCGGCAAGCAATTTCTTGGGGAACGACCGTGATGCGATCGCACGTCGAAGTTGATCAAGTAATCGGATTGACGGGAATGCAGGCGCTACTGCCGCTGAAACAAGAATTTGCTTGGGGCATGACGCTGCAACTCGCGGTGTTTGCTCAAGAAGGCATTACGAATCAATCGCAGCTTCCTGAACTTTTAAGGAGAGCAGTCGCTTTAGGTGGGGACGTGATTGGCTCTGCTCCTTATGTCGATCCAGACCCGGAGCAAAATGTGCGGATTGTGTTTGATATTGCTCAAGAGTTTGATTGTGATGTCGATTTTCACCTCGATTTTCTCGATGATGACTTGCCGCTGATGCTGCCATTTGTGATTGCGGAAACTCAACGGCGAGGATGGCAAGGACGAGTGTGTTTAGGGCATATGACCAAGCTAGCGAACTTGCCACCACAAGAACTGGCAGAAGTTGCCAAACTACTCCGTTTAGCGAGAATTTCGCTACTGGCTCTACCTGCTTCTGACTTGTACATGATGGCGCGAAAAGACACGCATCGAGTGCGGCGCGGTGTGGCTCCGATTCATACGCTGGCAGCATCGAGTGTGACGGTTGGCGTAGCCACAAACAATGTTCAAAATCTTTTCACTCCCTTCGGCGATGGAGATGTCCTCAAAATTTGTACATTACTAGCGCAAGTGCTGCATTTAGGCACGATAAGCCAGCACGCGCAATGTTTAGCAATGGCAACGAATCAGGCTGCCAAAGCGATCGGACTTCCTAATCACGGTATTGTACCCGGTCAGGTTGCCGATTTGGTGATTTTGAATGCTCGCTCTGTGACCGAAGCAATCGCGGCTGCACCCATCGATCGGAGGGTGATCAAACGCGGACAAGTGGTGGCTCAGCGCAAATGTGAACCCCAGTTCTGGACTAACTGAACTGATTTAAAGGTGAGGAAATCTTTAGAAAATTGATGGTGTATGGCAATCCTCAAAGACTCAGCAACGGAGATGAAATTGAAAGCTTTTTAGCAGACTCAAAGCGAGGATAACTCATCGTGCTAGTTTCGCTAGAAGGTAAAAAGGTTATCGTTTGTTACTGCGATTAAATGATCTCAATACCTGATCGTGCAGAACAAGCAGCTTCAACATGGCGGCAAGTGTTCAATCACCTGATTGAGATTTGGCAAATCGAGACGAGCGAGTTGGATGGAGCAGTTGCGGTAGCTCCGCTTCCCAAAGGGTTCGCGCTCTCCACAGCAGTTCATTGTCAGAGCCAAATGCGCCGGGACTTATCAGTTGAACTTGTTTGGACTGGACCAAATCCAGAATCTTTTCCATTGCGCCGAACCGATCAAACCTTGCTGCAACTGATTCGAGAGGCACAGCACGATCTTCTAATCGTTAGCTTTGCAATCTATAACATCTCTGAGATTGTTGGGGCGTTAATCGCAGCGCTCGATCGAGGCGTGAACATTCGCATTGTCGCAGAAACTCTCGAAGCGAGCGATGGCAAGATTTCATTCGGGCTTTCGACAAGGTTTGGGGCTGAGGTTCTTAGGCGTTCTCAACTCTACGTCTGGCTGAAAGCAAAACGCCCTGTAGATGAGCAAGGCAGGTACGGCTCACTTCACGCCAAATGCGCGGTGAGAGATCGACAACATCTTTTTATGTCCAGCGCGAACTTGACTGAATATGCCATGTCACTCAACATAGAAATGGGGGTATTGGTTCACAATCAGAGTTTAGCGGCGCAGGTAATCCAGCAGATTGATAGTTTAATTTTGCATGGCAGTTTGATGATTTGGTAGCAGAAAATAACCTTGCTCCAGATTCGAGTTAACCTAAGCCATTCTGTCACTTGATACCCGTTCGCCTTTACTGCCTTAACCACAACTCAAGTGTTGCCATTGCTCAGGTGACAGCGATTGACAGACTGCTTCAGATCGATAAGGCTGCCACCCTTGTTAGGTGACAATGAGACAGTCAGGCAATGACGACGATAAAGACGGGTAGATCGCATCCCGACTTCGGATCTGACTGA
>CAXTDB010000084.1:0-15508 GCA_964242045.1 uncultured Leptolyngbya sp. | reverse complement strand
CGCCTTTTGAACATCAATCTTCTAGCAATCTGCCCGCGACCTGTGCCAGTTGAGAATCTGTCTCTTGTTGAGTTGAGGCAGTCACTCTCACTTCGGTACGGTTTGGCTGTCTAAGCTCTGTCACTTTCCAAAACCACGGACAGAAGTTCGATCCGTTCGGACAACGCATAAATCATCAAGGGTGTGTAAATCATCGGTGCGTTCTGAAATCGCGAAGTATATTGACCTTTAGAAAATTCGGAGATAAACGTGAGCAAACTGAGTCAGATTGCCGCTTTTGGCGTAGCTACCATACTTGCAGGATTTGGAGTTCCTACGATCGCTCAATCGATCAAAGCTCCGCTCAAAGCAAGCCCGACCGAATCCGTCTCGCCTTCGATGAGTACACCCACGACTCCGGTACTTTCTCCGATCACCAAACCGGAAACTACCACAAATCTAAGTTCTCCAACTAATTCAGGGTCAACCCCGATCGTTCCCGCATCGCCTCTGATGTCCCCGACGATGACCACTCCGTCAAGTTTGACGCAAACGCCTTCGATGCCCACAATGCAGACGAAGCCTACAGATTCCGTCACGCCTACAAGTCCGACTACGCCTGACACCGTGAAACCCGTTCCAGCAGACTCCACGACACCCCGATCAACCCCGACCACACCGTCTTCTAGTCCGATCGCTCCGTCTACCCCTTCGACACGCGATTCGACCCCGACGACAACCCCGACGACCCCCGATGCGACGACTCCTTCATCACCGGGTAGTGTTCCGATCGCGCCTGCTTCTCCGACAACTCCAGACTCTACTACAACCCCCTCGAACACGACTCCGGTAACGCCCTCTACTCCTTCAGATTCGACTACGCCCTCGAACACAACTCCAGGAACCCCATCGACCCCTTCAGATTCGACTACGCCCTCGAACACGACTCCAGGAACCCCGTCTACGCCTTCGACACCGAGCGCCCCGACCAGTACACCAGCCCCGACCACTCCGGCGGGACAGTCTGCCACCCCTAGCACTCAATCGACCGCGAAAACGACAGTATTGGACGATGAAACCCTCACGGGCATCAAAGAAACGACTTTGCCTTCAACCTCAAATGCACCTGCGAAGTTTACGCTACCAATTCAAGTAGCAGTCGTAAAAGATGCAGCCGTAACAAGCGATACGCCGATCACCGATAAGATGTCGAAAGATTTGACAGCTTGGGGAGCAGCGGTTAGTGCCTGCTTGCAAGACAAGCCCGCCTTTGTGCGCGTCGTTGAAGATAAGCAAGTGCCGTTCATGGTCAACGGAACAGAAGGCAAGATTCGGCTGAATGCCAATGATAAACCTGTTTGTGCAGGGTAAATCTGAGAATCAATAACGTCTAAAACCGTGGGTTAGGCAAGATGCCTGACTCACGGTTTTGCTTAAGGTTGTGCGATCGTCGATTTCACAGGTTGCGCGCCTTGCGATCCGGGCACTGGACTCGGCGGAGTCGCACTTAATTGATTGAAATATTGATACGTCAGTTTCGACATTTGGCGAATCAAATCTCCCGCTCGATCGTCGTTGTGCGGACGTTTTACCATCGCTGCCATTAAGTAGCGCTTCCCGTTCGGTAAATCGATCATGCCGACATCGCCCAGCATCGTGCCGATATCTCCGGTTTTGTGCGCGATCGTGGCTCCTTGTCCTAATCCTTGAGGAATCAGCGAATTGTTCATCACCTTCCGCATAATGTCGAGCATTCTTTCATGCGATCGCATCGAAACCAATTGCCCCCGATTCAGGGCATCGAGCAGAGACACCATATCGCGCGGACTGCTGGTATTTGTGCCTTGCAAATCAGGAAGCGAATTTTGCACCGTAGTATTGGTTAAGCCCCACGATTGAAACCGCTGATTTACTGCATCTTTGCCGCCTAAGCGATCGATGATCATATTCGTCGCGGTGTTGTCGCTGATATCGATCATTTTGGTTGCAACTTCAATTGCCGGAAACTGAGATCCGACTGGCATATCCTGAAGTTCACCGGATTCAGCCGCAACTAATTCTTTTCGCATCGTCAGCGGTTCATCGAGTCGAATCTTGCCTTCATCAACTGCTTGGAAAAAGGCGACTAGAACGGGAAACTTAATCGTGCTAGCAGCCGCGATCGCAGTCGAACCGTTGATATCTAAATAAGCGTGAGTATCGGCATCGACAATCATTAAACCCGGCGCTAACTGCGTTTGAGCGGCGATCGCGCTTTGAATCTGCGGTTTTATCGGAGCAATTTCCTCTCCGAGTTGGAGTTGAGCGATCGCAACTGGACTCGGTGAAGGAGCAGCTTGTTCGGTTTTTTCGGGTTGAGATGCACCGCCAAATCGGTTCGCTGGGTCCCAAATCGATAGACTTGTACCTGCAATCACGCCAATTCCGATTCCCAGAATGAGCAGTCGAGTGCCGTAGAGGAATGCCAAAGCCGATCGACTTTTTGCAGCCTGCACGATCGGTTTTCGCACAGGTTGAGGGCGACGAGATTCGGGAGGTGGAACCACTTCGAGCCGACGACGTTCGGTTCTCGATCGCGGAGTGCGAAACGATCGGACTGTAGTGAAAAGTTCGCGGGGGTTCGATCGTTCTTGTAAAGGAGCGGATTTACGGGGTCGATCGCGACGACGATCGGTACGCTGCGACGAAAGCGGAATTGGCGGCTGTGGTAAGCGTGAAGCTTCTGCACGGCGACGTGAGCGAGAATTCAGCTTTGCTGCGTGATTCAACTCATTGCGATCCGAATTTGATGCGGCTGACTCGTCAGTTCCATCCCACATTGATGCTGCTCTCCGTTCGTCAGAAACAAGGTTTTATTTTCAACAACATTCGACTGATGTTCGAGTCTGAAATCAGTTTTGGATTGAGAACGTTGAATTTACTCTGCGTCACCCTGTATGTCTTAGGGATTTTACATTGACTTCGTGAAATTGATCCGATCAAGTCCGTTAATTTTTAGAAGTTCGATCATGCGTTGCCCATTCAATCTGCCGTAGAATCCCACGCAGTAAGGACAGTTCAGCCTCTGAGAGATTCGATCGATTAAATAAATGCCGAAATTTTTCCATTCGACTCGCCGCCGTCTGCGGTTGGAGATAGCCGATATCGAGCAGAACCGATTCGAGGTGTTGATACGCTCGATCGAGCGCATCAAGCGAACAGGGGATCGATGCGGGCACAGGTGGCATTGGAGCCTGAAACAGTTCGTAGCAGCAAATTGCCACCGCTTGAGCGAGATTCAGCGATCGATACTGGTCGCTAGTGGGAATGTAAACGAATCGCTGAGCGTATTTCAATTCTTCGTTACTCAGTCCTCGATCTTCAGAACCGAATAGCAGCGCCGTATTTAATCCCGGTTCTAACAACCAAGGCAGTGCCTCGCGCGGATGTTCTAACGGGGAATCGATGCGCGATCGTACCGCAGTTGCGATCGCTCGATGACACCCAGCCAAAGCTTCTGGAATCGAATCTACAATTTGCGCGGCTTCGAGAACATCGATCGCCCGCATCGCCATTTTTCGCGCATCATCAGACTGCAAATCACAAGTCGGATTGACTAGCACCAACTGACTCAAGCCCATATTTTTCATCACGCGCGCGATCGATCCCACATTCAGCGCCCCCGCAGGTTCCACGAGAACAATCCGAACTTGAGCAGACAGGGTTTCCGACATGATCCAACCGATAGAACACTTTAAGATTAAAATACCTTACGCCTTAGATTCGTATGCCGCGTCATCGTGCCAAATCTGATTTACCCACTAAAGTTTGTCCCGTTTGTGGCTTACCGTTTACCTGGCGGAAAAAATGGGAAGGCTGCTGGGACGACGTGAAATATTGTTCCGATCGCTGTCGTAAACGCAAATCGCACATCAAACCTGAAACACTGTGATTCAGACGTGATAAGCTTCTGTGCTATCTGTCTTGTGCGAGGTTCCTTTCATGTCTGTTGATCGCGTTCAGCCTAAACTGATCATTCATGGTGGCGCAGGGAGTTCGCTCAAGGGAAAAGGCGGCGCGGAAGCGGTTCGTCGATCGCTCTACAAAGTGGTGGAAGAAATCTACGCGGTCTTACTCGCAGGCGCGACCGCAACCGAAGCCGTTGTCACCGGATGCCAACTGCTCGAAGACGATCCCCGGTTTAATGCTGGAACCGGATCAGTTTTGCAATCGGATGGACAAATTCGTATGAGTGCGGCGTTGATGGATGGCGCGCGTCAAAGCTTCAGCGGCGTGATCAATACAGCGCGGGTAAAAAACCCGATCGAGCTTGCTTTATTTCTGCAAACGTCTGACGATCGCGTGTTATCCGATATTGGTTCCGCTGAGCTTTTGCGAGAACTTCAACTGCCGCTGTATGACCCTTTAACCGAACTGCGATTGCAGGAATGGATTCAAGAGCGCGAAGGCAACTTCAATCGCGCGATGGCGGGTGTCGTTGCCGAAAAAGAATTGATTTCGGAATCAGCGGGACGAGGCACGATCGGGGTGGTTGCGTTAGATCATCATGGTCGATTGGCGGTTGGTACATCCACAGGTGGTAAAGGCTTTGAGCGGATCGGGCGAGTCAGTGATTCCGCGATGCCTGCGGGAAATTACGCAAACGCAGACGCAGCAATTAGCTGTACCGGAATCGGAGAACACATCATCGATGAATGTTTAGCCGCTCGGATCGTGATTCGGGTAACAGATGGACAATCGTTTCATCAATCGCTAGCAAAATCTTTCGGTGAGGCGCATCAAAATCGACGCGATTTCGGTGCGATCGGCATCGCTGCAAACGGTACGATCGGCTGGGGTAAAACGAGCGAGGTGCTTTTAGCTGCATATCACACAGGCGATCGTATGGGCGATACATTAGAACTGCCAGACGATCTACAAACGGGAACTGTGTGACAGTCACTTTCCAGCACGCTGAGTTAGAAATGCCGAC
This sequence comes from uncultured Leptolyngbya sp., assembly GCA_964242045.1. Classification (GTDB taxonomy): domain Bacteria; phylum Cyanobacteriota; class Cyanobacteriia; order Leptolyngbyales; family Leptolyngbyaceae; genus Leptolyngbya. The sequence goes on along the minus strand of CAXTDB010000084.1, from coordinate 10,557 downwards.
GAACTTATGCAGATCTACGGATGTGCTGGGAAAAATGCGTAGGTATGCTCTTACGTAGATTGGCAGTCTGTCCTGTAAGTTCGCTTTTTCAGCAGGTCTTGCATTTCCCCCAAGCAAGACCGACGAATTTGAGTCTAGAGTGTTGAACTTTACGGCTTTAAGGTTCGTCAAGGCAGCAAGCTCTCACTGCCCCTGAGAGTCTTGCTCAGGAATTTCCGCATCCGTAAACCCACCCATCGAGTCACTTCTGTATGGCATTGGCACAGGTTTATGGGTTCGCGCTCTATGGCTTTCGATATTCCTCTTTTGCAGGTCAATCTAGTATTTGGCTCGATGATCTGTACATCGATCGAGAAATGAGAAGTCAAGGAGCCGGAGCGCTATTAATGAAACGCCTTGCTAGTGCGATCGCGTTGGTCATGTAGATATAATGTATCTACACTACCGAGTTAGTAGATTATGGCTTCAACGATCGCAAAGTGGGGAAACAGCCTCGCGATTCGTATTCCACAGAATTTAGCAAAAGAGCTTCAGATCTCTGAAGGCGAGGAGATTGAGATTAGCGCGATTAACGGAACTTTAGTCGTAAAACCCAGAAGACGCAAAGGGTATACGCTAGACGAATTGCTAGAAGGTATCACTCCAGAAAACCTTCATGCAGTCGTTGACTTTGGCGAACCAGTGGGGAACGAAGTTTGGTAGAATAGTCTGACTCTTACATTCCCGATCGTGGAGATATTGTTTACTTAGACTTCGATCCTACGATCGAACGCGAACAGAGAGGACTCAAACCTGGTTTTGTCCTTTCGCCACGCTCATACAACAGGAAAACTTCTCTAGCTTTGGTGATGCCTATTACTAGCCAGCAGAAGGGATATTCTTTCGAGGTACTGCTACCCGATGGGCTAAATACCTACGGCGTTATTCTTACCGATCAGATTAGGTGTATCGATTGGAGAGGGCGCAAGGTGCAGTTTATTGAGTCTGTCTCAGAAAGTGTGGTTCAGGAAGTTCAGGCAAAGGTAAAGGCATTGCTGCTTTAAGCAAACTCGATCGCAGCAAAAATTAATGCTCGATCGCGCTGCTTAATCGGTAGCATCAAGATCGTCCTAAAATTACCATCTGTGATGAATCCTGCGCTGAGTCAACTTGGAACGGAAATGTCTCGCCTATCCGGTGTCCGGGCAATTATGAAGGACATTATTGAAACGCTGCGCGCAGGAGCCGGACAGAGTTTTATTAATCTCAGCGCTGGGAATCCGGTAATTTTGCCCGAAGTCGAACAGCTTTGGCGCGATTGTACGACGGAATTGTTAGCGAGTCCTGAATATGGCGATGTCGTTTGTCGCTATGGCGCAAGTCAGGGATATCAGCCGCTGATTGACGCGATCGTTCAAGATTTTAATCAGCGCTACGGATTGAACTTGAGCGATCGTCATGTCTTAATTACCCCTGGAAGTCAAAGCCTCTATTTCTATGCGGCGAATGCGTTTGGTGGCTATACCGCAAGTGGAGAACTGAGAAAAATTGTACTTCCGTTAAGTCCCGATTACACCGGATACGGAGGCGTTACGCTCACACCAGAAGCACTGATCGCATATAAACCGGAATTAGAAATCGATCAAGACAATCATCGATTTAAGTACCGCCCGAATTTCAATCAGCTACAAATCGATGAACATACTGGATGTGTAATTTTTTCTCGTCCTTGCAATCCAACCGGAAACGTTTTAAGCAATGACGAAGTAAATAAAATCACTTCACTTGCAGCAATTCATGATGTTCCGGTTTTAATCGATTCTGCATACGCGCCTCCGTTTCCGGCGTTGAACTTTACCGAAATGTCGCCGATGTTCGGTGGAAATGTCGTTCATTGTATGAGTTTATCGAAAGCAGGACTGCCCGGAGAACGCATTGGGATTGCGATCGGAGAACCCGAAATCATTCAAACGCTAGAGTGTTTCCAAACAAATCTCTGCATTCACTCACCGAGATACGGACAAGCGATCGCGGCGCGCGCAATTCGATCCGGTCAACTGGCAGACATCTCGATTCATGTGATTCGTCCGTTTTATCAGCGCAAAATTGCCATTATTGAAGAAACGCTCGATCGCACAATGCCGCGATCGCTTCCTTGGTTCCTACATCGAGGCGAAGGCGCGATTTTTGCGTGGCTTTGGCTTGAGGACTTACCGATAACCGATTGGGAATTTTATCAAGAACTCAAACAAGTCGGCGTGATTGTGGTTCCCGGAAGTACTTTCTTTCCAGGGTTGCAAGAAGACTGGCAACACAAACAGCAATGTTTAAGAATTAGTCTGACTGGAACAGATACAGAATTGCAAACCGCAATGGAACGACTCGCGCAAACCGCACAGCAAGTTTATGGATCGTAGAACGGGCTATTTAGAAATCGGTAAAATCGTTGCAGCTCAAGGCTTAAAAGGCGAACTGCGCGTGTATCCCAACACAGACTTTCCAGAACGATTCGAGGAACCCGGTCGGCGTTGGCTTCTCCGTCCAAATCAAACCGAACCCGAATCGATCGAGCTTGTTTCCGGGCGCTACCTCGACGGCAAAGGACTCTATGTAATTCAACTCAAAGGAATTCACGATCGCACCAGTGCCGAAGCTCTAAAAGACTGCAAATTACTCGTTCCAGACAGCGATCGACTCGAACTCGAAGACGGTGAATTTCACGTCGCTGATCTAATCGGCTTGTCGGTGTATGACCAAATCACTCAGGAATTGATCGGCAAAGTCACGGATGTCATTCCAGCAGGACATGATTTACTGCAAGTCGCTAAAAACACACCCGAAGGCGAACAAGAAAAGACGATTTTGATTCCATTTGTCGAAGCGATCGTTCCAATCGTTGACCTCGATCAGCACCGCATCGAAATTACTCCGCCCCCCGGATTACTTGAGTTGTAAGCTAAATTGCTTCATTACCATTAAGAGATTCAACCTCAAATTAAAGATTATTGCAAAAATAAGTTCCTTTAAATAGGCATGGTAGATTAAAAAAGCATCTACCTCCTAGCATCAGTGAATCGAGAAAAATAAGCCGCAGTAACTCTTCCAAAGGTTAAAACTAGTTTATCTCGATCGCCAAATTTTAGACTGTCACTCTATCAAATCAGTCCGCCCCCAACCCATGATTTGATAGTTATCAAGCAAGCTCAGTGTGATTTTTCGTTGAACTTTCCGCGCAACGAAATCAGGCTCGGCTTCGCGATCGCGCTTTTTTCGCTCTAAGCTCACGACAAAATCAGCCGAGAAATTTCTTGAATTCTCTGCCTTTTGTTTTCCGAAATGACTTCCCCAGAGAGAGTAGTAATACGGAGACCGTGTTGCAAACTATTCACTAGCCCCCTGGTGAAATCAGGAAATTACAACACTTTTTTTAACCCCCTGCTGAAGACTTTACTAAATTGAGAGGGCATTCCATGAAAGCACTGACGACTTACCTCCTCGCCTCTGTAAAACAAGTAGCTCCGACGATCGCAGGGTTTTCCCTTGCGCTTACGGGCTTGATGGCGATGAATGCACCTGCTCAAGCTACTCCCCGCAATCTGGAAAAACCGCAAACGACCACATTGCCGGACGGAGTTTACCTTTATGGGCAATCTGCACAACCGGAACAGATTGGTAAAGGCTATTTTGTGTTTGAAGCACGGCAAGGTAAGTTGATCGGTGCGCTGTACATGCCACGATCGTCGTTCGATTGCACCTATGGCAGGGTTGAACCCGACAAAGTTTCACTGATGGTGATTGATAGCTACGATCGTTCTGAAAATCCTTATGTGATCGCAACCGAGCGTAATGATGCTGTTGCATCACGCGAAAATCCTGTCGTTGCTCCGATCGGTCTTGAAGGCTATCAGCGTATTTCCAAAGTCAGCGCAAACGATCAGCGAATTCTAAATGTGTGTAAGCAAAACTATCAGCAACGCGCTTGGAAGTAGGTTGCACTGCAAATAAGTTTGAAGATGCCATCGCTCGAATTTGCAGAGTGGTGGCATTTTAAGCTTGCTGGAATTTACTATTTCCATTGTTTAAAGTAGTAAAGTTGCTACGATTTGAACTGTGCCGCGATCGGACTTTGGAGAGACTGGAATGGGAAAGATTCGGAGTAGCAATCTCAAGCTATTTATGGCTTGGATGTTTGGATTAAGCGCACTTGCAGGATGTACTGCGATCGATGCTAAACCGAGCGTAACGAATCCTGAGAAAGCCTCTGTAGCGGCTAAGGAAAAAGCAATTCCTAAATATGATCACATCTTTGTGATTATCGCGGAAAACAAAGCTTACGCTCAAGTGATTGGCAAAGACACACCAAATTTAACAAAATTAGCAACGACTTACGGATTAGCGAAGAACTTCTACGGGGAAGTGCATCCCAGTGAAGCTAACTATATTGCAATGTTAGGGGGTAGCACCTTTGGAATTCACGATGACGATGCGTTTTACTGTCAAGCAGGAAGTTCCGATCGCTTTTGTCATGGCACAAAGAAACCGGGTTACGCCAATCATACAATTCGCGATCGTAGTCTAATGGATCAACTGAGCGAAAAAGGGCTGACCTGGAAAGGCTACTTTGAAGATTTACCCAACCCCGGATCGAAAGCCGTAGTATACCCAGACGTAGAACGCGCCTTGTATGCAGCCAAGCACAACGGATTTATGAATTTTAAATCTGTGCAAGACGATCCCAACCTAGCGCAAAAAATCGTGCCGCTGACTCAATTATCGATCGATCTACAAGCAAACACCGCCCCAAATTACAGTCATATCGTGCTGAATCAGTGCGACGAAATGCACGGTTTACTCCAATGTCCGAACACGAGGAATCTGATTCAAGCGGGCGATCAGCACATTGGAAAACTGGTCGATCAAATCACACAGTCTAAACTATGGACAGCCCCCGGCAACAGCGCGATCGTCATTACCTGGGATGAAGACGATAACCCGCTCGTGAAGACTGAAACGCAAGGCTGTTGTGGCACTGACCCCAAAAGCGCTGCGAATTTTGGCGGTGGACATATCGCAACGATCGTGATCACCAATCACGGCGCGCGCGGGGTGGTCGATACAACACCCTACAATCACTATTCTTTGTTGCGAACGACTGAAGATGCGTTTGGTATCAATGAGTATCTGAATCAAGCTGGAAACACGGCAGCGGGCGTTAAATCGATGCGATCGCTGTTTGCTCGATGACCGCTTGAGAAAAATTGATTAAATTGAGCGCGATCGCACTCAATTCGCGCTAGGGTGAGCAAGATTTCTCGACTAGGGCTGGTTGTGAAGTATTTTTTTCTGTCGGATGGTTGGTGTGTGGGGCGAGTTTGGGAGATGGGCGGCTTGTGGAATGAAGTCGCCTGGAGACGCAAACCCCGGATCGAACAGTTAGAGTTATGTATTTGGGAAAATGGCGAAAAGCTTTGGCTGTATCGAGTCGAAGATGAAGTACTGATGGTGGAAGTGAAGCCAACTCCAACGGTTGAATCAGGCGCGATCGGGCAAGTGGTACTGAAGCGATTAATTACCGCAGATCAAGCGATCGACATTTTCTGCAATGCGAACAAAAATACTGATTCAATGTGATAATTAAGCTGTAGGGTTTGAACCGCGAACTATGACTCAGCAATATACCGAGGAATTCGTTGCTCCCGACATTAGCCACATCGTCACCGAGGACGATATGCCCGTGGATAATTTTCAAAGTGCCAAACAGCAACGATTACTCGTCGAACCGCTCTACAGTTCATGGTCGCAACATCTACCCTTTGTCGCTGCCGCCAACGTTGGGTTATTCTATGCCTTGAAGCAAGATCCGATCGTACCAGATGCGTTTCTCAGTCTTGAGGTTGAAATGCCCACCGACTGGAGCAAAAAGCAAAATCGCTCTTACTTTGTCTGGGAGTTTGGCAAAGCCCCGGAAGTGTGTATCGAAATCGTCTCGAATCGCGAAGGCAATGAATTAGGCAAAAAAAAAGATCTGTACGCGCGAATTGGCATTCCATACTATGCAGTCTTTGATCCGCTCGAACAGATTCAGCGATCGGACGAAATGAATGGACAATTGCTGCGAGTTTGGGGACTTACTTTCGGACAGTACGTGGAAATGTCGCAACCGTTTTGGCTGCCAACGGTCGGTTTAGGATTAACTGTTTGGGAAGGTGAGTTTGAGGCAGTGAGTGGACTCTGGTTGCGGTGGTGCGATCGCGATCAGCAAGTACTTCCAACCGGAGCCGAAGGTAAAGTGCTGGAGTTTCAGAGAGCCGAATCCGAACGCCAAAAAGCCGAATCTGAACGCCAAAAAGCAGAGCGTCTTGCAGAACGGTTACGGGAATTAGGAGTTGATCCCGATGAGATTTAGGTTGGATGGAATTTGCGGTAGAGCATGGCTTTGATCGGTTGACCTTGGATTAAGTGTCGATCGACGATCGCCCCGACTTCTTCGGGTGAAACGCGACAATACCAAACCTCATCGGGTAAGATGAGTACCATCGCACCATTGCCACACTGACCTAAGCAATGACAAGGCTCGATCGACACATCATCGGGCGCAAGAGTTTGAAAAGCTTTAAGTACCTTTGCTGCGCCCTGTTTTCGACAAGACTTGTGCTGGCAGATTCTCACCGTGGTCATGATTGATCCGGTAGAAGTCCCTTTGATGCTAACCATTCCCGATTGAATAACTTTGATTGATAACGGCTACCGCCATCACAGAGAATCGTGGTGATCGTATGTCCGGCTCCCATTTGTTTCGCAAGAGCAACGGCAGCAGCGACGTTGATTCCGACAGAGCCGCCCATAAAGAGACCGTCTTTTTCCAGCAGTTGGTATAACACTCGAATTGCGTCTCGATCGTGGACTTGAATCGCATCGTCGGCAGGTGCGCCTTCCATATTCGCAGTAACGCGACTGTTTCCAATTCCTTCTGTTACCGAATTACCTTCAGAAGTTGTTTCTCCGGTTTTGACATAGCTATAAAGCGCGCTGCCCATTGGGTCAGCAAGCACACATTTAATGTTAGGGTTCTTTTCTTTGAGGTACATCGCGACCCCTGCGTAAGTTCCGCCTGTTCCCGTGGCAGTCACCCACGCATCGATTTTTCCATCAGCCTGAGTCCACATTTCAGGAGCAGTCGTTTCATAGTGAGCGCGGCGATTCGCCAAATTATCGAACTGATTCGCCCAAATTGCGTTCTCCATTTCTGAAGCAATGCTGCCCGATAATCTTACATAGTTGTTGGGATCTTTGTAGGGAACGGCGGGAACGGTGCGGACTTCTGCGCCTAATGTTCGGAGCAAATCAATTTTTTCTTGGGACTGCGTTTCAGGAATGATAATCAGGCATTTGTAGCCTTTGGCGTTACAGATATGCGCCAGCCCGATTCCGGTGTTGCCTGCTGTGCCTTCTACGACAGTTCCACCAGGTTTAAGTAAGCCTTGTCGCTCCGCATCTTCGATGATGTAAAGTGCAGCTCGATCTTTGACCGAGCCACCCGGATTCAGAAATTCTGCTTTACCGAGAATTTCGCATCCGGTTTCATCGCTAAAACTATTGAGGCGAATTAAAGGAGTATTGCCGATCGCGCCCACAAATCCGTGTTTGATGTCCATGCCTGATAATCCTGTGAGTTCCCTACTGCCATTTTGACGGATTGTGGAGCGATCGAGGGCGTTGAGAACCTAAAGTCCGCCTTCTGTCAGATAGGCTTCGAGTTCTTTCGTGCGCTGTTGGCTCATTCGAGCAATGCAGCTAGAGTAAACCATCGGAGCAATTGAACCGCCTTGAAAACGATCGCGAGAAAAGGCACAGTCTGCATCTCGGAATCTGATCCAACTCGATTGAGCCTCGACAAGCTGTTTTTCCTGTGGCGTTCCTTTGAATTTAGCGATCGCTTTTTGATACGTTTGATTCAGTTGTCGATCAGCGGATCTGGCACTCTGAGACGCACAGAGATTCATATCGAATTGAGTTTTAGGATTGCGGCAATCAACCTTGATATTGATCGGTTGATTGTTCGCGGGTGGAGTGTTTTGTGCTTTGACCAGAGCATTTGTACAGACAACACTTGCAGTAATGAGTCCTGCAATCCATGAAGCGGTTTGTTTAAGTTGCATCACTGGTGACAAATTTGATTAGCTTTCAGATTGTAAGCTTTTCATCAACGTTTTAATCTGTTGTTGAATCAGCGTCCAGTTTTCTGATTCGATCGCTTGTTTTGAAAATAAGTTTCCGCCAATTCCGACCGCGATCGCGCCTGCTCGAATCATAGAACTGGCGTTCTCGATCGTGACTCCACCCGTTGGAATCATCGGAATGTGTCCGAGCGGTGCGCGCAACGCTTCAAGATAACTCGCATTCCCGACAGTTTGAATCGGAAACACTTTGACACAACTCGCTTTCGCATTCCAAGCTGTGATAATTTCAGTCGGAGTCAACGCACCTGGAATAATCGGAACTTGATGCCGTTTCGCGATCGCGATCAAATCAAAATCGGTATGCGGCATAAAGGCAAACTGTGCGCCTGCTGCGATCGCATTCTTTAGATCCGACACCGTGAGAATCGTACCGACTCCGATCGTGCAGTGGGGAAAAGTTGATCGCAACTGTGTCACCAGTTTCGCAGAACAGTCGCTGTTCCAAGAAATTTCAATTAGATTCATCCCGCCAGCGATCGCGGTTTTTGCCATTTGAGTGCCGATTTCTAAACTCAGAGCGCGAATAATTGCGATCGCTCGTTGTTCTTTAACTAAGCTTAACCAGGCTTGATCATTCATCAGAAAATAACCGATTTTTCAGCTTCAAAAAATAACTCTAGCTGATTTCTCTCATTAGAAAGAGCCTATTCAGTCATTAGAAAGAGGGAAAAGAAAATTAGAATTTATAACCTGAAACTGTAACCAATTTCGGAGATAACAAGATGGCTTTATACAGAATCAAGGATTTCGATCCAGACTACCGTAATCATTTTGACGGTGACGATGTCAAGGATCTAGATCTCTATAGTGGTGATCAGAAGATTGGCTCAGTGAATGACGTTCTTGTCGATGAAGATGGACGTTTTCGCTATCTCGTAATTAGCACAGGGGCATGGATCTTTGGTAAGAAAGTCTTGCTACCGATCGGACGTGCCCAAATCGATTACAGCGCTCGCCGTGTCTACGCTCAAGGCTTGACGAAACAGCAAGTCGAGCAGCTTCCAGAATTCAGCGACGATATGAAAATGGATTACCACGGCGAAGAGCAAGTTCGCGGTGTTTATCGTTCCGGTGCTGCAAGTACTGCTGCGACGGGTGCTGCTGCTGCGACAGGTGCTGCTGCTGCGACCAATGCTCCGATCGAAACTTCTCCTGCATTGGATGCTGAAGGGACTGCCTATACAGGGTCATCGATGGGTGCAGCAGCTATGCCGACCTACGATCAAGACACCTACAACTACGACTTGGATCGCGACTTGTACAAGATGGATCAACATGACGATCGCATTCGGTTGTACGAAGAGCGTTTGATCGCGAACAAGCGTCGAGCAAAAGCGGGTGAAGTAACGATCGGTAAGCACGTTGAAACCGAAACCGCGCGCGTGAGCGTGCCGATCGAGAAAGAGCGTGTTGTGGTTGAGCGCGTTGCTTCGACCGATACGACTGCGGTTCCCGTTGGCACAGATGCTTTCCATGAAGGTGAAGTAGCTCGTGTGGAAGTCTACGAAGAAACGCCCGATGTCCGCAAAGAAGCGTTTGTGCGTGAAGAAGTCCGCGTGACGAAAGTGGTGGATCAAGATATTGTCAACAGCGAAGAGCAAATCCGCCGCGAAGAGTTGGATGTTGATACCCAAGGTCGCCCCGTGGTTGATGACTCCTCGACCCGCAAGGTGTAATGTTCTAGCCGTTGGCACAGTAACATAAACTTAAAACCCTCCGAGCCTATAAAACTTGGAGGGTTTTTCGATTCAGTTCGATTCAGGATTATCGCGATTCTGCAATGCCGATCTCAGTTGGTGCAGAAGTTTGATCGACCGTTTTAAATTTTGACAATACCGCTTTTTTCCGAATCACTTCTTGAATCTGTTTTGCCAACTGATTCGCGGTGACTGAATGCGTCCGACGACATTGAGACGGCATCGTTTGACGGAACGATTGATAGTATTCTTTACGCGATTCTTCAAACAGGAATCTCAATTGTGCGATCGGATCATGATGGTGATCGACTCGCAGATCCAAATGTGGATACACATCTTGATTCATCACGTAAATCGCTGCCGACTGCCGCCCGCGTTTATCACCGCCTGCGCGTTCTCCTGCTTCTAGCGCTTGCAGCAGTCGCTCGGAAAACTCCATTCCTGCTTTTGATTGATACGCTTCTGCCATTGCGGTCAGAACTTGTTCACCCACAAGCATATTGCCCGCAACCGAAAAGCCTGGAAAGGTCAAATGTCCCGCCCAATCGACACAGTGTTTTCCTGTCCAAGCTGCGGTTTGACCTGCGTGATCAACCAGATGAACTTGACGACCTTCGGCTTCTGGATCGTTTTCTAACAGT
>CAXTDB010000083.1:0-15730 GCA_964242045.1 uncultured Leptolyngbya sp. | reverse complement strand
TCGTTCTCAATCGCAGCAGCGACATCTTATCAAACACCTGATCCAAAATTTGCACTAGCCAAGTATTACTCGAACTCTCGGCTAACAATCGATGAAATTGATAATCGAGATGCAACAATTGGTATGGCGTAAGCGAATGAGTTGGATTCGCGATCGCGCGTTCTGCCTCTTGTAACGTCGCTTCAATTTGCTCGATTTGTTCAGTGGTCGCTGTTCGACAAGCCGCCGAAACAGATAATTGCTCCAAGGCGATGCGGCAATCATAAAGCTGGATTGCATCTTCGATCGACAACAGCGCCACCCGCATCGCGCCTTGGGGATCGGCGGTGACTAGATGTTCGCGCTGAAGTAGCCGAAGTGCTTCTCGAATCGGGGTGCGGCTGACTTGAAGCTGTTCTGCAAGCTGAGTTTCGATCAAGCGGCTTCCGGCTGCAAGTTCGCCCGATAAAATCGCCGATCGCAGCATCTGATAAGTTTGTTCGTGTAGAAGTTGGGAACGTTGGAGCGATCGGGCAGAGAGCATCAAAAGAGTATCCTCAACAGAGTTAATCAGCGACCATGCAATTTTTCAGCAGTAAACAATAGAAAAAACCGTATAGAACATTGCAGATATGTTTCTGGAGTTTAGCGCGTCTTCTCGAATAGACTGCAATCAATTTTCGCGGATAAATCGAGCGCACCGAGAGATTGCGGTGATTGCCCGGAGATTGATTTCGGTATGTTTAGCCAATTTTACGCCCTACTTCGTCCGACACCGCTAATTCTTCAGGTCAGAACGTTTTCTACTACACAGACAACGGGCTTGATTTCTACGGAAATACAGCTTTGGCGAAAGCCAGCTTTGTTGAACAAAATCCTGACACGGTGAAAGCGTTCGTCAAAGCGTTTATGCGAGGACTTCAGGATACGCTGAAAGATCCTTTGGCTGCGCTTGACGCGGCGATGGGATTCGATGCCACGAGATTGATTGAATCGCGATGCTAAGAAGGTGCGATTGCAGATTGCGCTAGAGCGGATGTTTCTGAATCCCAAAGTTAAGCAGAATGGATTGGGAACGGTTGCAGCGCGATTGGAGAAGACGTTAAAGCAGACGGCTGAAGGGATTCGGGCTGAGAGGAACACTAGTCGTCACTGATATTTTCACCGACAAATTCCTGCCGCTTAAAGATCAGCGGACGGTTTCAACCGATCGCAAACCTTTGTCTTAAGACGAAAACAAGCTGAGCGCTTAGCCTGTTGTTTATTTTGGTCGAGAAGAAGGGGATTCACTGGACGCGGTAAAACTTGGCATGAAAAAAGCGGTGGGGACTTTGAAATCTCCACCGCTTTTTGTGAATCTAGTTTGCTGGAATGTAGGCAGGAGTCGATCGAGCAAGTTGAGTCCATTGATTGTCGGCATCCACGTAACCGACTTCAGCAATGTAGGTGCGATCGCTGACCGGAATCGGCACATCGCAACTCAGCGCCATTTGATCGATGTCATGCTGCTCGTAGCGTGCGGGAAGCCTTCCGCCATCGGTGATATCGTACAAGCGCAACACCAGGTTATCGCCTGCGTTGTGATCAATTCGAGCGCGCAGCGATCGCGGCAAATCCCAAGACGCATACGCCCATCGAGCATTGCGCGGCGTGAGAACGAGGCGACCTTCACCGATGCTGGGAGCTGATGGCTCGATCGTTTCACCTGTCACAAAAGGATTCACATTGCTGGTTGTCCCCGTGGTGAATGACACAGTTTTAGGAGTTGCTTCAGGGCGGGGAGCATCCGAATGGTGCTGACCCGAAACGAACGACCAAGCCGCAGCCCCTGCGCCCGCAGCGGCTCCACCGGACATTGCAGAACTCTTTGCTTGAGTTGCATCTTTTGCGGTGTCGCTGACTGGATGCGTCACACGATCGAACCACTCTGGAGATTGAGCTTCCGTCGCTGGCGAAGTCGATGCGGTTTCATTCACAACTGAGCGACTCGGTTGAGCGACATTGGCTGAATCTGGCGGACGATGGGTAATGCGATCGAACCACTCTGGAGATTGAGCCTCCGTTACTGGCGTTTCGGTGGGCTGTGCGATCGTCGGTTCTGCTTCGGTATCGCGATCGCCCGATAAAAAGGACTTAGCTGAATCGACTGCACCGCCTACAACTGTTGCGCCTCCAGCTTTTGCTGCGTTGCCCATGAAGCTGTTAGAGGCAGCAGGCACTCGCACATGCGTCGATCGCGCCAAGTTCAGCCATTGATTGTCAGCGGTGAGATAGCCGATTTCTGCGAGATAATCGCGATCGGGAAGCGCGATCGGAAGCCGCTGGCGTTGAGTAAGTTCGTCACACTCGAATTGCTGAACGCTGTGAGCAGGTTGATGCGCGAGATCGATATCAGTGACATCGTATAGCCGCAGAGCAAGTTTTTCACCGCCTTGTTGCCGCATTATCTGACGTTCTTCAGGGGGAATATCCCAGAACGCCTCTACTTCTTGAGAACTGCGAGATTTTAGCACCACGCGACTTTGCTTGGTACGATTTCCACCAAGTGCTGACACAGCGGCTCCAGTTCCTCCGGCAAGTGCGGCTCCTCCAAGATTACCGAAACTGCCAAAGCGATCGACCGTTCCGGTGACGTTCGGTTCGAGATCGAGGTTGTTCGGTGGTGGGCTGTTCGGGTTCAAATCTAAATCCAGGTTAGGGGCATCCGTCTGGGTAGAAAAGTCTCCGTTGCCCTGCATCGGGTCGTAGCCCCCTTCGACGTAGGGTGTACCCCCGCCATTGCCGCGATCGGGATAATTTGCGTCGTATCCAGGTGCGTTAAAGCTTCCGGTTGCACCTCGATCGCGACGATTGCGGCGACCGCCTGCGAGCATCCAGAGGAGTGCGGCTCCTGAGCCGATCGGTAATAGCCACCAGAGCCAGTTGGGTAACCCAGTATTTGGGGTGGTTCCGGTTCCTGCTGTGTTTTCGCCGGGGAAGAGGAAGGCTAAGGGGTTGTTACCGCCACCCGACTGAGAACTGCTGCCTTGAGCGTTATTGCTGTTCTGCGGGTTCGCTTGGGTCAGAGTTTGATTCGCAGGTGCATTGGCTCCGCTTTTTGCGGCGGTTTTACCAGGTTTAGTGGGTTTCTGAGCAGTCGTGGCGGGTTTGGCAGTGACGGGCGCTGCAATGGCATCAGCGACTCCTGCTTTCTCGATCGCGCTTTGTCCCACGGATGCGGTGGCAAGTCCTAGAAATGCTTGAACGGCTGGGTTCGCACCGTCTTTGTAAACGTAGTAAAGCGCTTGCGAGAACGGATAGCGGGGATCGGTTGGCTGTGTGCCGTGCATCGCCACCGCTTTCACACCGGATAAGCCTTTGAGTTGATTCGCGGTAGCGTAGCTGATTCCGTTATTGCCCAGGTTGGCGACGACCGCTTGAATCGTGTCTTCGTTGAGTTTTACAGCCGTAGCCCCTGTGGCGAACTTGGCTTGTTTGAAGACAGGGTAGCTTTTGAAGGCTTCGCGGGTATCGCTGCTATCGGGTCGATCGACGAACTTGATCGGAACGTTCGCGCCGCCAACTTCTGACCAGTTTTTGATCTCACCGCGAAAGATTTTTGCGAACTGCTCGATCGTTAAACTTTTAGAGAATGGATTGTTGGCTCCGATCAGAATCGCGATTTTGTCGCGTCCGACTGGAACCGTTTTCAAGCCTTGAGCTTTTTCGGCATCGTTGAGTGGACGACCGATCGCAGCAACATCGACTTGTCCATTGAGAACCGCTTGAGTTCCAGCGGGTGCGCCGTTGGCGGCAACGTTGACTTGAGTTCCTGGAAATTGCTGCTCAAAGCGCTGTTTGAGAACAGTGTTCACGGCTGCCATGCTGCTAGAGCCATCGACCCGAACAGTAGTTCCTTGAGCAACCGAAGCGGGAAGTTTAAAGGCGGCAGTCTGCGCTCGAACCCATTGCACGTCTGCGGTGGTCACAGCCGTTAGAAGCAGAACAAGACTGACTGTGGATGAATAATTTTTATGCACCATATTTTTGTGCCCGTGGTAGCAAAAACTTTTTTACACCGTTGCAGTCCAGAAAGACAAGTGCAACCGGATACGGATTACAAGTAGCCATTAGAACAACGGTGACAGAGAAATGAACACTCCATGCAGCGGAGCTAGCGCAATTATTCCAGAGAACGAGAGCAACTGATGATTACAATACGGCGAATTATACAAATTTGATCTGTCGTTAAGACTTTATTAATCAATGTGGGAGAATAGAGCGGCTCAAATCGAGAAATTGAAACGGCTAAACGCCTGCATTCAGAATCAGAAATAATGACTGTTACGAAATCGCCTGAATCTAGTTATAAAAATGCGTTTAAAGCACAAGTGCGATCGTATTTTGATCGCATCGCCGCAGATCTCGATCGATGGAATCAACGCAACCGCTATTACTATCAAGATCTCGATCGCTTGCATCGGTTTTTTATTCCACCTGGTAGCCGCGTTTTAGAAATTGGCTCTGGAACTGGAAACTTACTTGCAGCGCTTGATCCGGCAGTAGGAGTCGGAATTGATTTTTCTCGATCGATGGTCGATCTCGCTCAGGCAAAGTATCCGCATTTGAAATTTTACTGTTTGGATGCTGAGACACTCACCTCTGAAGATTTGGCGGAAACTCAGTTTGATTTCATTGTGATCTCGGACAGTTTAGGACATTTAAGCGATGTGCAGCAAGTTCTAGCAAATTTGCAAGCGTTTTGTCATTCTCGGACTCGGTTGATTCTGACGTTTCACAATTTTTTGTGGCAGCCTCTGCTGCATTTCGCTGAGAAAATTGGTCAACGTCGTCCGCAGCCTCCGCAAAGTTGGCTTTCGATGACCGATGTATCGAATTTGCTTCAAATTACGGGGTATTTGCCAGTCCGATCGAGCCGTCGTTTTCTTTTTCCAAAACGAGTTCCACTGATCGCGCCGTTGTTTAATCGAGGATTGGCGCACTTACCGATTCTGAGTCATTTCTGTTTGACCAACTATATTGTGGCGAAACCGCAGTTAGCAGCAAATTCCGAACACTACTCTTGCTCGGTGATTGTGCCTGCTCGAAATGAAGCGGGAAATATTCGAGGCGCGATCGACCGTTTACCCCAACTAGGAAGTCACACCGAAGTCATTTTTGTCGAGGGACATTCGCGAGACGATACTTGGAACGAAATTCAGCGGGTAATGCAGGAAGGGCATCCGCAATTTACGATCAAGGCATTTCAGCAAACCGGGAAAGGGAAAGCGGACGCGGTGCGATTGGGATTTGCCGAGGCGACGGGCGATATTTTGATCATTCTCGATGCCGATCTGACGGTACAACCGGAGGATTTGCCGCACTTTTACGAAGTGATTGCCAGCGATCGCGGTGAATTTATCAATGGATCTCGATTGGTGTATCCGCGATCGGGAAAAGCGATGCCTTGGTTGAACAATTGGGCAAACAAGTTTTTTAGCTTGATGTTCTCATTTTTATTAGGGCAGTCGATTAAAGATACGCTTTGTGGCACGAAAGTATTGCGGCGAAGCGATTATGAAAAAATTGCCGCAGGAAGAAGCTATTTTGGGGATTTCGATCCGTTTGGCGATTTTGATCTTTTATTTGGGGCAACAAAATTAGGGCTTCACCTCGTCGATGTGCCTGTCCGTTATCAGCCTCGAAGTTATGGCTCGTCAAACATTGCTCATGTGCGAGAAGGATTGATTCTGCTGCGGATGTGTTTCTATGCCTCGCGCAAAATCAAATTTTTTTAGCGGTTTGGTACTCGTCTACCCGCTCTGAATCCTGTATCGTAATTGAAGCCTGCGTTCTTAGTGTGATGGTGTATCGGTTAGGAAAAATTTGGATGAAGAAACCTTGGAATCCGATCGAGACTTGGGCGCAATTAAAAAGCTCGCGTCAGATTCGCCGCACCTCTACACCAAGCCAAGCTCAAACCGGGCAAAGCCCGACTTCCACTCGATTAAACGCGATCGGGAAAGTATCGATCGTGCTTCCGGTGTACAACGAGCAAGCCTGCATTCGTCATACGTTTGAAGCGATTTTGCGCTACTTGGAAACGCATCCGAACTTTACGTTCATTTTCGTGAATGACGGATCAAGCGATCGCACCAAAGAAATTATTACCGCTGGAATTCACCTTGCAAAAACGCCGCAAATTCAACTAATTTCTTATTATCCTCGTGCCGGGAAAGGGTACGCAATTCGGCGCGGGATTGAATATGCAGATGGCGATTTAATTTGTTTTCTCGATAGTGACTTAGCATATTCGCTGGCGCATTTAGATCTGTTAGTTGAGAAACTGCGAACTTGTGATGTCGCGATCGGCAATCGCAGTTTAGCCAAAGGCAATCAGAAAGATGTCAAACTTACGCGAAAAATCGCAGGCAAAATCTTCAACGTTCTATCGCGTAAGATTTTGAACCTGCACTACAGTGATATGCAGGCGGGGCTAAAGGGATTTCGCAAGTCGGCTGCAAAGAAGTTATTTTTTAATCAAACATTAACCGGATTCTCGTTTGATGTGGAGCTAATTTATTTAGCAGAAAATTGGGGATATTCGATCGGAGAGATTCCGGCAAAAGTTTCCGAGAAACATCAGAAAAAATTGTCAAAAGTCAATTTGATCCAAGACTCGATTAAAATGCTTCTGGATTTACTTAAAATTCGATTCAATGCTCAGCTAGGTCGATATCAATAATGTCTTGGTTAAATTTTTTATCGTTTGCTGGAATCTTTGTGCTGTGCGGGATTGCATGGCTCGGTTCTGAAAACCGCCGCGTGATTCCGTGGAAGGTCATTCTTTGGGGCATCGCACTCCAGCTGATTTTAGGATTGCTGGTGTTTACGTTTCCAGTCACACGCTTTATTATCAGCGTCATTAGTAACAGTATCAATGCCGTTTTAGATGCAACCGAAGCAGGCGCGCGGTTTTTATTTGGGTCGCTGCTTGTCCCGGATTTAAATGCAACTCCAGGACCCATTCTTGCAGGGCGCTGGATTGCGCGCGCGGTAACTCCTGCTTATGTTCCAGTGGCAGGCGATCGCTTAAGTCCTGAAAATCTGAACTTAGGCTATGTGTTTGCATTTCGAGCATTACCCTCGGTAATCTTCTTTTCAGCATTAATGTCATTGCTGTATTACTTGGGTGTGATTCAACCGATCGTCAAGTTTTTTGCTAAAATCTTTCGCCGATCGATGAATCTGAGTGGTGCAGAAGCATTAAGCGGCTCGACCAATATCTTTGTTGGAATCGAATCTGCATTAGTCATTCGACCTTATCTTGCAAGCATGACTCGTAGTGAACTCTGTGCTGTTCTCACTGCTTGTTATGGAAGTATTGCCTCTACTGTTCTCGCTTTATATGTGGGGCTATTACGTCCGGTATTTCCAAATATTACCGGGCATTTAGTTTCGGCTTCGTTTATGGCGATTCCTGCCTGTTTTGTGATTTCTAAACTACTCGTTCCCGAAACAGAAGTTCCCAAGACGTTAGGAGCATTGCCGGAGGAAGATCCCGAAACCGATGCCTCTGGCACAGGCAATCCTGCTCGCTTTACTTCGGAACGTCCATCGGGCGCAATGGAAAGCGTGATCGTGGGCGCGATGGACGGAGTGAAATTGGCAATCTCGATCGCGGCGCTTTTAATCGCGATTCTCGGATTGGTAGCGCTCGTGAATCTCTTTTTCGCTAATCTCGCTGGGCTTGCGGCCAGCAATAATTTATTTGTCAGACGGATTGGGTTAATTTTCCAAGTCGTGACGCTACAAAATATCATTGGTGCGCTGTTTGTTCCTTTAACGTTTCTCACAGGTGTTTCTGCAAACTGGAATGAAATTTGGGAAGCATCAGTCTTGATTGGACGGCGATTGTTAGAAACGGAAGTTCCGGCTTATCAACAACTAGGCATGTTGGCGAGTGAGGGAAGAATCAGCGATCGAGCATTACTGATCATTAGTTACTGTCTCTGCGGATTCGCTCACCTACCTTCGGTCGGCATCTTTGTCGGTGGCTTTTCGAGTTTGATTCCTTCACGCCGCAAAGATCTGGCAAGTTTGGGCTGGAAAGCACTTTGGGCGGCAACGTTAGCGACTCTGATGATCGGCTGCGTGTCCGGTGTCTTTTTCTTTGGTAATCCGTCGGTTTTGAGAGGCTAGAACCATGAAACGTAATTGGTTGATCGGATGTTTCGCAGTTGCGGTTCTTTTATTTACAGCGCTTTCTAGCATTGCTCAGACTCCATCACCGAGTCCAACTGGCGCGCTGGGGGTTCCAGTTGCTCCGATTCCAGTTGATCCATCTTTACCTGCAAATCGTCCTGCAATTCCGACCGCTTCCCCGTCTCCGAAAGCATCTCCGAAAGCTTCTTCAACGGCACCCCCGCCTGTGATTCCGATCGCGCCTGTTCCATCTTTACCTGCCGCGCCGACTGCTTCTCCACTTCCGGTTAGCGGCGATTACAAAGATCCAAACAATCGTTTCATCATTGGAATTCTTCAAGGTTACAAAGTCAGTCCTTTAGCCGGAACTGTCCTGATTGAAGCGCCAGACGGCAATTTGGCTTACAGCGTTCTAGCTCAACCGCAATCGCAACTCGGTGTGACGAGCAGTGTGATTCCGAATGAGGCATTGGTAACAGCGGCGCAGAATGCGTTTCGACAAGGTGAAGGATTTCAGACCGGAGAAGTACGATCGATTCCCAGTGGAGTGCAAATTGATTGGACGGGAAACTTGACGATCGCAGGTCAAACACAGCCTGTCGGAGGCGTAATCTTGGTGCGACAAGCGAATAATAGTGTTTTACTCGTATTGATTGCGGCGACGAATGCGGGTGGCGATCGTGTTTTAGGTGCGGCATCTGCGCTCTCGAATAGTCTGCGCGCAAGTTAAAGAGGGGCAGTTTTGACCGCCCGCCTATTCTTATCCCATTCGTACTAGCGCTGAAATTTTCGCAAGCTTATCGGGTTCTAATCCTTTAAGCTCATCGATCGCTAACCACTTTTCTCTCACCAGTCTCGCAAACACAAAAATCAAACCAGAATATCGATAATCGTATTTGCCATCGATTTCATGCCGTTTTGCACTCAAGAAATCGTGCAGTTGCCAAACATCACTTACTTCTGAAATGGTTTTCGCTTTCTCAGTCACCGCTTCAATCAAGGTGTCAATTTCTCGCTGATACGCTCGATCGAAGGCAGATCGAGAAATTTCTTTTTCGGTCGTAGACCACTCAACTTCACTCACTTGCATTTTTAAACTTAAATTGCAGTCCCAAAGGTTTTAATACGGCAATGAGCGCTCTTGGATTAGAACGCTCATTGATAGAATCATCGACGATCGCTCAGCGGATTTTTAGCGCATCAAATTCATTAGTTCTTTTGGCG
This sequence comes from uncultured Leptolyngbya sp., assembly GCA_964242045.1. Classification (GTDB taxonomy): domain Bacteria; phylum Cyanobacteriota; class Cyanobacteriia; order Leptolyngbyales; family Leptolyngbyaceae; genus Leptolyngbya. Next base: position 6,343 of record CAXTDB010000083.1, on the reverse strand, counting down.
AAGCAAGTAAGTCGATCGCCACAAAGAAGATCTTGCCTTGAGGATTCAGCAAAAATCTCCAAGCCATGTTCATGCCGACGGCTGCACCGAACCAAGGAGTCTGGACTTTTCCGGTGACTTTGATTTGAGTGTAACCGTCTTCTGCTGGCTCGGTAACACCGCGCTCTGGCATCAATCTCAGGTTTTGGCACTCTTCTCTAAAGAATCGCATCACTGCTTCTTTACCCACGATCGGTCTTTGGAACGGAGGCTGCAATGCACCATCAGGCGCGAACAACTCAATCAACACATCAAAATCGTTGGCGTTCATGTTGTCCATGTACTTCTGCACCGTGGCATTATTGATGCCTTCGATTTTGACTTGGGTGCGTTGAGATTGATCTTTCGGTGCGGTCATGGGTTCAGCGACCCGCGTAAACTCACCTAGCTTGTTGGGGTCATATCCCATGTCCACGACTGAATTCCGCAAGACGGTGATTTGCTGACCTTGATCCAACTCTCTCAGCGCTTGCAATACGGCAGCCGCATTTGCAGAAAGCTCATACCCGCTGGGAATCGGGGCGACAACGCCTTGCTCCATCCATTCTCCAAGCTGAAACCAAAACCCCAGTTTGATGTTTGCCGACCAAGTTGCATAAGTGCGGCAAATTGGAGTGTCTGCGCGGTTCGCGAGGTCACACATCACTTGTGTTTGCTCAGGAAACGTCATTTTTTTGATTTTCTCTAAGGTCGGTTCCGCAAACTGCATACTTGCAGCACCCGGAGCCGCTACGGTCACGGTCTTACCCATTTCGAGATAAGCAAACCAAGTCCATGCCAGTTGATCTTCCGCACTGAGTTGATTAAATCGAGCAGTCGTCGCGGGCACAGCATCCGCTGAAAGCGTACTGGGGAAAATACCACGGGCTGAGTCGATGGTAATCGGCATAGTTTTAAGACCTAGAGTGTTGGACGGGTCGCAGAAAGTTTGATCCGCTCCTTAGAACGCTGCGTTTTCCTGCTACGGTACAAATTATCACACTTCTTAACAAAAGCGTTAATAATTCTTTACAGCAATCCTCATAAAGCCGACTCGATTGATTGTCGGCAGCGGCGATCGAGGTCTGAATGCTTGATTTTTGATTAATATCTCCAATTCGTGAGAAATCAGGGCTGACAATTTCTAGAATAGAAGAGAGCCATCTTAAAGATTTGTATCAAATGAGGAGGAGCAGTATGACTCCTGCGGTGTTGATTGAAAAGTTACAGAAGCGGTATGGAGCCGTTGAAGCTGTCAAGGATGTGTCGCTCACGGTTCAACCGGGCGAAATCTTTGGACTTTTAGGCCCAAACGGGGCAGGCAAAACGACGACGTTGCGCTGTCTTTGTACGCTGACTGACCCAGATGCGGGAAAAGTTGAAGTTTCGGGAATTAGCGCGATCGAGAATCCCCGTGCGGCTCGTCAAAGACTAGGTTATGTCGCTCAAGCAGTCGCGCCCGATAAAGTCCTTACCGGGCGCGAATTGCTCGAACTCCAAGCCGCGCTCTATCATTTACCCAAGGCTTCGATCAAACCTCGAATCGCTGAAGTTCTGAACCTACTTGGACTCGATGAATGGGCAGATAAAAGGAGCGGCACGTATTCCGGTGGATTAATGAAACGATTGGATCTCGCTGCGGGTCTGCTACATCAGCCAGATGTTCTCGTTCTCGATGAACCCACGGTAGGACTGGATATCGAAAGCCGAGTTGTCGTGTGGAATTTCTTGCGTCAACTGCGCGAACAAGGCACAACGGTTTTGATTACGAGCCATTATCTCGAAGAAATTGATGCGCTTGCCGATCGCGTTGCAATTATCGATCGTGGCATTGTAATCTCATCGGGAACACCGTCTGAACTCAAAGATCAAGTCGGTGGAGAGCGAATCACGTTGCGGATTCGGGAATTTTCGCCGATCGACGAAGCCGAAAAAGCGCGATCGCTGCTCGAATCGCTACCAATGGTTCAAGAAGTCATCATTAACGGAGCGCAAGGAAATTCGCTAAACTTAGTAGTCGCCCCGAATAGTGGTGCTCTATCAACGGTTCAGAGCGCGCTTCAGCAGGCGGGACTTCCGACCTTTGGGATTGCTCAATCTCGTCCGAGCTTAGACGATGTGTATCTTGCAGCCACGGGTCGCACGCTGATGGATGCAGAGTTAGCGGCAGCCGGAAGTCGGGATCTGAAAGCTGAGAAAAAGGAGAATATGAGGTAAGAGCAGAACGAGTAGGATGGGGCAAGGTGTAATGATAGCAATCTTATGCGCGTCTATTTGCTTAGTCTCGGAATGGGTGTCTGGCTTACTCTGGCGATCATTACGATGGGATTGACTGTCCAGCAATTTGACCGTGGCTATATCTATGGTCTCTTTTTTTCCATGTTCAGCTCGTTCATGTTTTTCGCATTCTTATCGCATTGGATAAAGTTTCACAAGGAGAACACGAGGTAAAAGCAGGGAAAGTACGATCAAAGAGAGGTGTAATGGGAAGAAGTCTAATGATTTATGGTGTCCTTCTTGGAATGGCTTTCTCTCTAGGAGGTGGCGTGATACCTGGAGCCATTTCGATGACATTGTCTGCCCAACAGTATGGCAGTATTAGTTCTGTTGCTTGGTATTACTGTATTGCTGGCTGGTTCTTCTTCTTTGTCGGCTGTAAAATACTTTGGGAGATTCACGGCGGTAGGCTGCCGTAAATATCAATGATTTTTGTAATTGCTGTTTGTAACCTGTTTTTACTATGAGTACAACCCTCACACCTTCTAAAATTACACCTAACGGAAAAGGTGCTGCTGTTCAGTCAAGCTCTAATCTGTTCGGCGAATTTCTTCAAGAGACGCTGGCAATGACGCGACGGTTATTTATCCAACTTCAGCGTCGTCCGTCTACGCTGATCGCAGGGATCATTCAACCGCTGATGTGGCTGATTCTGTTTGGCGCGCTGTTTCAGAATGCGCCCGCTGGATTGTTTGGCGATCGCGTAAATTACGGGCAGTTTCTCGGTGCGGGCGTGATCGTGTTTACGGCATTTGGTGGAGCGTTAAATGCAGGACTCCCGGTGATGTTCGATCGAGAATTCGGTTTTTTGAATCGATTATTGGTCGCGCCGTTGGCTTCACGGTTCTCGATCGTTATGGCATCCGCGATCTTTATCACGACGTTGAGTTTGATTCAAACCGCAGCGATCGTTGTTATGAGTGCGTTTTTAGGCGCGGGATTGCCAAATCCGATCGGGCTTGCATTGGTCGGGCTGATCGTTTTGCTATTAGTCGTTGCGGTCACAGCATTAAGTTTGGGATTGGCGTTTGCGCTACCGGGACATATTGAATTGCTCGCGGTGATTTTCGTCACGAATTTACCGTTACTGTTTGCGAGTACAGCACTGGTTCCGTTGTCGTTTATGCCGAAGTGGTTGCAAGTCGTTGCGACGCTGAACCCGTTGAGTTATGCGATCGAGCCGATTCGCTACCTTTATTTGCATCCTGATTGGAGCTTTAGCAGTGTGATTATGCAAGCCCCGTTCGGTAGTGTGACATTGGGTGGAGCATTGCTGATTTTGGTTGGGCTTTGTGCGATCGCGCTTGTGAGTGTTCAACCGTTAATGAAGCGTCGATTAGCTTAAATCTGAATCGAAATCAAAATCGGGCAGAGGTAGAATTTAGACTACATTCGCCCGATTTTTTTATGACTCGATCAATCATAATTTTCGGCAGCATCAATATGGATCTCGTGGCGCGAGTTCCCCAATTGCCTAGACCTGGAGAGACATTATCTGGGTATTCCTTTTCGACGGTTCCGGGGGGGAAAGGGGCAAATCAAGCGGTCGGGGCTGCGAAACTTGGCGGATCGAGCCGGATGATCGGGCGAGTTGGGAATGATGCGTTTGGGGCGGAACTGCTCGAAAGTTTGCAGAATTCAGGAGTGCAGACCGATCTCGTTACCGTCGATCGTACAATTTCATCCGGTGTCGCAATGATTGCGGTAGACGATCGCAGCGAGAATCACATTATCGTGATTCCAGGTGCTAACGGAAAGGTTGACGATCGTGATCTTGATCGACTCAAATCAGCATTGATCAGTTCATCGATTTTGATGTTACAGCTTGAAATTCCGATCGCAATTGTCGAAACTGCGGCAACGATCGCGAAACAAATCGGCGCAACCGTGATGCTTGATCCTGCACCTGCACCCGTGAACTTTCCAGAGTCGCTTTATAGGCTGATCGATATTTTGACTCCAAACTCGATCGAAACCGCGCAACTCGTCGGATTTTCAATTGATTCACAATCTGATATCGATCGGGCAGCGACAGTTTTACAACAACGAGGCGTTAAAACCGTCGTGATTAAACTTGGATCTCAAGGGGCATTTTGCGCCACAGAGAACGATCGTTTTTTTATCCCAGTTTTTCCGGTAGACGCGATCGATACGGTAGCGGCGGGAGATGCGTTTAATGCGGGATTGGCGGTTGCGCTCTCAGAAGGATTGTCGATGCGAGACGCGACCGTTTGGGGAGCAGCATCCGGAGCGCTTTCGACAACGAAATCCGGGGCACAGTCTTCACTCGCGGATCGATCGACGTTGGATGCGTTTTTGACCCGAATGCAAAAACCCTGAGCCGAAAACGACGCAGGGCAGACTTCTGAGCAAACTTTACTAGAGAGAGGAGAGTTAAGTTTGTGATATTAAAACTCTACAAAGAATCTTTTTGTTTTGTCCCTCTCTTTAGAAGAAAAAGAGAGCCTATCAAAAGTTAGAGACATGAATAAAGCGACTATCCCTATCGATTGAAAACAAGTAGCTTTTATACTCCTTCACTAGTGTTCAAAAAGCATCTAACTCATTGAGCGAAACTTGTGTCATTCCGCTGATTTAAAGTGCAATGCTTATCGGTAGTAGAACTGCTTCTCCATCCTTGGGTGGAAGACGCTCCCTATCCTAAGACGTAGCCTAGATTTCACTTTGGATTCTTAAAGATCCCTTCAAGGCTTTTCTTCCTACGGATATTAGTTAAAAATGGAATCGTTGCAACGAATTAATATTTTTGTAGTGGATGATGATCCTGATACGCGGGATCTCCTGCGATTTATGCTAGAAGAAGAAGGCGCGATCGTTACCGTTGCAACTAATGCAAAAGAGGCGTTATCTCTTTTAGAAAGAGAACTCCCAGCAATTTTAGTGAGCGATGTCGCCATGCCCGAAATGGATGGATTTCAACTGATCAAGCAGGTGCGCGGATTGCCTCAAGGGGCGGAACTTCCCGCGATCGCGCTGACTGCATACGCTCGTGAAGAAGATCGACTGCAAGCAATCAACTCCGGCTTTAATGATTACCTGACAAAACCTGTTGATCCGCTTGAATTAATGCGCCTAATTCAGCGATACTGCATATCGAGCTAGTTAAATCGCTCATTATTCACAAGTGATTTAACTCGGTCGATCTCCACTTACTTCACGTCGCTAGTGTCGATGTTCCCTGAGTTTTCGCTATATCGACGGCTAGAAACGCCTTTAAGAGCGTTCACCATCTGAGAAACAGAAAGCTTAGGTGAGTATTCAATCAGCACGTGAATGTGCTCAGATTCCCCATTCAGTTCGAGAATCTGAAAATCCATTTTCTTAGCCACTTTGTTAAACAACTTTTCGACAACAGCAAGGCTTTCAGCAGTGAACCCAGCCCTACGGTATTTGGTCACACAGACCAAGTGAATTTTAAGGCTTGAAATACTATTTCTTTCCTTGCGTAAATGGGTTGTCATTTTCTAATGAAAGCGAGATATCAATACCGTTGCTGCCCAACCGACCAACAGCGACAGAGCCTAGCTCAGTTGTTTGGATGTGTGCGGGTTGTGTGGAATGATGCTTTAGCTTTCAGTAGGTCCGACAAATACCCTGGGTACAACAATGATTCCTCGATCGTTGAAATTAGCGTTCGCGACACCGGAAAAGGAATCGCTGCGAAATTTTTGCCCCACGTCTTCGATCGATTCGCTTAGGCTGAAAGTGATTCGAGTCGATCGAAGGATGGTTTGGGACTAGGACTCGCAATCTCGCGCTATTTAGTGGAATTACACGAGGGAACAATCTGCGCTGAAAGTCCGGGCGCGAATCAGGGATCAACTTTTATTGTGCGATTGCCGCTGATTTCTGCTTAACGATTGTTAACCTTCTCCTAACAACTCTTACCTCTGAGTCATCGGCTGCACGAGAAAAATTGCACATCGCTCGAAAAGTCTCGGAAACTGATTGGAGAAAGAATATGAACGCGACTGAAGTTTTATCGTTTTGGTTTGGGGAAACGCTAGAGATGCGAAAGGTCTGGTTT
>CAXTDB010000082.1:0-15730 GCA_964242045.1 uncultured Leptolyngbya sp. | reverse complement strand
ATCATCTGCTCGATCTCAGGCAAGTGGCGTAGCTTATCGTGATCATGTTTATGGTGATGAGCATGTTCAGAATGATGCTTGTGATCATGTTCATGATGATGTTCATGATGATGTTCATGATCGTGATCATGCAAAGATTTAGCATCATTCAATTTCACATAAACTTTTGTCGCGCGTTGTCCATTCCGCTGTACCGTCTCCACAGAAAGTTCGTATTCTTGAGAAATTCCTAATCGATCGAGGCTTTGAGTTAGATACTCTAGAGGGACACCCAAATCCACCAGCGCTCCAAGGCACATATCGCCAGCAATCCCCGTGGGGCAATCCAGGTAAGCAATTTTGCTCATCACACATCAAGAAGGGTAAATACCTCTCCACAATACACCCGCATTCAGCTATGGCAACCGTCTACAACATTCATCCTGACAATCCTCAATCACGCACGATCGATCAAGTCGTGACACAACTGCGAAACGGAGCCGTGATGCTTTATCCGACTGACACCGTTTACGCGATCGGCTGCGATCTCAATTCTAAATCTGGCGTGCAGCGCGTCCGCCAACTCAAACAACTCGCAAACGATAAACCGCTAACGTTTCTTTGTCCCTCGCTGTCTGATATCGCTCAATATGCGATCGTCACCGATCGGGCTTACCGAATCATGCGAAGTCTCGTTCCTGGCAGTTATACGTTTCTGCTGCCTGCGACCAAGCTCGTACCAAAATTAGTCATGAGTCCCAAACGGAAAACGACGGGGATTCGAGTGCCAGATCATCCGGTTTGTCAGGCATTGATGAAAGCATTGGAAAATCCGATTATTTCGACTTCGGCTCACGTTCCCGTTGAAGATGAAACTGTTCCATTGAAAGTGCGTGATCCAGAGAATTTATCGCTGCCTGAACTGTTTGACAGTATGGATCGGTTAGTTGATCTAATTATCGATACCGGACAAGAGCCGACTCAAGCGGTTTCGACGATTTTGGATCTAACGAGCGATCAACCTGCGATCGTGCGAAAAGGATTAGGTTGGGAAGCGGCAGCAGATTGGACATTGGAATAAATTTGTCGGGCAAGATTCCCAGTCCACAATCATGTTTAATTCTGCTGAGCGACTGCTCTTAGAAAGCGATCGTCGCAGGTCGACATTGTTTTGGCTGTACTGCGGGAAAGCTCCTGTAGCAGTACATTAACTTAAGCAATCTGCTCGATCGAAATTCTAGTCTGTATAATTTGAACAAAATTTCATCAAGGCTTTTCTGTAATTTCACCCAATTCAATTGATTCAAAGAGAGAATAAATGAACTCCCTTGAGTAAAGCTAACAAGGTTCAGCCGACTTACCCGTACTTAAGGGACTTAAACCCATTCTTTAGACACTCCAGCGCGATGAACAGCAATCTACCCATTGTTTCGATTGGGCTACCTGTTTTTAATGGCGAAGACTATTTAGAAGCTGCTTTAGAGTCACTTCTGACCCAAACCTTTACCGATTTTGAACTGATCATCTCAGACAATGCCTCTACCGATCGTACCGCTGCCATCTGTGAAGCCTACGCCGCCAAAGATGCCCGCATTCGCTACCATCGCAATGACTACAACATTGGTGCCGCCGAAAACTTCAACCGAGTGTTCCACCTCTCGCGCGGCAAATACTTCAAATGGGCAGCACATGATGATCTTTGTGCGCCCACGTTTTTAGAACGCTGCATCGAGATTTTAGAGCAGGATTCATCGGTTGTTCTCTGCGCGCCTAAAACTGGTCGGATCGATTGGGCTGGAAATGCTCAGCCGACGAAACAAGACGAAGCGCGACATCTAGACTCTTGGCAAGCTCCCGATCGCTTCCGTGCAATCGTCTTGCATACCTTTTGGTCTTACGAACTGTTTGGATTAATCCGATCGGCTGCACTGCGAAAAGTCAGGCTGCAACGCAGTAACTATGGAACCGATCGCGTCATCTTAGCCGAATTGAGTTTGCATGGTCGTTTCATGCTAATTCCAGAAACGCTCTTTTTCCGCCGATTTCACCTCAAACAGTCCACCTGTATACAATCCGCGAAAGAACGGCAACAGTGGCATAGCGGCGATCGTAAACGCTCATTTTGGGAGTGCGGAACCGTTGGATTTCTCCAAGCAATTGTGCAAGCTCCGCTTACAGATGCAGAGCGAATTCGGTGTCTTGGAGTCGTTGCGCGCTACTTAACGCGAGCCGGAAACTGGGCTTACTTTTTACCCAAACGATTCCGACCTAAGAAAACGACCAAGACACCGATCGCGGCTCAGCCAATCCCAGCCAGGATCTAACCGCCTAGAAGATACTGCAACTGAATCTGAGCTGTCGTCTCTGTTCCCGCTACAAACACCGCCGCTTCACTAAACCTTGGCGCACCCGTGCGAATTACTGGATTACGCGAAAACCCAAATCCTTCAGTGGGAATGCCCAAGAAATTACGATCGAGTTTGCCATTCCCATTGCGATCGTGATACACCGCGATCGCATAATTCCCTAGCGCCAAATTCTGAAACGTCACCGCAGTTCGTCCTTTCGCAACCGGAACGCACTGCGCCCGAACCGCTCGATCGCTCTTGTCTGGAAATCCCTCACTCCCCGCAAACAAGCTGACGCACACTTGTCCTTGTTGATTTTGTAACCCATCCACCACGATTCTCAAATTGCCGCTCGGATTCGCTTGCGCGATCGTTGGAACCATCAAGCTCGCTAACACTGCTAGGGCTGTAAACTTCGGGGCTGTAAACTTCGGGTAGGTCTGTTGCACAATCATTCTCCTTAACGCTTCTTAACAGGTCGCGTGTGTATTGTGACACTCCGATCGCGAATCTGAAAAGCTTCTGTAGATTTTGAGATTTGTGTTATCGTTCGAGCAAGCTAAGTACACGATACTTTAGCCGCTCTATTCCGTGAATCAACCTCGTTCTGTCTCCACTGATTTATCCCCGAACGATTGGCATGGCGCATTGTGCCTGGGATTTGAAAATCGACGCGGAGTGACCCATCTCATTCGCAATCAAGGACAGGCTCCCCTCAAGGTGCAGCGCCCTTTCTATCCGGAAGGCGGCGAGGTTTGTCATAGTGTGATCATGCACACGGCGGGCGGAATCGTTGGAGGCGATCGCTTAACCTTCGATTTCCGCCTTGCGCCAAACAGCAAAGCACTGATTACAACTCCAGCAGCAACTAAAATTTATCGAACCAATGGGCGCGAAGCTCAACAAATCATTGAGGTTGATATTGCAGAAGGGGCGTGTTTAGAATGGTTGCCGCTCGATACGATCGTGTTTAATCAAGCTTTATTTCGTCAACAAATGCGAGTGAACTTAGCTCCGGGCGCACAGTGGAGCGGTTGGGAAATTACGCGGTTTGGACGGAGTGCGCGAGGAGAGAAGTTTATCGAAGGCGATTGGCGATCGCGCACCGAAGTCTGGCAAGCTGGGAAACCGATTTGGATCGATCGACAATGGCTTCCCGGAAGCGAGACGAGTTTTAACAGTCCACACGGTTTAGCAGGATGCCCGATCGTCGCAAGCTTCGTCTGGATTGGGCAGAAAGTAGAGCCGGAATGGATAGAAAAAGCCCGCGCACTCTGGACGGGTTCTGGAGAAATTGGAGTGACGCGCTTACCGCTTGGTTTGCTCTGCCGATATCGCGGGCATTCCAGCACCGAAGCGCGCCGTTGGTTAATCGCGGTTTGGGGATTGGTACGATCGATTTCCGGTCGATCGATCTGTATTCCGAGAGTATGGCAGCTTTGAAGCGGAATTAATTCTAAAACCAAAGCCGGATCAATCAGAAACCTGCGACAATAATCCCGATTCGACCAGAGGGAGATTGATGCAACTCACGCCGCAAGAAAAGGATAAGCTTCTGATTTTTACTGCTGCTTTAGTTGCGGAACGCCGCAAAGCGAGAGGATTGAAATTGAACTATCCCGAAGCGATCGCGTATCTTTCGGCAGCGATTCTCGAAGGAGCCAGAGACGGGCAAACCGTAGCAGAGTTAATGAACTACGGCACAACGCTCTTAACGCAAGATGACGTAATGGATGGGATTTCTGAAATGATTCACGAGGTTCAAGTTGAAGCGACTTTTCCAGATGGAACGAAGTTAGTAACTGTTCATCATCCGATTCGATAGGAGAAAACAATGATTCCCGGTGAAATGTTGATCGAAGACGGTGAGATTGAACTGAATGCAGGACGTGAAACAGTAACGCTAAGTGTGGCAAACCGAGGCGATCGACCGATTCAAGTTGGATCACACTTTCATTTTTTTGAAGTGAACGCGGCACTGGAATTTGATCGCGATCGCGCGCGCGGAATGCGGCTTGATATTCCCGCAGGTACAGCAGTACGGTTTGAACCCGGAGACGATCGAGAAGTAACGCTAGTGGCATTAACGGGATCTCGACAAGTCTATGGATTCAACGCCAAAATCGAAGGCGCGCTTGATGAAAAACCGAAAAAAGGTAAAAAGAAATCTAAATAATCATCACGCTGTAAACCGCGATCGATTATGGTAGGCATGACGTTTAGATCAATTCCAAAGGTATGCACTTCAAGGAACTACGTCGCCTGAATTTAGATTATTTAAACACACTGAAATCCGTTCTTAGTTTATTAAGAGATCCAGCACAGACGGAATCGATTTACGATGTCGAGGATGCGTTATTACGATCGCATCCGCAAACAATGGCAGCATCGGTTAAACACATGCTGAATGATCCAGAAGTTGCAGCATTGGCGCGCGATCGATATTCCGCTCCTGTGCCCGATTTAGCGAAACTGATGACTTGTCCAGCAAACTCTTTAGGATATGCGTTTGCTCAATATATTTCATCATCAGGATTTGATCCCGGTTTCTACCGCAAAATCGAGGTTGTGGATGATGAAACCTGTCTGCTGTTTCGACTGCGCCAAACTCATGACATTTGGCATGTCGTCACAGGCATGAGTGTTGATGTTCCAGGTGAAATTGGACTGAAAGCGTTTGAGCTTGCCCAAACTCGTCGCCCGCTCGCTGGAATTTTGATTGCGGGTGCGTTCGTGAGTACGATGCTAAATCAGCCAGAACAGTTGGATCGATTGCTCGATCGCATTGCTTCGGGCTATCGCATGGGAGCCAAAGCAAAACCACTGCTTGCACAACGCTGGGAAGAGCATTGGAATAAACCCTTAGCAGAATGGCGATCGGAGCTTGGAATCGAGCCGATGCCGACTTATGTACCGTAGTGGTCTGATGCGATCGCGAAACGGTTGAGAATCGCGATCGTGTTTGCTGATTTTCCGCAGCGATTTAACGACGGCTCGTAGTTCTACTGAAAAAATCGCGGCGTTGGTTACGAATGTCGCGACGTTGGTTACGAATGTCGCGGCGTTCGTTAGATCCGCTGCGGTTTTTACTATGAACGGCGTAGCGTTCGTAACGACAGCGACGAAATTCGTAACGACGGGGACGAGATTCGTGACGACAGCGGCAACCGATGCGATAAACAGGCTAAATGTTACCGCTACTTGAATCGTTTCTGTAATCGTTCGGAAACTGGTACGCAGGAGCGGAAGAATAAGCTACAAGGAATGTACTTACGGAATGAAAGCTTATGGAACCTGTGACAATGACAGGGATGGCGATCGCAAAACTTGCTTTCGATGAGTTCGTTAAATCTGGCGCGGGAGAAGTTGCGAAGAAAACTGTTGGGGGCGCGATTGAACAATTGAGATCGACGATTAAGAAACGATTTGCGGGGAATCAGAAGGCAGAAGCCGCGATCGACAAGATCGAGAAAGAGCGATCGCCCGAAGCGCTGAATAAATTATCGGTGTATCTGGATGATGAGATGGAGGATGTAACGTTCGCTCAGACGTTGCAACAGCTTGCGAATCAAATTACCAACGTTCAAAATACTGGGGAGCGTCAATATATCAACCAAGGGCGCGATCAGATTAATATCGAGAACATTACTGGCGATCCTAAAATTGGTGGCTCGTAGATGACGCGACGGTATGACAATCAAGGGCGCGATCAGATCCCGATCGAGAACGTTTATGGCAATGTCAACATTGGGGGCGGTCGATCGAGAAAACGTCCTGAGCGCGAAATGATCTGGCTAAAAGCATTTGAAAAAGAAGTCGAGGGTCGATTAGCAACCTCGCTGCACAATCAAATCTTGATCAATTTAGGCAAGCAGGCGCAACCGGATCAAGTGCAGCGGCTTTGGGATATGGAGGTCAAAAGCGGACAAACTACTGAAACCATTTCGCCGGAAACGGAGATTTTGGAAGTCTTCGATCGAACCGAAATTGCAGGAAAGCTCTTGATCTTGGGGAAACCGGGAGCGGGAAAGACGACCACCTTACTAGAGCTTGCAAGAGCGTTAGTGAGAAAAGCGATCGGCGATCCGAGCGAACCGATGCCGTTTTTGCTGAACTTGTCGTCTTGGAAAGATCCAAAGCAAAGCATTAAAGATTGGACGATCACGGAACTGACAACCAAAGGGATTGGCTCAAAGATTGGGGCAAAGTGGCTTGAAGATCAAAAGATGCTGCCCTTGCTGGATGGGTTGGATGAAGTGCGATCGGATCTTCAGCCTGCCTGTGTGAAAGCGATTAATCAGTTTATGAGCAGTGAAGAGCAACCGATGTCGATCGTGGTGTGCAGTCGGCGCGAAGAATATGAACTGTATCCCGAAAAGCTCAATTTGAACGGCGCGATTTATTTGCAGGAATTGAGTAATGAGCAGATTGAGAGCTATTTGAAGAACGTCGATCGACTTGCGCTTTGGCAAGTTTTAGCTACAGATTCGGAGTTGCTCAATCTGGTACGGCAGCCACTCCTATTAAGTATTACGTTAGTGGCTTATCGATCGGAACTGTTAAAACAGTGGCAGGGACTTCGATCGACTCAGGAGCGAATGACATTTTTGCTTGATGCCTATGTCGAGAAGATGCTGCATCGACAGGTCAAGAGCCGATTTTATGAGAAGAGAAACGAGCCGACTGTACAGCAAGCCCGCCAGTGGTTAATGCGACTAGCGAAGCAGCTAGAGCAAGATGACGAGACGGAACTTCTGATTGAGAAAATGCAGCCTGATTGGTTGAGAGGTTCGCAGCAGAAGTGGGCTTATCGGCTGATTGGTGGGCTGATTGGTGGGCTGATTGGTGGGCTGATTTTTGGGCTGATTGTTGGGCTGATTGGTGGGCTGATTGTTGGGCTGATCAAGGTGTCAAAAACTGAAATTACGATGCGGACTCGCTCCAATCAAGGAATTATTAGTTCTGCTAAAAATGTAGCGATCGTCGTTAGCGCTTCTCTGCTCATTGCTTTTCTCGTTCAAGGCTTGCTTTCTCAATTGATTAGTCAGTTTTTGAACAAGGGCGACACAGCTAGAGTCCTAGCAAGTTGTCTTGCTAGCCTGGTTTGGCTCAGTTTTCAAGAAGGCGGCGGGCAAGCCTGCATTCAACACTTCTCTCTCCGCCTCGTCCTCTTCTTCAACCGCGCCATCCCCTGGAACTACGCCCGCTTCCTCAACTACGCCACAGAGCGCATGTTCCTCCAGCGCATCGGCGGTCGCTACCGCTTCATCCACAAACTCTTACAAGACCACTTCGCCGCGATGGACGAGTAGGTGATCCTGTTTGATTGAGAGAGGACTACGATCGCTCAATCTAAACGCAGTAAACTAAGAGAAACCTCTCGATTCCTTGATCATGCAAGTTAAAGATCTCACCACTGAAGAACTCAAAGCACTCATTCGAGAAACCGTCTTGGAGACCCTTGAAGAATTCTTGGATGATCCAGATGAAGGTAAAGAAATCCACCCGGAAATCAAACAACAATTGATTGAATCGATGCGGCGAACCCAAGCTGGGGAGCGAGGAATTCCCGCTGAAGAAGTCGCCAAGAGATTTGGACTAACTTGGTGATGGACTATTCGATCGAATTCACGGATGAAGCAATTTCTGGACTCAATCAACTCAGTCAAAACAACCAAAAGCGCATCCTTCGCAAACTCCATTGGCTAGCAGATCACTTTGACGAACTCAATCCGATCGCACTCACAGGAGACTTGGGCGGTCTTTTCAAACTCAGAGTCGGCGATTATCGAGTTCTCTACACATTCAGCGAAGCAACTGAAATTCTGACTGTACATCGAATCGGGCATCGTAGCGAAATCTATCTGTAACACTCACGCGATCGTCCTTCCCATCGCATAGGATTAACCTCAACAAACTAGGGCTGATATTCCACGACAAGCGCGATCGCTCGATTCGCTTTTGCAAGCTTTCCTCACGGTTTGGGCTTGACGGTAGAAGCAACGTGCAACTCTTTCAATTGTTTGTCATCGACGCTAGACGGAGCGCTGGTGAGCAAACAACGGGCTTGTTGTGTCTTCGGAAAGGCAATCACATCGCGGATCGAATCTTCACCCGATAACAGCATCACCCAGCGATCGAGTCCGTAAGCAATTCCCCCATGTGGAGGCGCGCCGTATTCAAACGCTTCGAGCAAGAAGCCGAATTTATTTTGTGCCTCTTCATCGGAAATCCCGATCGTTTGAAACACTTTCGCTTGCAGTTCGGGTTGATGAATCCGCACGCTGCCGCCACCGACTTCAAAGCCATTAAATGCTAAGTCATAAGCCTGAGCGCGGGCTGTTGTCAAATCGTCCACATCATCGGGATGCGGTGCAGTAAACGGATGGTGCAATGCTTCTAATCGCTTCTCATCTGCATTCCACTCAAACATTGGAAAATCGACAATCCAAAGCAAGTTGAGCTTGTCGGGATCGATCATTCCAAGTTCGTTGCCAATGTATTGACGTAAGCGATCGAGCGTTTTATTCACCGTCGCCGCATCGCCCGCTGCAAACAATAACAAATGTCCGGGTTTCGCATCAGTACGGGTGAGAATTTCTTGTTTTTGGGCTTCAGTCAAGTTGTCTTTGATGGCTCCGATCGTATCAATGTCGCCATCGTCTCGAACTCGAATGTAAGCGAGTCCACGCGCGCCTGCTTCTGATGCTTCTTTGAACACATCGCCACCGGGTTTGATCCGCACATTCGAGATCGCTTCGTTACCGTTGGGAATCGGTAGGATTTTGACGAGTCCACCTTTTTTCACTGCATCCGCAAAGACTTTGAAGCCAGAATCTTGCACGACATCGGAAACATTGACAAGCTCTAATCCGAATCGAGTATCGGGCTTGTCGCTGCCATATCGATCCATTGCTTCGGCGTATGTTAAACGCGGGAACGGACGAGGCAGTTCAACACCTTTAATGGTTTTGAGAATGTGACACACGAGCTTTTCATTCAGATCCAGAATTTCTTCCTGGCTCATAAAGCTCATTTCCATGTCTAACTGGGTAAATTCGGGCTGACGTTCTGCGCGCAAATCTTCATCGCGGAAGCATCGAGCAATTTGATAATAGCGATCGAGTCCCGACACCATCAGCAATTGCTTAAATAACTGCGGCGATTGCGGTAAGGCGTACCATTCACCCGCATTTACTCGCGATGGCACTAAGTAATCTCTCGCGCCTTCGGGAGTCGATCGCGTCAAAATTGGCGTTTCAACTTCGACAAAGCCTTCACTATCTTCTAGAAATCGCCGCATCGCTTTGATTAATTGATGCCGCAGTTGAAGATTGCGACTCATACGATCGCGTCGCAAATCCAGATAGCGATATTTCAGCCGCAACTCTTCCCGCACCGATTCAGTTTCAGCCGCCGACACTTGAAACGGGAGTTGTTTACGAACGGCGTTGAGAATCTCGATTTGATCCGCGTAGATCTCGATCTCTCCGGTTGGAATCTTTGGATTAAGCGATTCATCCGGGCGTTTGGTGACTCGTCCGACGATTTTAATTACGTATTCATTTCGCAAATCGCCCGCTGCTTTGTAAGAATTCGGGGTGCGTTCGGGATCGCTGACGACTTGGACAATTCCTTCGCGATCGCGCAAATCGATAAAGATCACATACCCGTGGTCGCGTCGTCGATCCACCCATCCAAACAGAGTGACCGTTTCACCAATGTTGCTTGCTCGAAGTTGACCACAGTACTGGGTACGCATATCGCTTGAAAGTGGGGCTGAAAATTTGAAAACCTCCTCATTATGCCGTATTCAGGACACGATCGCGCGTGATATTTCGATCGATGTTGACTTAAACAAAGAGTCCAGCCTCAACGTGAAATAGTTTTCCGAGCGCTTTTGCTTGAGAGGTTGTAATTTCTTGATTATGCTGAAGTACTGAAATGACTGAATCTTCAGATTCAAAAATCTGAACCAAATCTTTTGGCTCTAGTTGATGCTGCTCCATAAGAAACTGCAACATCGATTCGGGAGTTGGGTCGCTCGGTAGATAATATTCTCGTTCAAATTTTTCAATCAGCGTAATTAATAGTTCATAGAGCGCCGTTTCTTCGGGAGTGCAATTTGAACGGTGCATTAATTCTTCTACGATCGACAAGGCTTTCTCGTTTTCTTCTTCGGTCTTGATCAGCTTCGGTTGATACTGGGACAGTAATTTTTGATAGCGATCAGAGTCAAAAGTAAGGGTCATTTTTCCATTTCTCCTTGTCATACTCAGCATGAGTGAGAACGTATTTGACGTAAACCAGTTGCCTCTCGTAGTCAATGCTAACAATTAGGCGATATGTATTTCCCTTAATGTTGAAAACAGTAAAGTTACCAACCGCTTCAGCTTGCGGAAAAGTAGACTGTACCTCTATCAAGTTATCCCAACCTGCTTTTGAGGCAACTTTGAACCAATTATCTAGTGCATCCGTACAGTTTGAATGCTGCTCCTGAAATTCTCGTAATCGTCGGTAGCTGATAACATGCATCAGAGTATAGAAGATCTGGGATCTGGCAAAAATCATCTGTGATTTTAATGCAGCACGATCGAGATTTAGACAGTAAACTTGTTCTTGCTGAGCGTTGTGAATGTTATGCCGCGATTCCTTCATCTTGCTGATATTCATTTGGGATTTGATAAATATGACAGCAAAGAACGCACCAAGGATTTTTTCCTCGCGTTTGAAGATGCATTGCAGAAATATGCGATCGATGCCCAAGTTGATTTTGTGATTATTGCGGGTGATTTATTTGAACATCGAATCATTCAGCCGAACATTCTCAACCAGGCAAAAATCTGTTTTCAATCGTTGAGAGATGCAGGAATTCCAGTGATTGCGATCGAAGGAAATCACGATAATCGTCCGTATGGCACCGTGACGAACTGGTTGAAGTATCTCGCTGAAGATGATTTGGTGATTTTGCTTGAACCCGATCGCTCTGGTGAAGGCGGTGTCGTATACGAAATGTGGAACGGAACTTCGGGCGGATACATTGACCTCGATTGTGGTGTGAGAGTGTTGGGGTCGCGCTGGTATGGAGCCTCTGCACCGAGAGCGATCGAGCGATTAGCAGAAGCGATGCAGCAACTTCCACCCAGTCCAGGACAGACGGTGATGTTGTTTCACCAAGGGCTAGAAGGGCAGATTGCACGCTATCAGGGAGCAATGCGATACACAGATTTATTGCCACTCAAACAGGCAGGCGTTGATTATCTAGCACTCGGACATATTCATAAGAGCTATATCGAGCAAGGCTGGATTTTTAATCCTGGCTCAACTGAAGCGAACAGCGTTGAAGAAGCAAACTACGATCGTGGTGTTTTCTTGGTTGAACTCAGTGATCAAGGAATTGATGCTCAATTAAAGCAAGATTATTATCAGCGTCCGTGGGTGCGATTAAAGCTAAAAGCGCGCGGACAAGAAAGCACCGAAGAGATTGAACAAAGCGCGATCGCACTCGTGCAAGCTGCGATTCAGTCCGGTGAACTCGATCCAGAAATTCAGCCGATGGTAGAACTGCGGATCGAAGGACAAGTCGGATTCGATCGATTAGATTTAGACACGCGCCACCTTCAGCAAGAATTGCAGCAGTTAAGTCAGGCGCTAATTTTCTTGCTGAAATACGAGGCGGATTCGGTCGAATATGCGTCGCCGATCGCTGAAGATGCCAGTCGCACTCAGATCGAACAAGAAGTATTCACAGACTTACTCGCTGCCCACAATCACTATAAAAACCGCGCGCCAGAGTTAGCAAAAGGCTTGATCGGGCTGAAAGAAATGCAGCTAGAAGCGCGATCGGAAACCGAGCTTTATCAGTTTGTCGAGGAACTTTTAGAGAGTACTTGATCGAAACGAGAACCCTTCATTCAGAAACGTTGCAGAACCTTAATCGTTTCGGTGCTGAGATGAGTTGAACAGATTAAGATAAAGTCTACTGCTTCCTGAGCAGCATTCTCTCGTTGTGTTCATGGCGCGCGTTTATGACTGGTCTCAACCCTTCTACTCATCGTCGTTTGCTAGAGTTGCCGCAGATTTCCTCGGTCTGGGAAGGCGATCGACGGGTGCTGACTTCCGGTGCGCCGATCGATCCTGCCTGGTCTGAGTCTCCAGCAGCAGACGGAGAATGTATTCTTTGGGTGGATGGCTCGCAGGGTATGGTGCGGGCGATGGATGTCGTCCCGATCGAAACTGGACATGAAGCGATCGTCAGAACGTTACTCCGCGCGATGGAGCATCCCCATAATCCCGCGAAACCTGCTCGACCGCAAAAGATTGTCGTGCGCGATCGAGAAACGCTCTTTTATCTAAGAGGTGTGCTTCAAGATCTCGATATTACGCTGGATTACGTGCCGGAATTGCCGCTGATTGATGAGATTTTTCGAGGCTTTCAGGATGCGACCAATTCTCGTCCGCCTGCACTGCCGCCGCAGTTTGCAGAAGAACTATTCGCGAAAGCAGATTTGCTGTGGGAAGATGCGCCTTGGTCGCTTTTGCCAGATCACAAGATTTTAGAAATCGAGTTAAATCGCTGGGATTTAGGCTGCGTCTATGCGTCAGTCATGGGAATGCTGGGCATGGAATATGGAATTTTGCTTTACCGATCGCTCGATTCGCTAAAGCAATTCCGCCAGCGCGTTCTTTCAAATGATTCGATGGATCGAATGGAAGAAGCGTTCTTAGCTCAAGATTGTTTGTTTCTCACTTACGAAACCGATGACGACGATGAAGAGTTCGATGACGACGATCTAGAAATGCTGCCGCTCGAACCAGTTCTCAAACCCGTCTTCGGCAATTTGCATCCGTTGGAAGGGATTCGATCGTTTCTCTATGAAGAAGAAGCGATGGCGTTTCTCGTGACGCTAGAAGCGTTTCATCGATTTTTAAAGAGTCATCGCCGCAAGTTGACGAACGATGATTTTCCCGCAATTAGCAGCCGATTCAAGATTCCTTCTCCCGAAGGCGACACGATTTCGGTCAAGGTGTCAACGCTGCCGGAAGTGGCTGAAGAACTGTATGCAATGGTCGACGATGATGAACCGGATCTAAGTGAGATGCCGATGATTCGGGATGATTTAGTTCCCGAAAATTCGTTTTTAAGCTTGGGCGTTGTGCCGTGGGACATGGTGCAACAACTGCGATCGGGCGCTGATCATTTCCAACTCGATGCACCGACGCAAGCGGGTGACGGTTTGCCGATTATTCTGATTCAGACATCGCGCCCGAAAGCGAAGCAGATGATCGAAGAAATTGAAGCAGCGGGCGGACTGGGTGGAATTTGTTTTAATCCAGGGTCTGATCCGTTTATGGGCGATCGCTATGATTTGGGATTGCTGCAAACGCAGAACGGAGATTTACATCTGTTCGGTGAGTTTGAAGAAGACGATCCGACTCATGCCCAAGCGCGGAAAAAATGGGATCAGCGGTGCAAAAAAACCAAGGGAGTTTGCGGCTTGTTGATTGCGAAAGGTTTGACCGGAGCGAGTCGGGGCAATCCAAGCTTGAAAGATATGATGGCGCTGTATGAAGTACGATCGCTTTCTTCCGATGATCTCGGTTTAGGCTTGCTAGAACGAAAATTTGCAGTCGATTGGATGTAGATTATGGTTGCTGAAGTCGAATCGGAACTGATTTACCCGGATAGCGACGGCAAGCCGATGTCGGACAATACCAAGCAGTTTGAATGGATTGTTTTAATCAAGAAGAATTTAGACTTGATGTTTAAAGCCGATCCGAATGTCTTTGTAGCAGGCGATTTGCTCTGGTATCCGGTCGAAGGAAAAGTAAACATTCGGGTTGCACCGGATGCAATGGTTGTGTTTGGCAGACCAAAAGGCGATCCGCTTGGGGTAAATGGTGCGGCGCGAGGTTCTTACATTCAACATCGAGAAGGAAACATTTCGCCCCAAGTTGTGTTTGAGATTTTGTCTCCGAACAATACGCAACAGGAGATGGATCAGAAATTATTGTTTTACGATCGCTACAATGTCGAAGAGTATTATCTCTACGATCCAGACACGAATCGGCTACGCGGCTGGCTCCGAAGAGAAGTCTTTCTAGAAGAGATCGGAGATTTCTCAGTCTATACCAGTCCTCGACTTGGGATTCAATTCGATGTCACACTGAACCCAATGGAGATTTATCGCCCGGATGGTGAGAAGTTTTTGAGCTATATCGAACTCGATCAACAACTTCAGCAAGAACGATCGAGAGCAGATCAGGCGCAACAGCGAGCAAATGAATTGGCAGAACGATTGCGGCAAATGGGAGTTGATCCGGATCAGATTTGAGTTTGGGAAATAGTCGATCGCTAGTTTGTCGTGAGTGCTGTAACTAATGTTGCGATCGCTGGACTGAGATTAGATAGAACGACAACTGAAGCGGCAGCAATAATAGTCGTGGTTGCCATCCGCACCATTGCATCCGTGCCCTTCTGATAGACATCAAATTTGTAATCAAGTCTGTCTACTTTCTCTTCTAGCTTGTCAAATTTTTGATCAAACTTTTCATCAAGCTACTCAACTTTTTCACCCAGTTGTAGCAAGGCATCGCGGATGTCGATATTAGTTGGATTGTCTGAAATGTTCATTCCGGAATTTGAAAGTTAGAGCGTCTCTATCTTATCGTCTTCTCAAATTCTTTTGTTCTCTAGGCTGTCTTAAGTGAGACTGAATCAGTGAGTCGATCGCGCTTTTCTCAATCACTCTCGATCGCTGATGAATATTGCCAAATCGTTAACCTTCAGCAATCTTTGATCAGAAAAACTAATTCTTTAAGCACAAATACTCACTCAAAACCCGAAAAATCGGAAAATAATTCTCAAATCCATATAACTTAAAGCTTTCAGACGTTCACTTTTTAGAAACAGCCTATAGAATGAGCAATTGAAATTTCGAGGGAATCGGAGTTTCAGACGATCTGAACTCTCCTAACTCGAACTTCAAAAACCTGTCTCAAATGAGACAGAAAACCCTTCTCTAATTCTCTTGGGAGACTATTATGAATAAAGGTGAACTCGTTGATGCAGTGGCAGAAAAAGCAAGTGTTACGAAAAAGCAAGCCGATGCAGTCCTATCGGCAGCGATCGAAACGATCGTCGATGCAGTGTCATCAGGCGATAAAGTAACGTTAGTGGGTTTCGGCTCGTTTGAATCGCGCGAACGCAAAGCGCGGGAAGGACGCAACCCGAAAACCGGAGACAAAATGGAAATCCCGGCAACTCGCGTTCCGGCATTTTCGGCGGGCAAGCTGTTCAAAGAGAAAGTGGCACCCGAAGAATAAGTTTGATTCGTTCATCGTTGTAAATTGGCAGGAAGCAATTTTGGTTCGTCCAGCGCACGGGGGAAACTTATCTTGGG
>CAXTDB010000081.1:0-15894 GCA_964242045.1 uncultured Leptolyngbya sp. | reverse complement strand
CCAGAATGTCCAGCGCCAGAAAAGGTAGAGCGCGATCGCGAATGCAGTCATTCCCAGCGCAATGTAGGCGGGTAACTGAACGTGAATGTCAGTGTAACCTGCGCCGTAAGTGACACCGCGCGTTGAGTACAACAGTTCGTAGCGACTCAGCCAGTAGCTAAACGCCACAGCAAACATGAATAAACTACCGACTCCAAACAAGTGCCGCTGTTGCGCGGGTGAAAATCCTGGAAATCGTCCTTCACTCAAGCTATTTCCCGATAGAAGATAGCTGAGACTCACCGACGTTAGCCCGTATAGCGACAGTCCAACCAGCCAAAGTGAAAGCAATTCTGCAACGGGAAGGGCGAAAATATAAAAGCTAATATCGCGATTAAATAAAGGTTCTGTTGCATTAAACGCAGTTGGATAAAAATATTGCAATACATCGATCCAATGCTGAGACAGTAAAAAGCTCAACAGCAAACCAAATACAATTGCGATCGCGTTCAGTAAAAACTGAGGATAAATCAGAATTGAAATTGCAGCAGCGATCGCGATGAGCGGATACCAGATTTGAGTACTGAATTGCTGAGCGATTTGCCCAATCGCGCCCAAATCGAACAACGTCACTGTTATTGCGGGATTTGCTTGCCAGTAGCGCCATGCGGATTGACCATAATGAGCCAGCATGAACCCGATTAACAAGCTTAATCCGAACGTTAGCGGCAGTAATGATCTCAATCGTAGAGCAAGAATGGTGTTCGGTTTCGCGTCGGTTGTCGGCTCATACTTCAATCGATCGACCGTCTTTAAGTTGAGTCGAAAATATGCGATCGTCACGCCAGCTACAATGAGCCAGAACACTCCTTGAGTCGCAATTCTCAGCAAAAAGACAGGCAGATATCCAACCTCTTGAAACCAAAAAATTTCTGCTCCAAGCTGTGCGATGACCGTGAGTAAGATCCATCCGCCCAGACAGAAAGAGAGAAACTTCAAGAAAGCGTTTTGAAGCACAGCATTGAAGAGAACTGGTTGCGTGTTAGTTTAGCGTTTCGCAGCGCAAATCGCACAAACCGACCAGCGCTCAAGTTCACCCGGCGGTGTGGGGCTACTGCACTCTGGACAAAGCGGTAAATGCTGAGCGCGATTCTGCACGATCGACGACCAGCGATCAAAGGCAGTTTTCGCATTGCTAAATAGCGCGAGTTGAGTTTTAATCTCTGGCATCTGATCCGGTAAACGACTCGGATGACTCTGCCAAGGGTCAGATTCTACAGGGATTTCAGCCTGCTTTGATCGCCACTGTACCGTCGAAAATCGAATGTCATTCAAGTTAATCGATAAACGATCGCGAATCTTTCTCAAAATCATGGGGCGCTCAAATATCAGCGTTTGTGTCCAGACCGGGCTAGCGGTCGCTACTTCTAAAATGTTGCGCTGAATCGCGATCGGTTGAGCATGAGTCGCATCATTGACTAATTCTGTCCAAATCTCCAGAATGCGCTGTAGCTGCTGGCGTTCTGAAGACTGATAGTGCGGCTCGATCGCGCCTAAAATTGACTGTAGTTCTTGAAACGGCATGATGCTAAATGTACAGGATTGATAGCGCGATCGCGAACCAAATGAGAAAGCACGATCGCGTTAGATTCGTAGCCCGGTGAATGGTCTCGATCGTAATCGGTTGCAGCGGTTCCCCCATCAAAGGTTTATGCTTCTCAACTCCACGATAATAGTTTACTCCTCCAACCTGAACACCCAAAATCGCAGCATAAACACACTCGCTCCATCCGGAATTGGGACTTGCATCTTTCGGCGCGTCTCGTCGGCACAATCGCCAAACCTCAAACGGCTTCCCGGAAATCAAACCCAACGTGAACACGGTGAAGCGACAAGGCAGCCAAGTCAAGATGTCGTCAGTTTTTGCACTAAACCAACCGAGATCAGTGAAAGGTGCTTCTCGATAACCGATCATCGAATCGAGTGTGCTTGCGGCTTTGTAGGCGATCGCAAGTCCAGCACTCCCTACAGGCGTAAATGCTCCAATCAACGCATAAAACAACGGAGCCAGCACACCATCAACAGCATTTTCAGTCACGGTTTCTAAAACAGCTCTGAGAATTTCCGATTCCGATAAATTTTCGGTATCTCGCCCTACGTATAACCGTAAGCGCGATCGCGCTTGTTCCAAATGAGAAAGCGATTCTAGAACATCGTCTGCGGCAGTCCTTAAACTCCGTCCTGCGAAACAACTGGCTAATAAAACGATCGCGATCGCGCTTCCTAAGATCGGATGAATTCGATTCGCGATCGCAATTAAACTCCAAGCGATCGCACTGCTTCCAGAAATTAATTCGATCGTCAAGACCACTCCCGCTACTCGCAGCGCAGTCGGATTTTTAGTGAGGCGAAACGCGATCGCTTTAAATTGCTCGATCGACCACCCCATCACTTGCACCGGATGAATCCATCCCCACGGATCACCAATGCAAAAATCCAGCACTGCCGCTCCGATTAAAATCCAGCCTGCCTCAAACCACAAAGCTCGCTTCTTCTCCCTGAGATGCCTGCCAACTACGCGCATCGTAGTATAAATCTTCTAGCGAGATGCTGTACAGCGCGTCTTGCAGCTTTTTGTACAGTCGATTCCACACGCTAAACGCCACCCAATCTTCTGCTTGAGCATCATCGGGCGTGTGCCGTGACAAAGGCTCTACACTTTCACCGACTGCTGCAAGAATTTGTCCCAATGAGATTTCGGCGGGATGCCGCGCCAGTTGATAGCCACCTTGTGCGCCCCGAATCGAGTGAACCAGTTCGGCTCGACGCATTTCGATTAGAAGTTTCTCTAAATAAGGAGCCGGGAGATCTTGTCGATCGGCGATCGCCTTGACCGAAGCAGGTCCATAGTCTGGCTGAAAACACAAGTCCAGTAACGCTTTCACGCTGTAATGTCCGCGCGTCGTCAGCTTCATCATAAGGGAATTTGACAGACCTCAATCTAGATAGCCTATCAGGAACTTTAGTGCGATCGCTGGCTCATCCACTTCGCTGAACTGCTTGATCGTTCCCGCAGCGAATCTACCCAATAGCCTTTCGAGGTGTCCATCGGAATCGCGATCGTTGCGATTCTTCGCTGAATCGCAAGTGAATCTAATGCTGTTGGCTTGGCTTGAGTGTGAATTTCAAGATCATTTCGACTCGCTAAGTGCAAACTCGAAACCTGAACTGGACGCAAAGCTACCGCGGGAGAGGCAGCCCGAACCGCCAATCCAACCAAACTTCCGATCGAAGCCACCCAACCGACAAGCGCCCCGATCGTTAACCATTTTTCGATCGTCTGATTCATGCCTCGACTCCGCAAACCACTAAAACAGGAACTCATGTAGCAGACTAATTTTGACTGGGCATCAGCGGCGTTTAACTGCCTCCGATTATAGCCTGTTCGACAAAAAGATCAAAAGTTTCGCTCGGTTGTCAACCGTGAAGTTTGGCAAATATCTCCGTAATCGCCTAGAATTTCCCTTAAAATCCGATGTCTCAAATAAAGACATCTTTGGTACGAGATTAAGCTATGAATTTCAAACGATTTCTTCAGGTCATGATTCCCGCTGTGTTCGCGATCGCCGTTCTAGTTCTCAGTACAACTACGCACACAGGAAGCGCATCTGCTGCTGGAAAAACTCAACTGCAATGGTTTGGGCAATCCGCATTCAAGCTCACTACACCCGCTGGTAAGGTTCTTTGGATTGATCCCTGGCTGACCAATCCTGTCAACCCAAACGGTAAGACCGAACTTGCGAATCTCAATCGAGCCGATTTGATTTTGATCACACATGGTCACTTTGATCATGTTGGTGATGCGATCGCGATCGCCAAAAAAACGAACGCGCCCCTGGTCAGCACAGCAGACTTGGGACAAACATTAGTGAGTTCAGGCTATCCGAAAAATCTTGTCAGTCTTGATACTCAAGGAAATTTTGGCGGTGAACTGACGCTTCTGAATAATGAAGTGAAGATTGCTTTTATTCCAGCCATTCATAGTTCAGCGGTAGCATCCGATGGTAGTCCAGCACAGTTCGCCGGAAATCCCGGTGGATTTTTGATCACGCTTCAGAATGGTCCTGTGATTTACCACACGGGCGATACCGATGTCTTTACAGATATGGCGCTAATTCCTCAGTTTCGCAAAGTTTCTGTGATGCTGACTTGCATCGGGGATCACTTCACGATGGGACCAAAACGCGCAGCTACGGCAGTTAATTATGTGAAGCCCGATGTCGTAATTCCGATGCACTTCGGCACATTTCCCGCGCTCACTGGAACGCCTCAAGCGTTTCAAGCGGAACTCGATCGACAAAAAGTAAAAACCAAGCTTCAAGTTCTAAAAGTTGGGCAGACGATTCAACTTTAGGAGGATTGCTGAGGTATCTTGAAGCCTGCTTTACTTAACTTAACCACAGTGCGTATCGTACAATACGCAAAGTATTCGCAAGGAGAGACGGTGTGATGTCGGAGGCGGCAACGAAGCCCCTGACCATTCCAAGGGAATTGCTGGGAGCGCCCGGCGATTTTAATCCAACGTTATTGATATTTCTGGTGTCGATCGCAATTGCCATCCTCACAACTTTGGGTTACTGGTGTTGGGGTTGGGTCGATTGGGTCTGTTTTTGTCTGAATACGGTGGCACTTCATTTAATCGGTACGGTAATTCATGATGCCTGTCATGGAGTCGCCCACCGAAATAAAGTGATGAATGCTGTTCTCGGTCATGGAAGCGCTTTCTTTCTGTGCTTCTCATATCCAGTGTTTACGCGTGTCCACATTCAGCACCACGGTAATGTCAATGATCCCGAAAACGATCCCGATCATGTGGTTTCAACCTTCGGGCCGCTGTGGATTATCAATGCGCGCTTCATGTATCACGAGTTCTTTTTCTTTCAGCGCAAACTCTGGCGCAAGAATGAACTTTTTGAGTGGTTTTTGGCGCGTTTGTCTTTAGCGCTTGTCATCTACGTCGCTTGCCAGTACCACTTTTTGGGCTATGTGTTTAATTTCTGGTTTATTCCGCTGGCGATCGTTGGTTTAGTTCTTGGGCTGTTCTTTGACTACTTGCCGCATCGCCCGTTTAAAGAACGCGATCGCTGGAAAAATGCCAGAGTTTATCCGAGTCGAGTTCTCAACTGGCTAATTTTAGGGCAGAACTATCACTTGGTTCACCATCTTTGGCCCGCTGTGCCTTGGTATAAGTACGAAGCGGCATACCACGCAGCAAAACCGATTCTAGACGAAAAAGGATCGCCTCAGTCGATCGGACTTTTGAAAGAAGATTTTCTTGGATTCGTCTACGATATTTTCTTAGGTATTCGGATTCATCCTAAACCGAAGCCAGAAATTCCCGAAAGTACGATCGCTGATTAATTCAAACGCCCCAAATTTTGACAAGAAATTTGGGGCGTTTGAATATCTGCCTGGATGGAGAGGATGACCCCTTGATTGCTACGCCAAAATTGCAATTACAAATAATGTTATTAATTACGAGGAAAACGAAATGGGATATTTTCTAACGACCTTGGTAACGGCGCTCAGCTTGCTCGTGGTGGACATTGTGTTACCCGGTGTAAATATTCAAAGTTTTGCAGTTGCGTTGATTGCTGGTATCGCGATTGGGTTGGTGAATACCTTTGTAAAACCGCTTTTGTCGCTGTTGACGTTGCCGATTAATTTGCTGACTTTGGGGTTATTCTCGATCGTAATTAACGGGATTTGTTTCACCTTGGCTGCTGCTTTGGTTCCAGGCTTCCAAGCGCACGGTTTAGTTTCCTTCTTGGTCGCGCCGTTCATTCTATCTCTAGCCAGCACTTTCTTGAACAAGTACTTTGCTGAGCGCAGCGCTGACCTTAAAACGAATGTGTAGTTAGACTCTGAAATGCAGAAGGGCGGATAGCAACCGCCCTTTTTGGTTAATTCTGTGAACCTGCGATCGAGGTCAATGACCAATCCGGCCGCAGGTTTTTCGCATGTCTTAGATACGGGTGATGAATCTTCACATTTGGATCAGGCGTATTGAAGTGAATCAGAAACCGGATGCAGCGTTCTAAACTGCCTTTGACGTACATTTGCTGCACGTCGATCAGCGGCACATTTGCCCAGTGGGAACGCTCGCGCGCGATCGCGGCTGGAAAAATCGCATCAAGATCCTGGGTCACAGTAAACGTAGCGCTGACGATTTCGTCCGGGTCGAGGTGGTTGTATGCCTCCAACTCATCTAATAGTTCTGTAACCGCTTCACGAATTGCCTCGATCGTATTGTCTGAAGCGGTAGTCGCTCCCCGAATTGCTCGTACTCGCCAATGCACGTCTCTATCCTCCTAATCTTGCTAGTCCGTCCCTAGCTTATCAACGAACGGAGAACGGTTGAATCCGGATCACTGCCTGATTCTTTACGCTCAAGGGCGGTACAACCACAGAGGCAGCCCGCAAGTTTCCAGTTCAAACTCCAACCAGTCCATACCGACAATCAGCGGCGGTAAGGCTCCGATCAATCCGTCTAGTCGATCGTTCGAGGTAAACCGATTCACCAAAGATTTTTTCTCCTCGAAACTGTATGTCTTAGTTTTCTCTGGATCTAAATTTACCAGTTCACATGCCCAACGACGGGCATCTTCCTCGGTTCCCAAGCGATCGACTACTCCTAAACCAACGGCTTGCTGTCCGGTAAAAATTCGCCCATCTGCAAAAGTTCGCACCGTTTCTTCAGGTAGATTGCGTGATTGTGCCACAGTTTGAACAAACTGAGAATAACTGACATCGATCAGTTCTTGCAGAATTTTTTGTTCTGGCTCGGTCAATTCTCGATCGAACGACAAAATATCCTTGTAAGGACCGGATTTAATTACTTTGAACGAAACACCGACTTTCTCTAGTAATCGCTCGATGTTATTTCCGCGTAAAATCACGCCAATGCTCCCGGTGATCGTTCCGGGGTTTGCCATGATGTGCTGTGCGCCCATCCCGATATAAACGCCACCCGATGCGGAAATATTGCCGTAGCTTGCAACGATTTTGATCTTTTGTCCCAATCGCTTTAGTGCTTCGTAAATCTCTTGCGAGTCGCCTACCGTTCCGCCAGGGCTGTCAATTCTCAGCAGCAACGCCGGAAATTCTCGCTCTTCCACGGTTTTGAGATTTGCTAACACTCGATTTCGAGTTGCGCCCGCGATCGCGCCTTTAACTTCAATCCGAGCAATCTGTTTTCGCAACCCACGCTTAAACAACCGAACCATAATGCTTTAACCATCACAAGTTAAACCGATTTTAACGTTTCCTTTCAGAATCAAAGCGATCGACATTGCGACAAAGACTACTTAACAGATCTACATAATTTACTAAGATGAGAAGAACTGCATTCTCAAATCCTTATGCTGACTAAATCTCGCTCTCCCCTTTTATTAATTGCACCGTTTTTCCTTTGGGGAACTGCAATGGTCGCGATGAAAGGCGTAATTCCCAATACGACCCCGTTTTTCATGGCAGGAGTGCGCTTACTGCCTGCGGGGATTTTGGTGCTACTCGCCGCGATTTGGATGAATCGATCGCAGCCGAAAGGATGGGCAGCATGGCTCTGGATTAGTTTGTTTGCGCTAGTCGATGGAGCGCTGTTTCAAGGATTTCTAGCGCAAGGATTAATGAGAACGGGCGCGGGATTGGGATCGGTGATGATCGATTCGCAACCGTTAGCGGTGGCGTTAATGGCGCTGTGGTTATTTGGGGAAAAGATTGGAGTTTGGGGCTGGTTGGGACTCGCGATCGGCGTTGGCGGAATCACTCTGCTCGGACTGCCTGAAGAATTGATCCTCTCCGCTGGATCTCGGCTTGGAGATGCGATGATCAATGTCAACTCCTTTACTGATTTACTCGCGGGCTTGTTTGATAACGGACAGTGGTTGATGCTACTCGCGGCGTTATCGATGGCAGTTGGAACGATTCTTTCGCGCTACGTCTGTCAGTATGCAGATCCGATCGCGGCGACCGGATGGCACATGGTTTTAGGGGGATTACCGCTATTTGGATTGTCCAGCCAATTAGAAAGTGGGCAATGGAGCAATTTAACTGCGGCGAATTGGGCATCGCTTTCGTATTCAACCATTTTTGGCAGCGCGATCGCTTACGGTTTATTTTTCTATTTTGCTGCAAGTGGAAGTTTAACGAGTCTGAGTTCGCTGACGTTTTTGACACCCGTATTCGCGCTGCTGTTTGGAAACCTTTTCTTAGCAGAAATCTTGAGTCCGATTCAATGGATTGGAGTTGGATTAACGCTTGTCAGTATTTATCTAATCAATCAGCGCGATGTCTTGAGCGAAAAACTGAGCGGATCAATTTCTGAGTCGATCGAAGAAGTTCAGGGTAACATAGCCGAGAATAGGCAATTGCTACCGCAAGCCGAATCAAATCTCAGTGAAATTACGACTCTACCCGATTCTGACTCTTAGCCTTGAGCGTCAGATGGCGAGATGACCTTCCGTTCTGGATTCAGCTATGATTCGCCCTCGACTCCTGATCGTCACTTGTGCGGCTTGTTTCAGCCTGTCTGCGCGCTCGGTTCAAGCTCAGCCCCCACTCCTTACAAACAGTGGACAGCAAGCAACTGTGCCATTTTGGGCATCGCCTTTGTTCTTAGGCGGAATTGGTGCAACGAGCATTGTTGGAGCCGTGACCGTGTTCGTTCTGAAGCGAAACGATTGCTCAACTTCTGAGCTTCTAGAATCTGCTGCACCTGATCCTCAGCCCGTTCCACCGCCGCAATCATCAAGTCTAAACGGCACAAATCATTCTGCCCCAAAACCAGATTTTCCCACTCGCAACGGTAACGGGCACATGCAGACTGAAACGCTGCGACAAGCTGAGGCATTAGAAACGCTGCTGCAAGTGGTCGAGCCTCCCAAATCTGCCCCGGTTCCGCCTCCAAAGCTGGAAGAAACGACTCGTCTCGCGCGAGTCAACATCGTTGATGAACTGGTTCAGGATCTGCGCGCGCCTGACCCCGTGAAGCGACGAAAAGTAATTTGGGAACTTGGACAACGTGGAGATACCCGCGCCGTTCAGCCGTTGGTCGATCTCCTGGTCGATTCAGATTCCAAACAGCGGAGCTTAATCCTCTCAGCCCTGTCAGAGATTGGCACTCGGACGCTCAAACCGATGACGCGCGCGCTAGCGATCTCACTACAAGACGAAAATTCAGAAGTGCGGAAAAACGCAATTCGAGATTTAACTCGCGTTTATGATATGGTTTCGCAGATCAGCAATTTACTGCACAAAGCGACCGAAGATTCGGATAAAGATGTACAAGAAACGGCGAAATGGGCATTAGGGCAACTGAATCGAATTCGATCGACTCCTAACGATTCATTGCCTCTGCTGAAAAATTCAGTCAGTCCACCGGAGAGTTTGCCGTAGAGTAAAAAAGCACTCCACGATAAAATTTTGTGTCTCGATCGTCTTCGCTCAAATTATTACTACTCTCTACTCCAGTCGGCGCGATCGGCTCCGGATTAGGTGGCGGCGTTGAACTGACGCTGACAAATATTGCTCGATCGCTGATTTCTCTGAATCATTCCGTGACCGTTGTGGCTCCCGAAGGCTCGATCCTAGAGGGAATTCCGCTCGTATCGATCGCGGGAAATCTTCAAACGACTGCCCAATCTCAAGGGCGCGATGCCTTGATCACACTGCCTGCAAATCCGGTGTTAGGCAGTTTCTGGAACTATGCACGCCAAGTTCAACAAGATTACGATGTACTAATTAACTTTGCCTACGATTGGTTGCCGTTCTATCTCACGCCTTTTTTTGCACGACCAATTGCACATTTAGTCAGTATGGGATCGCTGACTGATGCAATGGATCACGCGATCGCTCAAGTTGCCGAACAGTTTCCCACGACGATCGCAGTTCATAGTTTGGCTCAAGCGGAAACATTTTCGTTTCGCGATCGTTGTTTCAATCTCAAAAACGGCTTTGATTTGTCTCAATATCAATTCAATCCAATGCCCAAAAATCACTTAGCTTGGGTGGGTCGAATTGCTCCCGAAAAAGGTTTAGAGGATGCCGTTGAAGCGGTTCAACAAGTTGGAATTGAGCTAAAAATCTGGGGTGTGATTCAAGATGAAGCTTACTGGAACCATATTCGATCGAGCTATCCGAATGCTCGGATCGAATACTGTGGTTTTCTCTCAACTCAGGATTTACAGGAAGCTTTGGGAGAATCACGTGCATTGTTAATGACTCCACACTGGATCGAAGCGTTTGGTAATGTAGCGATCGAAGCGCTAGCCTGTGGTGTTCCAGTAATTGCCTACCGTCGAGGAGGCCCCGCAGAAATTGTGCAAGATGGTAAAACGGGATGGCTTGTTGAACCAGATAGCATTAGTGGATTAGTAGAAGCCATTTCTAAGTTAGAACAAATCGATCGCGCAAGTTGTCGTCGTCATGCCGAGCGCGAATACTCGTTAAAGGCAATGGGCGATCGCTTAGAAATTTGGCTCGATCGCATTGTGCTATCCCAAACTTGATACAATCGCGAAATTTGCAAGTTCTATGAAACGCTGTCAACCGCCCGCCCCACTCCAATTTGGCGATCTTCTGCGTGTGATTGCTCCGAGCGGCACACTGCGCGAACTGACTGCATTGAATCAAGGCGTTGAAGTGTGGAAAGCGCGCGGATATCAAGTTGAATTCATGCCGGGATTTGACGATCGACACGGCTATCTTGCTGGAACTGATGAGAACCGCCGCACTCAGTTTCTAACGGCTCTCAAAGATCCGGACTGTCGGGGGATCTTGTGCGCTCGTGGCGGTTGGGGCGGTGCAAGACTGTTAGAAAAATGGAGATTTCCAGCAGTTGAACCGAAGTGGCTGATCGGATTTTCAGACATTACCAGTTTGCTTTGGGCTTATGCAGAACAAGGAATTTCGGGCGTTCATGCGCCACTGTTAACCACGATCGCATCTGAACCTGATTGGTCAAAAACGCGCTTATTCGATTGGGTTGAAGGTCGATGCTTGCACCGCGCTTCGCGTTCAATCTCTGAACTTCAAGGATCAGGCTGGGGAAATGGTAAAGCTTCTGGATTGTTACTTCCAGCAAATTTGACAGTTGCGACGCATCTATTGGGAACGCCTTGGCAACCCGATTTTTCAGGAGTAATTTTAGCGATCGAAGATGTCACCGAAGCGCCGTATCGCATTGATCGAATGCTAACGCAATGGCGGTTATGTGGAGAGTTCCGGCATATTCGAGGAATTGCGATCGGCAGGTTTAGCCAATGTGAGCCGCCTCCGAATGTTCCAAGTTTCAGTATCGAAGAAGTATTACGCGATCGACTTTCTGATCTCGAAATTCCGATTGTCTCCGATTTGCCCTTCGGTCACGATGGAGAAAACGCCGCTTTACCTGTAGGAATTCCAGTCGAGTTAGATGGCGATCAAGGCATTCTAAGCTTCTAGGCGAAGACTTGATCAACGGCAATACCAAAGCCTTTAAGAACGTTTTGAGTAGTGATCGTTTGTCCTGAGTTGAATACTTGCCAAGGTTGCTCGATCGTTTTCACCATAATCAACTTTGCTTCGGGAAAGACGAGCCAAACTTCTTCACAACCGGACTCTAGGTACTCGATCGCTTTTGCAAAGAGTTCCTCTGCATAATCTGTCGGTGAAGCGACTTCTGCAATCAAAGGGTAGCTTTGAGGTGCAGTTTTAAGCTCTCTAGTTTGAGTAAGGACACTGGGTGGCAAATAAGCTACATCAGGTCGTCTTCCTTGCTTAAGCGTTCTACACGGCATTTCAGGCGAAGCTTCTCCACCTAGCTCATTCGAGGCGGCGTATTCACTCCAGTACCGAACAAGCCGACCTTGTGCAATTCCATGCTTAACTGTCATTCCTGTTTTCTCAACTAATTCGCCATCCACCCATTCCGTATCTTGTGGAGGATTTTCAATAAAATTCTCCAAAGTAAATGGCTCAGAAGCTTTTTCCTGAATCGAAGTAAGAACTTCCGAGGGAACAGTCGTAAGCATTGTTTTTTCTCCTTGGTTTTTAATATTATCGTGAGATTGAGGTGAACGAGACACCAAGCCATTGTTCAAAGTTCTGCTGCTGGAGATCGGATGGATTCTCGATAAAGTCGATCGAATAGCTCGTCGCACGCGGTTCTGCTAAAGTGAGCGATCGCACTTTCAACTCATCACTGTGAAAGACAGTAAGATTGATCGTATCTCCAGGCTGATAGTCCTTCAAGCGTTCTTCAAATTGTCCAGAATTGACTCGTAATCCGTCGATCGCGAGTAGCTCATCTCCAGGATCAATCGCGGCTTTTTGAGCAGGCGAACCTGCTTCAACAAACTTGATTATTTCCCGTCCACCTTCAGATTTCACCGTCATTCCAGCAAACGGTAATAAGTTCGGGGTATCCACATTCGATCGCAGTCGCAATCCGAATCCTGCTAAATACTCATCGAACGGAAGTTCTTCTGTGCCGTGGAGATAGCGATCGAAGAAATTCGTTAAATCAAATCCGGCAACTGATTCGATCGTCTTTTTCAATTGTTCAGGAGCAAAGCCGATTTCGTCTTTGCCAAATTGCTGCCACATCGAGCGCATCACGTCATCAAACGATCGCTGATTTTGATGTTTGATCCGAATTGCTAGATCCAACAGCAGCGTCACCATTTCCCCTTTGAGATAATAGGAAATTTGGGAGTTCGCGCTGTTTGCGTCTGGACGATATAGCTTAATCCAAGCATCGAAACTCGATTCGCTCAACGGTTGTACTAAGCGCCCTGGTGTTGTCAAATAGCGAGAAATTTCTTGCCCTAAAGCATTCAAATAAGTCTTTGTGTCATAAACTCCGGCTCGGTACGGAAAAACTAAATCATAAAAGCTCGTTGTTCCTTCGCTAAACCAAAGTGACGGAGTGTAGTTTTCGCCATCATAATCGAAGACTTCAAGGGCTTTTGGGCGAATGCGTTTGACATTCCATAAATGAAAGAATTCGTGAGCGACGAGTTGAATAAAACGATCGTACTTTTCTTTCGCTCGAAATCCGAGCCGCGAATAAATCAGCGAACAGCAATTTTTATGCTCTAATCCACCGAATGAATTCGCTGTTAAATGTAAGAGAAAGAAATAGCGATCGTAGGGCAATCCGCCAAACATTTCCGCTTCAACTTGAATCACTTTCCGAGTGTCTTGAATAATGCGATCGACATCCAGCTTTCCTTCTCCCCAAACCACAAACTGATGCGGTTTTCCGAATACTTCAAACGGATGAACTTGATGTCGCCCAATTTCAAATGGACTATCGACTAACGTATCAAAATCTTTTGCCTCGAATGTATTTTTTGCAACTTCCGGCAGTGCTGTGATCACTTGCCAATCTGAACGGGGTGGCACGATCGTGACTCGAATCGGTTGCTGTTGAAATCCGGGCATATAAAAGAACAGTGCAGCCCCGTTGAAATAACCGTGATTTTCATCGAGATGATTTGTCCGAACGGTTAATTCATTTGCAAAAATCTGGTACTGAACCTCGATCGTATCTTTTCCTTGAGTCTCGATTTGATAATGATTTTTTGCTAATTTTTGATAGGGCAACTCAGATTTAAAATTCTGCAAATGCCGCGAATACTCCCGTACCAAATACGATCCGGGTGTCCA
This sequence comes from uncultured Leptolyngbya sp., assembly GCA_964242045.1. Classification (GTDB taxonomy): domain Bacteria; phylum Cyanobacteriota; class Cyanobacteriia; order Leptolyngbyales; family Leptolyngbyaceae; genus Leptolyngbya. Next base: position 2,205 of record CAXTDB010000081.1, on the reverse strand, counting down.
AACTGGCATTTTTAGGTCGATCGTTGGCGCTTTCCAACCCTGAATCCGCAGTGTTACCTGAAATAAATGCGATTCCGGTTCGGGCATCGCCACAGAATAATGAAAAGATAAAGCGCGAGGCGGCGAAGAGTTTGAGGTTTCGGCTTCTGGCTGTAGCGATCGGATCACTTCAAACTCTTCACGATTCATAACGCTCAACTCCGGCAGAAAAGATTCACCTTTCCATCATGCCGCAATTCAGAAACGCGCTCACCCCTTTTTGGTTGCCAACTGCGTCAACTGTTTCAGATTCACCAGATGAATCACTTGCTTACTGGGATTGATTTGAATCCAACCTTTGTGATCGAGCTTTTCGAGAATTTTGCTCGTCTCCTCAACCGTAATATCAGTCACATCGGCAAGATCCTTCGCTGGAATATTGAAAATGTCAACGCCTGATCCAGACGGTTGCCCATAATTATCAGCGAGTCCAACCAGCGTATTCACTAACTTAATCGCTGCGGGCTGATGCCGTAGCTGAAATCTAAAATTCGTTTGTCGCAGTCGTCTCACCATTAATTGCAGCATTCGATGATGAAGCTGCGGATCTTTGAATAGGGTTTGAATAAAGCGCTGAGCCGAAATGCTCATCAAACGGACATTCGACAGAGCAATCACGTCGGTCGATCGTGGAGATTCATCCAAAATCGCCATCTCTCCAAAAAAATCGCCGCGACCTAAGATCGCGAGCGTTGCGACATCTTCGCCTGTCCCAGAGTGCCGTCGCACTTTCACCCAGCCCGAAACGACGAAATATACAGCATTTCCCCAAGCATCTTCCATCAAAACGGCTCTGCCAGTTGGGTACTCATGTTCAGTGGCGACGGAGAGTAACCAATCGAGGGTTTCCGGATTTGCCGCCGCCAGTAACGGAAATAGCTCACTGAAAACTTCAGTCTGCATTGAACGATCCACGGGGAGAGGGGTCAATGTTATCGTTCCCCATTTCCGCGCGTGATAGACATCACAGAGAAAGTTGGGGATCAAGAATCGCTCTCAAACGCGGTAAAAGCGTCTCGATCGCTTCCGGTTGTCCAATGACGATCGCTTGCTGATGCGCCAAACTTTCGAGATCTAGTACCTCTGGTGTGAACTGGATTGGACTACCTTCTAAATCACGGCAAACCAAACCTGCTGCTTGCGCGATCGCGATCGGGGCAACAGTATCCCACAGCTTGACGCGACGATTAAGATACAGATAAAGCTCAGCTTTTCCCAAAACTACATTCATCACTTTTAATCCGAAGCTACCCGGCGATCGCAAAAGTTCAATTTCAGGAATCGAGGCGGAAATCTTATCGGCAGTATTTCTGAAATCCTTGTCACCGATAATCACGCGGTACGAATTCCGTCGCGCTTCTGGAATTTCACAAACTTCTGGCAATTCGTCTCCCAATGCTTGCCAGACTCCTAACGTTTTTCCGCCGTAATACAGTGCATCTTGTTCGGGGGCGTAGACCCAACCTGCGATCGGGCTTTGATTTTCCAACAGTCCAACCAGTACCGCATAATCTGGATCGCCATGAATAAAATCTTGTGTGCCATCGAGCGGATCAATACACCAAAGTCGATCGAAGCCAGCATGATAGCGTTTGCGAGAAGCAGCGTTTTCTTCGGTAATAATCCCGTCGTTAGGAAAGAGATTTGCGAAAAATTCGGAAAGCTGTCGATCGAGGGTTTGATCGACCGTAGTAACAAAATCACCGGGTTCTTTCTGAAAAATTTCGTAATGCTGAGCAGAAAGGGTTTTGGCTTGTTGTCCACACGATCGAACAATGTGCCGGATTTCGGTCAGGTGGGCGGGAGTCAAAATCATGAACAAAACGGTGAAGGATGACAAGGGCGATCGTAGAAGACGGATTCTCAAAGCACAACTGATACTATGGAGATTTTATCGCTTGTGTGCTTTCCAAGTGCCGCCATAAACATAGAATGGATTGTTTTGACTCACCCGATCCCAACAGTCCCGACAAACAAAAATCCACTCAGCTGACTCATCGTACTGGATGCGATAGAGAACGGGAGCGGATTTTGCACAGAGCGAACACAGTTTTTCTCGATCTCGACTCATGTTTTTACGCTAAAGCTGACGCTTTTGGTTTAGCAAAAATCATTCGGCCTGCGGAGGTTTGCAGAGAACTGGTAACAGTGACTTGAAGTTCTCCG
>CAXTDB010000080.1:0-15901 GCA_964242045.1 uncultured Leptolyngbya sp. | reverse complement strand
TGGTAATGCGCGTGGTGAAACGATCGCATTTCATCCGCCGATCGCGGCATTAAACTCTCTTCGGTTCCTAAAATCGGTCGCCCATAAGGATGGCGTTGATACACTAATTCTGAAAGCACTTGAAAAGCGATCGCATCAGGATCATCGTAAGTCTGCGAGATTTCTTCGAGAACGACTTCTCGTTCGCGCCCGAATTCATCATCGGGAATTGCCGCATTCAGCAGCAGTTCACTCAAATAAGGCAGCGTTTCGGCAAAATCTTTTGATGCGATCGTCATGTAGAAGTGAGCATAATCGTAGCTCGTTGCCGCATTTGTCATTCCACCACGATTCTCGATCGCGCTGTCAAACTCTCCGGGGGCAATCTTGCTCGTCCCTTTAAAGATCATGTGTTCGAGAAAATGCGCCATGCCTGACCATTCATCGGGTTCCACGATCGAGCCTGCATTGACCCAAACATCGATCGCGCTTACACCCGTTGTGGGAAGGTGATGATGAATCAGCGTCAAGCCACTATCGAATCGATGTACAGTCGCAGGCAAAGCAAGAAGGTTTTCGGGCGATCGGTGGATATTCAAGGGATTCGCTTAACTTAAGGGCAATTTCTGAAGAGAAGCTGAATGTGATCTTGTGAACTTACAGAACCGGGGGAGTGTGAAAAGATTAACTATTATGATCTTTGTAATGATTTACGCTGGCTTTCCTGTGTCTAAGTGCAGAAATTTAGATCAACGAGTTCTAAAATCCTGATTAGAACATTTTCTGCATAGAAGTCGATCGGGCGTTCGCTTTTACAATGATTCTTGATAATTTTTGCGCTTGTGTCGATCGCAATAAAAATTCCCTCACTAAACTAGCAAGGGATCAAAAAAGTAGGATACCGCAGCGCCGTCTTACCTCAGTTTTTGACCTGGTGTGAAACCAGGTGGGTGTCGAAGTGGCGGATATAAAGTTTCCGAGTACAAGCTCGGTCTACTGCCATCAGCCTTGTTAGACTCCCAGATTCAAAAAACATAGATCATAAAACATTGTTGGCAGTCACCAACGCCGCAGCAAATCCTTCACTTATTGTAGCGGGTGAATCTAGAGTTGGGAAGCTTTTAGAAGCTGCGTCACAGTTGCCTTGCCGCGCAGTACTTACGGTCTTGATCCGACTGCGGTTCTTGCCAAGAGTAAGCAAAATGACTAATCGAAGAAATGCGCGGTGAGAGCGATCGCAGTGCTTCCATTTGCACCTCCAAGGGTGGACGATTGCTGATCGATTCTTGCCAAACTCCTGCTAAAACGGGCTTTACCTCAGTTCCCGGAGAAGCTTGTGCCAAAACACGCTGTACCTGTTTGACGACACAATCCGCGTTTCCGCAGGTCGCGTATGACATTGGATGCCACGCGATATTCTTGGGAAAGCGATCCCAAGGCTGCAAGCGCGAGTCAAATCCTTGACCGATCGTTTGATTGCCTTCTGGGAAAAACACCGCTCCCGCTGGCAATCCGGCTTGCTGCACCGGATAAATCGCGACATTGAGAAAATCTACGACTCCTTGCATCGCATGAGCGACACTCAATCGCCACAAGTCTGTTTGCAGCACTCCCGCTCGTTGCGCGACAGTTCCCCGCATATCGATCGCGTTCGCAATTCGTCCTTGCCACATCGGAATCTTTTCTTTCGGAAACAGCTTGTCCACGGCTGCCACATCATTCGCACTGATAAAACCACGATCCACATACCGTTTGATCAATTCGCGCCCTTTATTATTCAATCCGCGATCGTACAACGCCCGTCTTGAGGCATCGCCAAAAATCCAAAGGTCTTGCACTTGGGTTGCGATCGAGCCTTTCCCACGGCTGCGGGGATAGCGAATGTAATCAAACAAAACTCCATCCGGTTTCCGTTTCAGAACTTCCTGCACCATGCGGAAATAGTCCTGTTTCGCGGGCAGGCTATACGGGTCGATAAAAGCTTCGTCTGGGTTCAGGGTTCCTAAATCTGTACTCAGTCCCGCGATCGTATTGGCACTAAAACTCGTTTGCCCGCGCCCATTGCGTAGAAGTGAAACTTGCTTTTCGGGCTTGAGCGCATAGGTATAGCCGAAGTTCATGCTAAACATCCAGGCATATACTTTTAGACCGCGATCGCGTCCTTTTTGAATCACTTGCGCTAGCAGATCAACATTGTTCGGAGACTGTATCACTGATTGCCATGCGGTCGGATTATCCGCAGCAGGCAGCAAAACTTGTCCGTTGAAGAACGTTTCAACGTAAACCTCGTTGTAGCCACGATCGACAATTCGATCTAAAACTTCCTCGATCGCGCCTGGTCGCGCGTCACAGGCATACAATCGCAGCCAAATCGCCTGAGTTTTTAGCCAGTTTTGACTACGACACTGCCGCAGTTGATCCGCTTGTTTCTGAATCAACGCTTGATAGTTTTGCTGCGCTTCAGTTGCACCATCTAAGGCGGCACGACGAGCAGTATCTTTTTGCTTGATTGTCTCTGTGGTTTGCTGACAATACGGCAAAAAATCTGCCTGAGCAACACTGTGCCAAATACCTTGAGCGATCAAACTAGCGGTAACGATCGCAAAAACCAACCCGTTCTGAAACCGACGAAAAGAAACCACACGCATAAATGAACTCAGCAAGCTCAGAGCCATCCCAAAGTGTACAGGGTAATGTTTAAGAATCTGAACCGTAGCGATCGTGTCTTCACCGATATGAAATCGCAGTGAGTAGCGCTCCGGCGAAAAATTTTTAGCGTTCCCAGCGGAACTTGCGCTCTGATTCTTGAATCGGCAGATCATTAATGCTTGCCTCGCGTCGTCGCATCAGTCCATTCTCGGCAAACTCCCACTGCTCGTTGCCATAGGAGCGATACCAATGTCCAGAATCGTCGTGCCATTCATACTCAAACTTGACTGAGATTCGATTCTCACTGAAGCTCCAGAGTTCTTTTCTGAGGCGATAATCTAGCTCTTTATTCCATTTGCGCTTGAGAAAAGCTCGGATCTCGTCGCGACCGTTGAGAAATTCCGATCGATTGCGCCATTGGGAATCTTCGGTATAAGCCAGCGCCACTCGATCAGGATCGCGCGTATTCCAGGCATCTTCTGCGGCTTGAATTTTAATTTTCGCCGTTTCAAGCGTAAACGGGGGTAAAGGCGGTTTCGTTTCCATGAATTCGTCTGAAAATCTCGATCGCTTATTCTACGCGCTCGACCTGAATCCATGCTGGAGAAAATGCTTAAGTTTTCATACAGTAAAGCGCATCGGCTAGCAGAAAGCCGATGCGCTTTTGAGGATTAAGAAATCAAGATTAGCCTGCGAGATCTTCCGAATCTGGACTCTGTCCGGTTGAAATGCCTAACTGTTTGCGGCTTTTCTTCAGTTGCTTCCACAGCGATCGGATTTGTTGAAACGACTCTTCAGGAGTCATTTTGCCACCCGTTTCTAAACAACAGATATATGAGACTCGCTGAGAAAACTCCTGCAAGTTCGCATTAAACACCAAGTTCTCTGGTTTGACTTGCCCCCGGTAGCGGCTACGCGGGTATAAGAAGTTGTGCTGATCTGCCATCTTGATCTCCTTGTAAAAAAAGTCTTGGTGTTTGCGCTTCAGCAGGGTGATCTACTGGGTTGCACGATACGAGTTGCTCCTGTATTGGAGGAAGGGAATCTAATTGGATTATTACTTTAACCCACCTTAACCAGATGTTAACCTAACTTTCGATAGATGTTGTTGCTAAAAATACCGCTTCGATAAAATTAAGTACCGTCGCTAAACCAGGCTCGAACAAAGCGTCGATTCTTGCTGTGTTGCTCCGATCGGGTTTCGACTCGGCATTCCTAATCCAAAACCTTGTCCGAGATCTACGCCAATCGATCGACAAAATTCGATGTCTTCTGGTGTTTCGAGTCCTTCAGCCAATACAGTAATTCCAAGTTCTTGTGTGACTTGAACCAAACTCTTCACCATGACTTGCTTCATGTCGTAACGACTGCATCCGTGAATTAATCGTCGATCGAGCTTGATTACATCCGGGCGCAACTCAGTACAGTAATGATCGATCGCCACATTGCTGCCCAAATCATCGATCGCTAAACCGAATCCACCCGCCCGAATTTGATCAATCACTTTTGCTAAGTTCGGATGATGCGTTAACGCTTCGACTTCGGTGAGTTCAAACACGATTTGCTTTGGCTCCAAGCCGAGATTGAGAACTTGCTCAAAGTTGTGTTCTAGCGATTCAGGATGATGCGCGATCGCGTTTGGCAAAACGTTGATAAAAAAGATGGGACGATCCGACTGATTCCATTGGGCTAACGCGCTAAAGCAGGTCGATCGAGCCAAATTATCAAACTCGCGCGTCAGATTCATTGTCAGCGCGGCATCGATCAATTGCTGTCCATTAAATCGCTGTCCGTATTCATCTTCGGCGCGCGCGAGACATTCATGCGCCACGACTTGACCTGAATGCAAATCAAAAATTGGTTGATAGTTAAAAAAGAGTTGCTGATGTGCCAACACTTGGAAAAACCAGGCGTGCTTCACTAGCATCGTCATTTGATTCAGCGGTTGGGCATTCAGCAACTCGATGAGTAAATGTTCGGCATCGAGCGGAGAGCGGGTCACAATGTATCGAGAGAGTGCTTGCCCTTGGTCAGACACTTGCTGATCGAACGCAATAAACAAATTCGACAATTCAACTTCGCTCACCGTGCGATAAAGCAGTTGCGGCACGATCGCGATTTTCTGAAAGCCGAGTTGATACAGCACTAGATAGGTTTCTGGATCGCTCGGCTGCACAATCAGTTTTAACGAGTAATTCAATTGGAGAGTGGTTTGCACAAAAGAAAGCCCTGCACGTCTTAAAAGATGCCGTGGAGATGACCCAATATCAAAACGACAGCAACGATCGATTCGCCGCCTGTCCGAATATCCGCATTTCTACGGTATCAAAAATAGCTTAAGACTCGCCACTCCAACGGTTTGCTTTATGTAATTTCCACAATTCCAACGAAAAAACTACAAGAAATCCATTGCGTGAGATCATTTCTTACAACGTTCCTTTTTTGCCTCTAACCTATGACTTCTCTGGCTTTAGACACCGCCCAATGGTCTGAGTTACTTCAGCAGCTTCTCGATCGCGAATCTTTATCGATTCATCAAGCCTCAACCCTAATGCAAGGCTGGCTCAACGATCAGATTCCTCCGGTGCTATCGGGTGCGATTTTGATGGCGCTGCAAACAAAAGGGATTTCAGCAGCAGAACTAGCAGGAATGGCGAAAGTATTGCAGTCTCAAGCACAAGCCATCGAGCGTCCAGCGTTTCCCTTGATTGATACTTGTGGAACCGGAGGCGATGGTGCTTCAACGTTTAATATCTCAACTGCGGTGGCATTTGTGGCATCAGCGGCAGGACTGCGGGTCGCAAAGCATGGCAATCGATCGGCATCGAGTCAAGTCGGATCGGCAGATGTTCTCGAAGCGTTAGGGGTAAATTTGAGTGCGTCGTCGCAGCGGATTTATGCGGCGATCGCAGAAGTGGGAATTACGTTTTTGTTTGCTCCAGGCTGGCATCCTGCGCTCAAAGTGGTTGCACCGATGCGGCGAACGCTGAAAGTGCGGACGGTGTTTAATTTATTAGGTCCGTTGGTGAATCCGTTGCAGCCGACCGGACAAGTGATTGGCGTATTTAGCTCAGCGTTGATCGAACCGATGGCGGAAGCATTAAAGCTATTAGGGAAAGAATCCGCGATCGTGCTGCATGGTCGAGAGCGACTCGATGAGGCGGGCTTAGGCGATTTAACTGATTTAGCCGTATTGAATGATCAAACCGTTGAACTGACCACGATCGATCCCCAAGCATTCGGATTGCAGAAAGCCGCAATCGAGTCGTTGCGGGGTGGTGATATCAATGTGAATACGGAAATTCTGCGATCGGTGCTGCAAGGTCAGGGAACGCAAGCCCAACGAGATGCAGTGATACTGAATGCGGCGTTAGCGTTGCGGGTTGGAAAAGCGGTCGATTCTGATCAAAGTGGGGTCGATCGAGCTAGAGAAATTCTGCAATCTGGCGCAGCATGGGATAAGTTAAACCAACTGGTTGAGTTTTTAAAGTAGGAACTAGCACGACTCATGCCCGCCCTTGATCTCTATCACAATGTAGTGAAACAGGCATTGATTAAAGATGGCTAGAGTATCACTCATGATCCGCTACATCTACGGTGGGGACGCAAAGATATGTATGTAGATTTAGGCGCAAAGCGGCTAATTGTCGCGGAACGATCAGAGGAGAGAATTGGGTCGAGGTGAAAAGCTTCGCTGGAGAGTCTGAGATGCAAGCATTTCGGGATGCGGTTCGACAGTTTGCGATTTACCGATCGGTTCTGCGCCGCACGAATCCTGAATACGTTTTGTATCTCGCCGTTCGGGATGTTACGTATCGGTCTTTTTTTGAAGAACCGATCGGACAACTTTTGATCGAAGATGAAGATCTTAAGCTAATCGTGTTCGATGCTGAGCAGGAGGTTATTCAGCAATGGAGAAGTTAGCCCACTATCGCCAGATTGTTCAAACCGTTTTGATTCCATATACCGAAATTCCTTATTCACATGGCGATTTGATTTGTAAACCGATTTTCGACGAAAGCCGTGACAGCTATTTATTGATGACGCTGGGATGGGATCGAAAAACGCGAGTTCATGGCTGTCTTGTCCACATTGATATTATCGATGGCAAAATTTGGGTGCAGCGAGATGAAACCGAAGACGGTGTGACTCACGAATTAGTAGCGGCAGGCGTTCCGAAGCACGATATCGTGCTGGGCTTTCATCCTGCCGATGTGCGACCTCATACAGGTTACGCGATCGCCTAGTCAATCTATTTTTGTGGGTCTTCGCGCTGTGCTACAAAATTAGCGCCTGTATCGTTTAAGCTGAACTTGCCTTTCATGGTATTTTGAGCGATCGTGCTTTCGAGTACGATCGCTGAATTTCCGCACCCCCGAATTTGCGCTGCGGTTCCTGATAGTTCTAAATTTGGCTGTCTAAAAACTCCCGTTAAAGAAGGTCTCTTTCTAGCAGCCGTTTGTTCTTGTGTTGAATGCGATGATTCTAAAAGTGATCCATTAAGATAGATTCCGGATTGTTCGATCGATAAAACCAGTGTTTTCGCTTGCAAACATCCCGATAGATCCGCTGCGGTGATTTTGTATCGTCCTGAAATTTTCGGCTGTGCTTTTAAATTCGATTCTCCGTAGCTGGTTGCAATGCTAAAGAGCGCGACCACAAAAGCGATCGTGGTTCCATAAAAAGTAAGCCATTTTGCATTAAACAGGCTTTTCATTAGCCACCTCTAACATAGACGCAAGATGCGATGCAACTTGACTGTATCGCCGCGTGATTAATAATGACGATCGACATTCTTCTGCCAATTGATCGGTATAGCGCCCTAAAGTCTGTCGTTCGATTCCCCATTCGCGGGTGGCTCCGGCGATCGTTAAATCGGCTCGTGCTGAGGCTTCGATCACCGCTCGAATTGGCGAACTCGCTTCTACGATCGGCAACTCAATCCGGCGACGAATCCGATCGGGGAGTTGATTCAGCAGGGCGTTAAATTCAAAACTAAGTTCGGTCGCGGGTTGCCCGACTGAAGTCACTCTGAGAATCTTGAGATGTGTCTGCTCTCGATTAATCAGAAGCCGTAACGCGAGTTCTAAACCTAAATCGGTGTGAATGTTCGAGACGTAGGGAAGCAGCAGATTTTCGAGTTTCGTGGATTGTCGATCGACGAACACCGCAACATCCACCGGAACCGTCGTGAGAATTTGCCCGACTCGTCCGCCGAGTCGATTGCTGTGAAAGGCGGGACGATGCCAACCGACGAGAATTAGATCCGCACGATCGCGAATCGCAATTTGCATCGTGGCGCGGGCGACATCGCGATCGACTTGCACGATCGGGCGCACTAAATGACGATAATCCGCAGGTTCTAACGTTTGAATCAGAGTTTGAAGTCGCTCGTTGGTGTGGGCAATTTGTCGATCGGCTTCACTCGGAAGGCTTTCGTAGACGTAATCTTCGTCGAGGTGAATCAAGCTGAGCGGAGTCACGATCGCGGGTGGATGCGCTGTCGGATTGCTAATGGCGATCGCCATTGCTAGTTCGATCAGTCCGCGCTGAGTTGTGGGATTTGCGATCGGAACTAACACACGATAACTCGCAGGTTCATTACTATCCGGTTGATGAACTGTATCTTGTCGAATCTGCTGCTTTGGATAAATTAGCTCTAATAATGGCGATGTCATGAACGTAGTGACAAGCGCCATTATCACCAGCATCGTAAATAACAACGGTGAGATTACATTTAAACTCAAACCGATGTTTAGAACAATTAATTCTGTTAAGCCGCGAGTATTCATCAACCAACCTAATGCTGAAGCTTCTCGTTTTTCAACGCCTGAAACTCTCGCAGCGACATACGTTCCAACATATTTTCCGACGATCGCAACGGCAACCACGATCGCGCAAAGTCCCCAGAGTGCCGGACGATTCAATAATCCGATCTGAGTGCGTAATCCGCTATAGGCAAAGAACACAGGCAATAAAAACGTCAGCACAAAATCCTCGGTTTTCTGTGCGAGTTCGCGCGTTAATCCTGGATGCTTTGGCATCACAACGCCGACAAGAAACGCCCCGAAGATTAAGTGAATTCCGATTAATTCAGTGATTAACGCAGACACCACCACAACCATGTAGATGATTGCGAGAACGGTTTGATTGAGTTTGCCCGTACGATCGTAAAGTGCCGAAATTTGTTTTAATACCAGTCGTCCAGCAGTCAGCATAAAAGCGATATACGCGATCGCTTCTAAAATCGTTGGAATTGCGGCAGCCATATTGTTGTAGCGAGTGACTGCGATCGCTAACGCTAACAAACACCAAGCGGTAACATCATCGACCGCCGCACAAGTTAACGCTAATGCACCCAAGCGACTATTCTGTAAATTATTTTCTGTGATAATTCTCGCTAATACCGGAAACGCTGTAATTGACATCGCTGCGCCCAAGAATAACGCAAACGCTGTAAACGACACGCCCTCATAAGAAACTAGCGGGTATAACAACAGAGATGCTAACGTTCCGAGGGAAAACGGCACTAATATGCTGACGTGCGAAACCAGAATCGCAACGTTTAATCCATTTTTGAGGTATTTCGGATCGAGTTCTAATCCAATCAGGAACATGAAAAAGATCAGTCCGATTTGAGATAGAACACCGAGAAATGGAATCGTTTCGGGTGGAAAAAGCCACGCTGCGGTCTCTGGCGCAATCATGCCAAACAGAGACGGGCCCAACATAATGCCCGCGACAATTTCGCCGATTACCAGCGGTTGATTCAGTCGTCGAAATCCGACTCCGACAAATCGCGATAATCCGATGACCAGAAGAATTTGAATTAAAACTTGAACAACGATATCGAGGTGCATAGCGTAGCGATAGAGTACACCTCAAAAGTATTTCTGCTGAATCACAAATTGATCGGATTCATCAGCGAATCTTTACATTCGTGCGATCGCGCAAATTACACGATCGCACGTGATCCTTAATAGCTATCTTCTCCTGGAACTTTGAACGGATCGAACTCAAGGGGCAATTGTTCGAGTGAAGCGTCTCGAATTGCTTGCCAGCGTTGAAGCAGTTCGTCGCCTTGCCAGTCCGTTGCAATATAGCTTCTGACTGCCTCATCGAGTTCTTGCATCGATTGAAAAACGGAAGTTACGATCGCATCTGCCATAACAAACCTCCAGATAAGCTATGCGATTTGCCTCCAATTCTACTCACATATAGAAAAATGAAGGAATCTTCGCGACAAATTCTGCAACTTATTTACACTTCCACGCAGTCGGTAACGAAAATTGATAAACATCTTTAAGCACTTGTACCCACCCGGTAACTAATGCGGCAAGAATACGATCGCCCTTTTCTCTCGTTGCAGTCGTGGGATCACCTATAACCCCACTGCTGCTGAGGTCGCGCGTCATCCAGGCAAACGGTAACGCTCCTTCCATGCTGAGAACACCTGCTTGAGGTTCACCGAGCGGATATTCAGCTTTGGCGCGATTCATTTTTACGTGATCTGGCAGAATCGAAAGTAACAAACTTGTCTCAACGTCGCCCGCATGGATACCGAGTTCTAATTCTTTCGGGGTGAAGAGTTCCGATGCGATCGCGCCGATCGTCGGAACTTTCCAGGTGAACAAAGGAAATAGTGCAAAATCTTCATATTGCTGGTGCAAATCACGAGCGGCAATTTCGAGAATTTGAGGTTGTCCGCCGTGAGAATTGATAAACACTAATTTACGGAATCCAGCCCGATAGATACTTTCTGCAACCTCGATCAAAACCGCTAACAATGTTTGAGTGCTGAGTGTGATTGTGCCAGGAAAGTGCCAGTGTTCATTCGATTTACCGTAGTACAAGGGCGGTAAGGCATAAGCAGGAATGCTCTTATCAAGCTGGTCCAATGCTTTGCCTAAAACCGCAACACTAATTGCAGAATCAACCGCTAACGGTAAATGCGCGCCATGCTGCTCGATCGCGCCGATCGGCTGCACAATCACGACGTTTTCTTTGTTGGGCATTGCTGCGATATCCGTCCAACTGAGATAAGGGAAATAGCGATCGCTAGGAATAAAACCGTGCATCATGGCGGTGAGATTAAATCTAGACTGTACTGCACAATCTGATTAGCTGCCGCCGATTTCGTGAATCGATAAATTTGCACCGCCGATCGCTGAATCGGCTCGTGCTTGCCAATTGAGAAATGTTCCTTGCGTCAAATTATCCGCAAAGATTCCGACTCGTAAACTGATCTTCGTTCCCGCAGGCAGCATTAAAGCAGTACTGCCCGAAAAGCTAAAGCCTGAATCCTGCATTTCTCCGTCAGCGGTTAGCGGAATCACTTGCTGTCCGATTCTCAGTTCGTGGGTGCGAATTCCTGGACTGGGCGTTAGATTAGGGGGAATCCGAATCACGATCGCACCCATCACATCGATTGTAAAATTCGGGTCGCCTTGCGTGATCGAGCCTTGCACATAGGTTGAACCGCAGATTATGAAGCGACTCGATCGCGAAATCAAAACTTCCCCGGTTGCGGAAAGCAGCTTTAGGTCATTAGTCGCACCTGCAATCTGCTGCAATCCGGTAATGTCGTGTCGAGTAACTCCGCCCGCGATCGGAGTAAACCATTGAGGAATTTGTACGATCGTGTATTCTGCCCAAGCCACCATGCTTCACTGCCCCTATTGATCCAGTCAGGGATCTGATACGGTTAAACTCAGATTTAAGGTATCTTTTCCGATGCTCTGGTTTTTCTCAACCGTTTTAACAGGTGCGATCGCGTTTGCGGCAACGAATATTGATGATTTGTTTGTCTTGATGCTGTTTTTCTCACAAGTCGATTCATCTTTCACAAAATCCCAGATCTATTTAGGACAGTATTTAGGATTTGCTGGAATCATTGCTTGTAGTCTACTTGGATTTTTAGGGGGACTGTTCATTCCAGACGGTTGGATTGGCTTGCTAGGGTTTCTGCCAATCTTTTTAGGAGTCCGGGCGCTTTTAAAGCGTGAAGAAGGCGAAATTCAAGGTGCAACACTTCCCAATAACCCGCTCACTAAGTTTTTATTGCGATTTTTTCAGCCACAAATGCTGAGCGTTGCGATCGTCACGTTTGCCAATGGCGGAGACAATATCGCAACTTACATTCCCTTGTTTGCCACGTTGGATTGGCAAAGATTAGTGATCGTGTTGGCTGTGTTTTTTAGTTTGATTGCGGTGTGGTGTACGATCGCGAACGGACTCGCAAATCATCCGGCGATCGCGCCTGTGCTGGAGCAATACAATCGCATTTTGGTTCCGATCATTCTCATTGGTTTAGGCATTTATATTTTGATTGAGAACAAAACTTGGCGAATCGTTGGGTAAATTAAATTTTTAAGCCGCGATCGCAATGTTTAACTGGTTTGACGAACTCAAGGCAAGTATCGAAGCAGGTTTGAAATCGGGAATCGAAGCAGGATTCATCGCCGTGATTGATCGAGTTGCTTCGGGTGTTCAGCAACTCGATCAATTCTGGCAAGTCCCCGAACCTGCTGCACCATATCAGCGAATTCGAGAATTCACGTTTAACGATCGACCCATTACCCAAGATTGCATTGTCGAAACAGGTGAAAGCTGGCGGATCGAATCTTACCGAGAACGAACGGTACTGCTGTTTGAAGTGACACCGCCCGATGTCGAAGAATGCTTATTGCTATGTCGCGCTCAAATACGATCGGCGAATCTCCATAAACCTGCAAAATTGCAGTTGAAGGGGCAAAACGGTGCAGGCTGGACACTTTCAAGACATATCGCCCTCGAAGGCACAACGGGTTGGTATACCTGCCAAGTGCCTTTTCATTTCAAGAAAGAGCAATCGACCGGGCAGATTCAGATTGCGATCGAGTTTGAAGGCGGTGGAATCGTTTGGATTAAAGATCTCGAACTGCTTCAAGCTCCGGTGAAAAAATCCGTTGATTGAAGCAGTTCAGTTTCATTACAAACTCGACATTACCGATCGCGCAGCTTCGATTGTGCGCTCGATATCTTCATCGGTATGTGCTAGCGACATAAAGCCTGCTTCAAACTGCGACGGAGCTAAGTAAATCCCTTGCTCTAACATGCCGCGATGAAACTTGCTGAACTTCGCCAGATCCGATTTTTTCGCATCTTCGTAGTTGTGAACCGGACCTTCGGTAAAGAAGAGACCAAACATTCCGCTAATCGAGCCGCCACATGCCGCATGTCCTGTGTCTTTCGCCACATCGAGCAGACCTTTAATCAGGCGTGAGGTAATGCGATCGAGATATTCATACGTTCCTGGTTGGCGCAGCAATTCAAGCGTTTTAATTCCCGCTGTCATTGCTAACGGATTACCGGAAAGCGTTCCCGCCTGATACATCGCTCCTGCGGGTGCAACCATTTCCATGATTTCGCGCCGACCACCATAAGCTCCAACGGGTAAACCACCGCCGATCACTTTACCGAGTGTTGTGAGATCCGGAGTAATGCCGAATCTCTCTTGGACTCCACCGTAAGCGATGCGGAATCCGGTCATCACTTCATCGAAGACTAATAGCGCGCCGTGTTCTGTCGTCAGTTCACGTAGACCTGCTAGGAATCCAGGATCAGGGGGAATAAATCCGGCATTTCCGACGATCGGTTCAAGCATTACGCCTGCGACTTCGCCCGGATTCTCTTCAAGCAGCTTTTTCACCGCATCCAAATCGTTATAAGGTGCGTTGAGCGTGTTGCTCGTGGTCGATTTGGGCACTCCTGGTGAATCAGGTAAACCAAGCGTTGCCACACCCGATCCAGCTTTCACCAAGAACATATCCGCGTGTCCGTGGTAGCAGCCTTCAAACTTGATAATTTTCTCGCGTCCGGTAAATGCCCGCATCAAGCGCAGTACCGACATACACGCTTCTGTGCCCGAATTCACAAACCGCACCATTTCGATACTGGGAACCGCGTCGATCACCATTTCCGCCAACACATTTTCCAGATACGACGGTGCGCCGAAACTCGTTCCTTTTTCCGCTGCCGCTTGAATCGCGTGAATCACATCCGGGTGAGCATGACCGCAAATCGCTGGACCCCACGTGCCAATGTAATCAATATACTGATTGCCATCGACATCCCAAGCGTAAGCACCTTTGACGCGATCGAAAACGATCGGCTGTCCGCCCACGGATTTGAACGCGCGGACAGGCGAACTTACGCCACCCGGCATCAATTTTTGAGCCGCAGCAAAGATTTCATCTGATTTGGTGGTTTTCAAAGTACCTGTGATCAAAATTTTCTCCTTAAATCCAATCCTGAAGATATTCCGTAGGGCAGGGGGTTTCTTCCCGCAAAACCGCAATACTAAACAATTATCCCATTTACTGGAGGCGGCTTGAATGTCGTACCAAAGTAATCGCGAATTGCCAGAGAGTGTTCGCGATCGCCTGTCGGAAACTGCCCAACACTTTTATAGGGTAGCGTTTAACTCAGCGCTTCAGTGGTATGGAGAGGAGTCAAGAGCGCATCAAATTGCTTGGAGTGCGGTGAGAAACCAAGCCGTAAGTTTGAATAGCGCGATCGTTGAAGTTCTGTAATGTCTAGTGCCGTTGAAATTCAATTCTCGACGGCACTCAATTTGTTTAAATCCAGCGTCCAACCACAACTCGAACGGTTCCGTCTTCGAGAACTTCTTCAGCTTCGATCGTATATCCCTGCTCTGTCGCAGTTTTCTGCAATTGCTTGTGAGCATACTTCTGCTGAATCTCATTCACAAACTGATTCTGATTAATCCGCGCTCCCCAAAAATCCGCGATTAGAACATAGTGAGCATCGCCATCGCGTCGAAAACCTAAGTCGTAACCATTCGATCGACGAATCACAAATTCCGCCTCAGTTTTATCGCCTCGATAGCCCCGAACCAGCGCATTTTCTTCCACTTTATAACCGAGTTCGCGCAGGGTTTGACCTAGCACTTCGCTGTCTTTGATCTGAACTTTGATTGTTGTAAAGTGTGACATTGGATTACCTCTATCGATCGAACGTTTTCAGAGAAATACGTACCCAAAACCATCTCTTATTCTTCGTCAGCGCTCAGAACTTGGTTTGCAGTCAGTTGCAAGTTTGGAAATTGAGGCGAAATGATCAAATCGTCGCCTCCGAATGGACGAGATTGATAGGCTCCGTTCACCCGTTCCAGCACGTTCACTACTGCTCGGCTTGGATCAACTTGCCATAACTCAGGAATTCCACGGGCTGCATATTCTCTCGGCTTTTCAACGTAATCACGCTGATAGTTCTTACTGTTAGAGCTACCGGGTGATACAACTTCTACCACTAGCAGAGGAACAGGCATTCCGAGCCGAAGAATTTTTTCACCCGATAACACTGCGCTGAGTGACGCTTCAGAATGGACAATTAGATCAGGTTGTCTCACAGTCACTTCACCAGATTCAACTTCAATTTGATGTCCGATCGCAAGACAGCGGGGACGAATGCCCAATGCCCCAAAAGCAAACGCAAGCACCATCGCGATTGTAGAGTTAATTGGATCTTCAGTCGGCAATTCAACTAACTCTCCATTCACTAATTCGTAACGGGTATCGGTTTCGTCGTCATAGTCGAGGTACTCCTCGATCGTTCTGAATCGTGGCTTAACTTGAGTCATTCGTTTAATCTATCTCCAAATCGATTCCACGCTGACGAGTAATGGCGCGTAGCTCTTCGATCAACTGTACATCTTGGGAAGCTGGACGCGCGCCCGCATTTGCTGCCCATTGTTTTAATCCATCGATTTGATCGCGCGCGATCGCGGCAAGCGGAACGGTTTCTTCGATCGCTTGTACGATGTCTTCGGTCATAAAATCTCGACGGTTGCCGAGACTGCCTTGACTAAAAGCGCGCTGCATTCCATCGATGATTGTTTGCTCGATTTCTGCACCGCTGAATTCATAAGTTTGACGAGCGAGCAGGGCAAGATCGAATTCGCGGAGTCGACTCGATCGTAGCCTTTGTAAATGCACTCTAAAGATTTCACGCCGCTCTGGTTCGGTCGGTAAATTGAGGAAAAAGATTTCATCAAATCGACCTTTACGTAAAAGTTCAGCAGGTAGGATTTGAACATTATTCGCGGTAGCAACAATGAACACCGGGCTGGTTTTTTCCTGCATCCAAGTGATTAAGCTACCAAACACCCGCCGACTGGTTCCCGAATCGCCGTCCATTCCAGCATTGATGTTGCCGAATGCTTTGTCGATTTCGTCCATCCATAACACACAAGGCGCGATCGCTTCGACAA
>CAXTDB010000079.1:7932-15980 GCA_964242045.1 uncultured Leptolyngbya sp. | reverse complement strand
GCTCCTTGAAGTTCACACATCCGCCCGTTGAGCGCAATGAAATAGTGATCCGGATTGGGATCACCATAGCCAAAGGCTTTATTGATAAACAAGAACATCCGACGTGCGAGTGCATCATCGTTGGTCGTAACAATGCCGCCCTCACCTGTCGTGATATGCTTACCTTGCTGCAAACTAAAGCATCCAACCGCTCCGATCGTGCCAACCGCCTCTCCTTCGTGCGTTGCCAGAAATGCTTGGGCACAGTCTTCGATCACTGGAATTCCACGCGCATTCGCAAGCTCCATGATCTCGGTCATCTCACAAGGATTACCGAATAAATGCGTCACAATGATTGCTTTAGTACGATCGCTAATACATCGCTCGATCGTTTCAGCCGTGACATTCCAAGTTCTCGGATCAACATCTGCAAACACCGGAATCGCACCTTGATACAGAATCGGTGTGAGTGCGCCCATGTCAGTGATCGAAGTCGTGATAATCTCGTCACCGGGTTCAGGGTCAATTGCAGCGATCGCAGTATGAACGGCTCCAGATCCCGAAGAACAAGCATAAGCATATTTCACGCCTAGCATCTCTGCAAATCGCTGTTCTAGCGTTTTCACAAAGGTTCCTTTTGTGCTGGTGAGTGTTCCACTCCGAAGCGCTTCGGCAACCAGTGCGATTTCTTCTTCGCCCAGGGTGCGACCACTCGCATTCTGGTCTGAAGGTAACTCTAAACGGATTTGCTGTTTTGGTGCTTGTACCATAATTTTCTCCTAAAACTGCAAGCAATTCCACGGACTCAGACACACTGAGAAGATCACCAATGCGATCTTGGAACTGTAAAGGTGTTGAAAATACGATCGCTGAATGCGAGTTCGTAAAAGCAATGCGCTCTCAAAGTTTCTCATGGGGAATTGAGCGGGCAGTGATCCAGCTAAAACGCAGAAATGATCTAAGGCTTTCGATCGCGCTTATAAATGGCGGTTCCTAAGTAGAAAAGCTCTTCAAAATAGCTTTTGTTTTGTACCGACACGACACCCAAACTAAAAAGCTGAATCGCTAAGACTAAGGTAGTTCCCCCAATGAAGAAGGCATGTGGAGCTTGACGAAACGCCAGCGCAACGGCTTCTGTTGCATCTGGAAATTGGGTATGTTGAGCGAGTTGCTGATAGTTTGTCCAACAGTGAATCAACACCCACACATTGGCATAGAGCGACAATACAAAGAATAGCAGACTTGGAACAATGAAAAACATCACAGGACGAAGCAGAAAGCCTGAGAAAAAGATATCCCAGGTGTGATGTAGCAACTTCGCACTCGAACTGAGGCTCGATCGACGCTGCTGTTTTTTCGGCTGACTTTTCTGAGTTCTCCAGTTGAGATGTGCCGGAACTTCTTCCACGCGCGTTCTAAGCAAAAACGCTTTGTGAATGACTTCTGGATTGATTTCCATTCCATCCGATCGCAGATTCAGCGATCGCAAAAATTCAGCATCATAAACCCGCACCATTCCGGTCAGCGTTGCTAAATTGCGCTTTGCTGCGATCGATAAAAATCGATTTGCCCACACGCTCAGCACTTTCCGCAACCAAGGAACATTTGAGACACAGCCGCCCGTCATGTAAGGTGAGGCAACCACCACACCCGCCTGAGTTTCCCGAATCTTGTTGAGCAGCATCCCGATATGTTCAGGAGCGTAGCTCAAATCGAGATCGACGACCACAATATAATCGCCCTGAGCGCCGCTAAATCCGGTTCTGAGTGCTTGTCCCAGTCCCCGATTGAGGCGATGATGTAAGACTCGCACATTCGGTCGCGTTTGAGCGAATTCTTGAGCCAGCCATCCCGTTTCGTCACGGCTGCCATCATTGACAATCACAACCTCCCAATCGTAGTCCGACTCTAGCGAGCGCATGTAGTCGCACAGCAAAGAAAGATTGTCCTGCAAAATTAATGCTTCATTAAATGCAGGTGCGATCAGTGAAACAAATGGTTTTCGATCAAAGTTCGAGTCGGACACGCTCGGAGAAATACTGTGCCAGGTCGATCGCACAGGTGAAATTCGTTCTTGCATGTGGACACACCTCTAGACAAAGTGCTGACGCAGACTTAGTTCAGTCTGACATCGCCAGTCAAATAGTTCTGAAAACTTACGAAATGAGCCAATCTCTAGAAAAACAGTTTAGAAACCTGATTGTTCAGAACTCTCTAAGTCTGAACTCAACGTCTGAACTCAACCGAAACCCAATACTCAGTGCCTAGCGCTTTTAGCGTCTCTATCGCTCCTCTGTATTCTCTACTCTAAGCAGTACAAATTTGCGTAGCTTTATGATCTCTTCACCTAACACAATCAATCCTGTGGAACTATGTTTACGATCGATGCCCTCCGATCAAGCTCACCATTTCTGAATCAGGCTGAACGGATTCAAACGGCATCAGTCCAAAGCTCCCTCGATATTCCCAAAAGGCATATCCGAAGTGATTTCGCTGCATAATATCAATCACATCGCGATTCCAAGCGAGACGATCGCTCCGTGGTGCTGCTCGGTTCACACCGAATTCACCACAGTAAACGGGAACATTGTAGAGCGATCGAAATCGCAGTGCTGGACGAAATTCTTTTTCTAACTGCTGTTTGTCATAGCGCTTCTTTTGATACGAATTTAATAAACGAACGGATACTGGATCAGAAGCCGATCGAGATTTTGCAGTTTCAAATCGTTTCGCATCATAAGGGTACGGAACTTCTCGCAGTCCTGCTAAATCTCCTGCCCATCCCGAACTTTGGTGCGTGAACTGCATTGGATCGTAGAAATGAAAGGTATAAGCCAGCTTTTCACCTTTAAGGGGTGTTAGTTGCTCTAGGTCACGACCGCCACCAGAGTTGCCTGAGACAATGATTGTGTGATGTTGATCAATCGCTCGAATCTTATTTACTAAAGCTTGCGCCACACTTTCCCAAGTTGCAACTTGATCGACTCCGGGTTCATTCAGCAATTCATAAAACACAGCATCTGATTGAGATCGATAGCGTTGTGCAAGTGCAATCCAAAGCTGCTGTAAGCGATCGTAGTCTTTCGATCGAGTTCCCGCTGTTAAATCCAAAGGCGTTAGCGGATGAATGTCGAGAACAATGGCAAGCTGGTATTTCTTTGCCCATGCGATCGCTCGATCGACATAAGCAATACGATCGGGAATCAACTTAGAGGGCGCATCACTAGATTGCAGAAATTCAGGCTCGATTGGAAGTCGCACATGAGTGAGTCCCCAAGCTGCAAACTGCTTAAAGTCTTTTTCGGTAATCCAGCGATCGAGCCGTGATGCAGAAAAATCTCGATCGGGCGCGGCAAACATCCAGAGCGATAGCCCAATTCCTCGTGCCAAAGCTGGAATCGATGGCTGTGTGGCATTGGCAGAGTAGGTAAACTGAGATTGATAATAAAGCGACGATCCTAAAGAAACCGCGAAAGCAAATCCGATTAAAATCCAAAACTGAACTGTTCTTGAGATGCCCTTGTTAAAGATCATTTTCAATGTTTTTAGGTAGCTGAGCAACCAGACGGTTCTCCTCGCTCAACCGAAGAAGAGGTAAAGGCGAAGATCTCTGCATAGTCTTGCAGTGATTTTTCCAATGAGTACTCCTTAGCTCTTTGCTGTAAGATGCGCGAATCAGTGGGTTGATCTAGAATTTGTACGATTGCACTCGCCAATTCTTCTACATCTCCAACGCGCGTCAATTTGCCGTATCGCTGATTGTCCAAAATCTCCATCGGGCCACTTTTACAATCGGTAGCAACAACCGGAGTTCCGACTGCCATCGCTTCGATCAACACGGTTGGCAAGCCTTCAAACAGCGAAGAAAGCACAAACACGGCTGACTTTGATAGATAAGCAAACGGATTGGCAACAAAGCCCGGAAGTGCAACAGAGTCAGCAATTCCTAACTCTTGAACTAATGCTTCTAACAGAGATCGATCTTCTCCCTCTCCTAAAATCATTAGCTTTGCATCTCGTACTTTCCGCACTTGAGCAAACGCTTTCAACAGAGTTGGAAAGTCCTTTTGCTTTGTTAATCTTCCGACTGCAATGATCACAGGCGATTGATTTGCAGCAAACCAAGGATGCTCCACAGGCTCTTGCGATCGCGCCAACAGTTCCGGTGTGACAACCGGGTTATGAATTACATGAATTTTGGCTTCAGGAAGTCCAATTTGCTTGAGATCATCTGCAACGCCTTGTGAAACCGTGACGATCGCATCTGCCCAAGGAAAAAACCACCGAATCAATTGCGGCATGATTCGAGCCGAAATTCCCGCACCGTTCTGTGTTTCCTGCGAAGTATTGTTCTGTACATTCACCACTACACGAGTCGAAACTCCAGCCAGAAACCTTGTCCACACTGCTGCGATTCCAGGTTCCGGCAGCGTTGAGAGCAACACTTGAGGACGTTCGTGCTGTAAGTATCGAACTAAGCTGAACAAACTCGATAGCACTCGTGATCGATCGAGATCAACAATCCGAACATTCGACGGCACTTGATCGAGATATACACCTTCCGCTTTGATTAAAACCAAATCGACTGACACGCCCTGTTCCGAAAAACCGCGCGCCAAATTTACCATTGCCCGCTCCGCTCCACCACCCTGCATGTTGGGCGCGAAAATTGCCAAGGTTGACATACTAAAAAACCAGTCACACAGCTATAAACACACGACGAAACCGAATCGAATATAGTCGCGTACAATCATGAGTATCTAAGAGTATCTATTAGATAAACGTATTCATTCTGCAAAGTCAAGTCGGTTGCGATCGATAAATTTCACTCGATCTAGTTCATCTCCGCAAAAGTATCCGGACAAAGTTCAAAAGCTCTGTATATAAAAGATCGCTCTTTAGCTCTTGAGAGAAAATGTGATCAATTCGCAATATTCGTTCAGTATAAAAAAGTGATCAGAACAGCTGATCGAAATACTTCTACGCTAAACATTTCAGCCCAGATTGAAACATAGATACGGATAGTTGAAGAACTAGAAAGCACATTGAACTCAAGCCCGTATATGACACTCGGAGTGACAGCTACTCAGTAGTTCACAAATTTTAAGCACTAAATTGTTTATTTTGGGCATTCTGAACAGAAATGCTCTATCGCAACAGCTACAGGTATGTCGCTTTCCCCGATCGCTCAATACTGCATTCGCAAACTACTGAGACAAAATCTGGAACATCTCGATCGACTCTTCGTTCCGGTTTCAAAACACGCTAATTTGAGCGATGCTGCCCTTGATCGAATTCTGCAAACTTCATCCTTCGCTTCAGGAAGACCCAACCTACAACTTCAAGAACTCGAACTATTAACCAAGCTTTATCAGCAGCTTGAGCGTAATCCATCAAACCAAGTCGCGATCGCTGAAATCAAGCGCCGCATTTTTCAAACCCTCGGCTTTCAACTCAACGCCAAGCTGCCGACTCAGTTACCGCTTGTGATCGATGAACCCACGATCGACCTTTTTCGCTTTTACCACCAAGATCAAGTTCGAGAAGGAATGCGCTATGCAAACGATCTTTATGCAGCCGCTTATCAATTTAATTCAAGATATCGACTCCAAGCGTATCAACTGGCTTGGGCACTTTATGCAGCAAAAGTTCCGCTCGTCGTCAGCTTATCCCCGCAGCGGATTGTGATTTGGATTAACTTACAATCTCCCACCTATCTAGTTTTGATTCGTCAAGCTACGCAACTTTTGAAAACTGTACTATCGCTCAATCTCGCTCTGCAAAAAGGCAAAACTGCAAGTAAGTCCTCCTCGATTCTCAATTTGGTTGGTAAAGAAGTCGTCACGGTCTCCCCGAAATCCACAGATTCCAGAGATCATTAAAGAAGTCTGAACCGAGCGATCGAACATGATGTTGAAATTGCGCGTGTCTCTACCCAAATTGGCATTCAGTTGCGCTATCGGAATCGGCTTATTCACGGTTGGATGTACGCGATCGCCAAAACCAATCACGCTTTCGAGTGGCACTCAAAACGGCTACTACAATCGACTCGCTAATCAAATCAGCATCGCCACACAGCGCACCGCTAATCTTGGTGTCGAGAACCGCCGATCGCAAGGTTCGATCGAAAACCTAAATCGATTGCTCGATCGCCAAGTTGATTTTGCTTTAGTGCAATTAGATGTAGTCAGCGATGCTATGAGCCAAGGGAAAGTTCAAGCGGTGGCGATTTTAGCCAATGAACCAATTCACATCATCGCTTCTAAAGATGCCAAGGTGCAATCGCTAACCGACTTAAACAGCAAACGAGTTGGGGTTGGTACTCAAGGCAGCGGCATCCGTTACACTTCGGAATACCTCACCAAAGCCTTTAACCTTAAACTCCGAGAAGATAGTTCTACCTTCGATCAAACCTTTCGCAAACTCAACGCGCGCCAGCTCGATGCCGCAATCTACGTCGGTACACTGGGCGCGAGTGAACTTCTGCGCCAACAACTCACCGCGAATCCTTCACTTCAACTGATCCCGATCGAGCCTGAACTAATCAACTATCTCACCAATCGCGACCCCGGCGCTTATCAAGCGATGACAATTCCACAAGGGATCTACAGCCCGCGTCCGACTATTCCCGATCGCGATATTCCGACCCTTGCTACCGCGACCGTTCTTGTAACTCGTCCGGATATGAACGATCAAACCGTGGGTTTAGTCACTTGGTCAATTTTGTACAACTCGCGTCGATTTTCGCTCTTTTATCCCGATTTGCAAACCGGAGAAGCGCGATCGCTGTTGCAGAAGAACTTACTTTACATTCATCCTGGCGCTCAGGATGTTTATGCTCAAAACGCTGATCCGCGAAATGCGTGGCTGCGATATCTTGAAGCAAATAACGACTTGCAAGCCGGACTTGTGCTGTTATTTGGCACGAGCGGCATCGGATTAATTATTCAACGCTGGAGACGCGATCGCTGCAAAAAACTTCTCGCTGCTACTGTTACCCGCACCAACGAACTCAATCAACTTTTACCGAACAATGCCCAGCAAGCGCTTGCTGGCATCGAAGATCTCAGCCAAGAACATCGCTTAATGTTTATCGAAGGCGCAATCACTTCAGAGATCTACGAGCAAGTGCAGCACAAAACCCAAACTTTCGCAGATCAGTGCCGCAACATTTTAGAACAGCAGCGCAAACAGCTTGTGCTGAATACGCTATTGGTTCTAGATGATTGGCAAGCTTCGCTGCAAGTTGATCCACAAGCTGCGCTGCAAAAATTAACGTACCTCAAACAGCAATACCGCGAAATGCTGATCGCTGATCAAGTCGAAATCCAGGCATACATCGAGCTAATGGAGTTAACGCTGCTGTCTGTGATGACTTTAGCGGGTACTGCTTCAGAACATCGATCGATTGAATCGCAGAAGCCGACCACATCTTAAATTCTAAGAATCTAGACTGTTTGACTTCTAACTTGCGTGCTCAGTAGAAACTAGGAAGATCAATCTCACTAAATTGTGTGATAGTCATTTTGAGTAAGATCTGTTTACATATAAATAGACTTGCTTCGGAGCGTTTTCGGCAGCCTTGTAAATAGGCTGTTTTTTTTTGTTGTTAACTTGTGCACTGTATCCAAATAACCACAGTTCTAATAGTTCCCATGCAACATAAAAGCGCCCAAATTGGACGCTTTACAGAAAGGATTGAGGTTTGAGTTTTATGTTTCAGAAGTAGACGATCGAGCAAAAGACGGAGCGAGAAAAGCGACTAAAGCCCCGATCGCGAATCCTGCCACATTCCGAAACAGCGGCAACCATTCAGAAGTACGAGTCACAACCGGGCCAATTCCGAACGCAAGAAACAAAATTCCCCACAGCGGTGAGAAAATCAGCGCCCACTGCCAAGCGAAAATCTGCCCTTCTTTCCGAGGCTGCCCCGCAAATCCACAAATCACCCCACCCAAAGTTGAAGTCACCAATGTGAGTAACCACTGCTCACGCGGCAATCCTGGAACTACACTACAACCGCCCTGCCGCAAGCAGCCTTTCACCGAGTCCAACGCTTGCAAAATTGC
>CAXTDB010000079.1:0-7922 GCA_964242045.1 uncultured Leptolyngbya sp. | reverse complement strand
CTCTAACAAAAAACTGATTGCCAAATCGAGTCTGAAGCTCGATCCAGAATGTTCGCGATAGCAGCGGGTAGTATTCATCTCCCACACTAAAATTCAGTAGATTTCCACCACGGGGGTCTGCCACCAGCAAAACGCTTTTATCATCCAACCCCCAAAACTGTTTCACTGCCGTACCGGGAGTTCGATCGTTTTGCGTCAAAACCCGCAGTTTCCAGCCCGTTTCTGCCTCAAACTTCGATAAGTCTTCAGACAATGCCTCTTCCTGAACGTTCGTCAATTCATTCGCGAGATCAATCACGTTCGTAGGGTGATCGGGTAAGAGGTCAGGATTGTTATAAGCATGAGCCGCAGGCGCGATCGTCCAAACAGAAACGGCAATCATCAAAGCCATCAACCACCGTAAATGAACTCGGAGTAGACGGCGGACTCGAAGAGTGTGCATGAGCGGTTTCACGGTTTTGTCACTAAAGAACATAAAAGCGATCGTAAAATGAGACGTTGAAGGATTAACGTTCATTTTTGTTTACATTTGTTTAACTAATTCTAATATAGTACTGCGTTCAGCAGAAAATACCCATCGATCAAGGTAGAGTTGCAGCAAATCCCCTTACTGGCTGAGCTTGCTCATGTTGTCGATTCCACCGAATTTTCAGCAGTTCGCCGAGCATCAAATCGCGAGCGGAAACTACACCTCTTTGAAAGAAGCCCTGCTTGCTGATCAAGATTTATCTACTCGGTTTGAAAAACCACGCTCCTGAGTGTCTTGATCGCGACGAACACTTTGACGCGGCTCCGAAGGCTTAATGCTCGATCGCTCATTGATCGCATTTTCTTCTCGCTCATAAGTCAAGTCAGCGTTCAAAGTAGGTTCAATCCCTTCAGGATGATCGCCGTTACGATCGTGACTGTAAGCATCCTCACGAAAAAACGATCGACGGTCTGCGCTTGGAGATAACCGCGACGATCGCCGCGATTTGTTCGGATGGGTAAACGTGCGCCATGCCGCTTTCACACCTGCAACTACGCTGCGACTAGTGGTTTGAGCCTTTTGAACTTGCTGTTTCACCCCGGTAATACTTTGATCGACCTGTTTAACGACCTGCGTTGCACTCTGAACACCTTGCGTCATGTCATCGGTCAGATCGGTCACTTCCAATCCGGTCAGTCGGAGCGCTTCTAACGTGGGTGGCAACTCGCGATTCAGCGTATCAAATAGCTTTTCCGCACTGCGCGCCGCCCGACCCATTTCGTTAAACGCTGGAATCGCCACAGTTAGCAGTGCGGTCAAACTGATCGCCACTAATAAAATCGATAAACCTAGCCAGAAAATAGGATCAGCCACACTTCACTCGCCTATCGCAAACGATCGCGTATCGGAGGTTTTGGATCAGTCCCGGATTCAGAATCACGATTGAGAATTTGATGTTCGCGCTGAGTCGCTTCGAGTCCAGCGGAGATCGCTTCTTTCAATCGTCCTAACGTTCCATCCCAGTTTCGCAGAGCCGACTCAGAGAAGCGATCTGCCTGAAGTTGGACACTGGTCGATAAATCCTCCGCAAGTTCAGGAAGGGCATCGGCTGATTTTTTGATCAACTGCCGAGTTTCCCGCCCTGCACGAGGCGCAATTAGCAATCCCGCGATCGTTCCCATTGCTGCCCCGACAAACATGCCGCCTAAAAATGATCCGGATCGATTATTGGACATAATCTCGGCTTTACCTTTTGCTAGTAATTCGATCGAACTTTCACGAAGCTCATCCCCATTTTGCCAGACGATAGAGCAATCTAACGGTTCATTCGTTTTGTAGCAGATTTTCTTAAGCTGAGTCTAGGGTTAAACAATAGCGATCGTCCGATTCCAATCAACGCCAACGCTTTCTGGGCTTGCTGCAATTTTGGCTCTAGTTGCCGATAGTTTTGATGAAATTGGCGAACGCTGAGTTCTCTGCGCTCAATGCCTTGTGGCGCGCCGCTCAGCAAATTGTGCGTATTGCGTTCGGCAACCATGAGAGCATCGGCAGCTTGTGAAAAGGTTCGTCGCAGGTTCCACAGTTGCCGAGTCAGGTAAAACCCATAAAGTGCCAGTAAAAGATTGAGAACGATAACGCCGATTAACATAGCTCGATCGAGGATTTTCCTCATCATACCGATGTCTTCACAAAATTCCGCGTTTTCCGTTCGGTCTGACGGTTAACCAGTTTGTTTTTGCGGTGGCTAACTGTTCTTCGGTGAGTTTTGCCCCGGTTAAATTCGCGCCGCAGAAGTTTGCCCCGCGTAGATTGGCGTTGAGTAAATACGCTTGCGTCAAATCTGCTCCGCGCAAATCTGCTCCTTCTAAATCTGCATTGCTTAGATAGGACTGAGCGAGATTGGTATCTCGTAAATTTGCGCGACTCAAACTAGCGCGCCCAAAATCCGCATTAAATAAGTTCGCGCCCTGCAAATTGATTTGCTTTAGATTCGACTGGTGAAAGACTGCGCCTGACAAGTTGATTTTCGGAGCCGAGAGCGCAGAGAGATCATGAGACGCAAAATCGCGTTTTCCCTTGATATATAAGTTCGCCAACATAATCGCGTCGAGTTTTGGCGCGTTCTGCGATTTTCCGTCGGCTGTACCGCCCGTGCCGCTACCAGAATCGCGGGGACGGGCTGAGATAACTCGATTTCGCGCGGCTCCCGTTTGTAAATTAGTCGAATCCGATCGCGTATTTCGTGCCCGAATTGCCATTGCCGCGCGCGCTGCGGGAGAACTCGGCTGCGAATCGGTTTCACGTTTGGCGTTTGTCGATCGAGTCGCCACGCTATTCATGCTATTTGCCAAACTATCGAGATACGGCTCTAGATCGAGCGCTCGTAGAATCTCGTTTGCTGACTGGAACCGATGCCGCACCGACACTTCCAGCATCTTCTTCAATACGCCCGCAAAATGATCGCTAATGTGAATCTGTTTTTGCCAGAGCAGTTCACCCGTTGCCGGATCGTAATCGAGATCTTTTGGAGATCTTCCGGTTAAAAGGTAAATGCAAGTCACTCCCAGCGCGTATAAATCGCTGGCATACACCGGACGCATCGCCATTTGTTCGGGAGGCGCAAAACCAGGAGTTCCGATCGCATAAGCGGTTAGCGCCGTTTGATCCGACAAACTTGCGGAAACTGAATTCACCTGATTTTTTACCGCGCCAAAGTCGATCAGCACTAACTTGCAATCTTGCGATCGTCGAATCAAATTCGCAGGTTTAATATCCCGGTGAATCACTTGATGACTATGAACGTACTGCATAATCGGCAGAATTTCGCTGAGAAACTGCTTGACTCCAGCTTCGCTAAATGCCCCCGATCGCTTAATTTCTTGCTGAAGCGTCGAACCACTGACGTATTCTTGAACCAAGTAAAATTCCTGATTCGCCTCAAAATAATCGAGCAGTCGCGGGACTTGCGGATGATTGCCGATGCGTCCGAGCGTTTGGGCTTCTCGTTCAAACAAATCGCGCGCCATCTGCATCACGTGCGGAGCGGTTGCTGTAGGGCGGAGTTGTTTGATCACACAGTAAGGCTGACCCGGAAGCGTTTCATCTTTTGCTAAAAACGTTGCCCCGAAGCCTCCTTGACCGAGTGCGTGAAGGACTCGATAGCGATCGCGCAACAGCAGCGAAGCACCACACGCCTGACACCGTTCCGTGTTGGCAAGATTTTCGGGATTGGGGCAGACCGGATTTAAGCAATAGCTCATGAGGGCATTGATCGCATGAGGGAACAGTTGAGCCTGAATTGCCTCAAAATACATCAAGGCGACTGACAAAAGTATTCCCGTAAAGCCTCGATCAAGTTCATGTTTTTTCCCTTTCTCAATGAATCATTCTGACTATCTCAAACACTGCGATTGGATGACACGATCGCTCGAACTCGCACAGCAAGCCGGAGATGCCGGAGAAGTTCCGGTCGGTGCGATCGTGGTTCAGTCTGACACGATCATTGCAGAAGCTGAAAATCGCCGAGAACGCGATTGCGATCCGACGGCTCATGCGGAAGTTCTCGCGCTGAGGCAAGCGGGACAAGTTTTACAGACTTGGCATTTGAATGACTGTACGCTGTATGTCACGTTGGAGCCTTGTCCGATGTGTGCGGGTGCGATCGTGCTGGCGCGATTAGGCATGCTCGTTTATGGTGCGGATGATCCGAAAGCTGGCGCGATTCGCACCGTGTTAAATCTGCCGGATAGTACCGCGTCGAATCATCGCTTAACCGTATTTGGTGGAATTTTGGAAACGCCTTGCCGTGAACAATTACAGCAGTGGTTTCGACAACGGCGGCATCACAAAGATTAAAAAAGGCGGGAGCAATCCCGCCTGATTGGTGTTCTGATAGTCAGTTTGAGAGTTACTCACTCCGATGCTGTCGCGCCCGGAATGGAATTCGGGGCGTATGAGCAACGAGAGCGAAGCAATTGATCGAATTCACATTATTCTGTTTCGATCGCCGCTTCTTCGAGTTCTCCGAGTCCCCCTTCTTCTGCGGTGGGAGGAACGAGTGCCACAGCCGCGATCGCATCCTCTTCATCCAATCGCTGCACTCTCACTCCGGTTGCGGCTCGTGACTGAGACGAAATCGCGTTCACTGCCTGTCGAATAATGATGCCACGATTTGTGATTAACATCATTTCGTCGCCTTCATTCACAATATGCAACGAAGACAGAGTATCACCGGGTTTGCGGAACTTCGTCACTACAATTCCCATGCCTGCACGATTTTGCAATCGGAATTGCTTCACAGGAACTCGTTTTCCATAGCCACCTGTAGTGACAACTAGCGCCCACGGTCCTGATTGGGGTGGCAGTTCTGCATTCTCGTCAACTCCGGTTTCTTCTTCGTCCTCGGCGAATCCTTCCGCTTGCGCCTGTGCGACATCTGCCACAATTTGACCCGGCAGAATTGCCATTCCGACTAAGCGATCGCCTTCTTTCAGAGACATTGCCCGGACTCCACGAGTTGCACGACCGAGCGGACGCAATTGTTCGTGGTTGACGCGGAAGTGAATCGATCGACCCAAGCTTGAACCAATGATGATACTGTCATCGACGCGCGCAAGTCTAACCCAGCGCAGTTGATCTCCTTCTTCAAGCGAAATCGCAATTAATCCATTCGTGCGAATGTTGCTGAACGCTGAGAGTGCGGTTTTCTTGATGTAGCCCTTGTTAGTCAACATCACCAAATACTCATCGTCCGAGAACTCACTAACGGAGATCACTGAGGTAATCTTTTCGCCGTGTGGAACCGTTAAAAGCTGTACGATTGGGGTTCCGCGTGAAGTCCTTGAGCCGATCGGAATTTGATACGCTTTGAGCGCGTAGACGACTCCTCGATCGCTAAAGAACAATATGCTGTCATGATCACAACAGCTAATGAAGTGTTCAACCGCATCGTCTTCTTTCATTCGCGCCCCGGATTTACCACGAGTCGCCCGATTTTGCGCTTCAAAGGTACTAATCGGCATCCGTTTGATGTAGCCTTGCTCGGTCACAAGCACGATCGACTTTTCATTGGCGATGAGATCAATATCACCGAGTTCATCTTCAGATTGTTCGATGATGGTTCGACGTGGGGTAGCGTGACTGGCTTTAAGCTGTGTGACCTCAGCGGTAATGATTTCTAAGATTCGTTCTCGTCTTGCCAGAATATCTAACAAGTCGCGAATTTGAGCTTGCAGATCTTCGTGTTCCTTCTCGATTTTCTCAGCTTCTAATGCAGTTAATCGTCGAAGCTGCATCTGGAGGATGGCATCGGCTTGAGGTTCTGAGAGCGAGTAGGTTTCGATTAACTGTTGTTTTGCGGTGGCGGTGTCCGCTGCGTGACGAATCAGAGCAATAATCCCATCGAGATTTGCCAATGCGATCAGTAAACCTTGAAGCAAATGATCGCGATCTTCTGCTTTTCGCAATTGATACTGGGTTCGGCGGGTAATCGCTTCGACTCGGAAGTCTAAAAACACGCTCAAGAACTGCTTTAGAGTCAGCAACTGCGGTTCGCCGTTGACCAGCGCTAGCATGTTCGCTCCAAAGTTCGCTTGGATCGGAGTCTGCTTGTAGAGATTGTTTAACACCACGCGCGGATAAGCGTCCCGACGCAGTTCGATCACCACCCGCATTCCATCGCGATCGCTTTCGTCCCGCACATCCGAAATGCCGTCGATCTTATGATCATTCACCAGTTCCGCAATTCGCTCGATCAGCGCTGCTTTGTTGGTTTGATACGGTAAGGCAGTAATGATGATCGCATCTCGATCCGGTCGTCCGCGATGTTCGATTGTCTCGATCGCGGCAACACCCCGCATCGTGATCGATCCGCGTCCTGTCGTATAAGCATCACGAATTCCAGTCCGCCCTAAAATCTGCGCGCCCGTCGGGAAATCAGGACCCGGAATGTATTGCATCAAGTCTAAATCTGTCAAATCCGGATTTTCGATCAGCGCAATTAATCCATCGATTAATTCGCCTAAGTTGTGGGGCGGAATGTTTGTCGCCATCCCAACTGCAATTCCAGATGAGCCGTTTAATAGAAGCTGTGGGATTCGGGCAGGCAGAACGAGCGGTTCTTGCTGTGATCCGTCAAAGTTGTCGCCGAAATCAACGGTTTCGGCTTCGATGTCTTGCAGCAGTGCATTCGTGGTCAGCGAGGTGAGGCGTGACTCGGTGTATCGCATTGCGGCAGGCGGATCGTTGTCGATCGAGCCAAAGTTGCCATGTCCATCGATCAGCGGCGATCGCATCGAAAAGTCCTGCGCCATCCGCACCAAGGCATCGTAAATCGAGGTGTCCCCGTGGGGGTGATACTTACCGAGAACATCCCCAACGACGCGAGCGCACTTCCGGAACGGTCGATCGTGCGTCAGTCCCAATTCGTGCATGGCATAAAGAATACGGCGATGCACAGGTTTTAATCCGTCCCGCGCATCGGGCAGTGCCCGCCCCACGATGACGCTCATCGCGTATTCCAGGTAAGACCGCTGCATTTCGTTGCGTAAATCGGTTGGAATAATCCGATCTTGAGGCGGTTCCTGGGAGAAGGTCATAGAAGACTCCGAGATACTTTTGTACTACCGAAAAACGAAAAAGTATGAGCGAAAAAAGATGCCTAGAAAGTATACCTGCTCCAGCTCATATTGGATAAATTTTAGCACAAATTTAGGTTTGGGATCGGGGCTGAAATCCCGATGAAATCTAGGGTTGGCTGGAATTAATTCAAGATTGCTTCTAAGGCTTGCTTTACCGTTGGGTATTCATACTCGAATCCGGTTGAAAGGGTGCGTTTTGGCAAAACTTGCTGTCCTTCGAGAACGACGATCGCGCCATCTCCGAGTAAAGCCTCTAGCGCAAATGACGGCACAGGCAACCATGATGGACGGTTCATCACTTGCCCTAAAGTGTTCGTTAATTCTGCCATTTTCACTGGATTCGGAGCGGTCGCGTTGTACGTGCCTTCCATTCCAGAATCGCTCAGCGCTTTGAGAATCAAATTCACCAGATCCTCGCGGTGAATCCAAGAGAACCACTGTTTTCCTGATCCGATCGGGCCTCCGGCAAACATTTTAAACGGAGTCAGCATTTTCCCTAATGCGCCGCCGTTTTCTAACACAATTCCGATCCGCAAAATGACCAATCTTGTGCCCGTCGCTTTAACTTTATTCGCTTCTGCTTCCCAAGCCTGGCAAACTTCCGCTAAGAAATCTTGTCCGGCTGTACTATCTTCGTCAAAGCTTGCGGTTTCACTCGTGCCATAGAATCCGATCGCTGACGCATTCACTAAGACCGACGGTTTCGGGTTTGATTGTGCGATCGCATTCACTACATTTTGAGTCGTCAGCGTCCGGCTTTCGAGCAGCGATTGTTTCAATTCAGGAGTCCAGCGATTTTCAGCGATCGGTTCTCC
>CAXTDB010000078.1:460-16012 GCA_964242045.1 uncultured Leptolyngbya sp. | reverse complement strand
CGGTGATTGTCGGAACGTTGGCGGGCGGAGCGATTATGACGCGAATTGGAGTGAATCGATCGCTGTGGTTTTTCGCGGTGCTGCAAGCGAGTGGAAATCTACTTTATGTGCTACTTGCAGAAGTCGGAAAAAGCTTCCCGCTGATGATTCTGGCGATTAATTTAGAAAACTTCTGTGCAGGATTAGAGTCAGCGGCGTTTGTCGCGTTTTTGATGGGATTGTGCAATCCGGGACTGTCTGCCACTCAGTACGCATTGTTGTCGAGTTTGGCAGCGTTTAGTCGCGATATTCTCGTTGCACCTTCAGGACAGTGGGCACAGTCGATGGGTTGGACAGCTTTCTTTTTGCTGACTGCGATTTTGGCATTACCAGGATTATTGTTGCTGCCGCTTTTTGCACCGTGGAAAGAGCGCAAGGCAGACTAATCCTGCTCAAACGTTACGCCTTCGTAGAGATCTGCGATCGCCAATTCGAGTTCAAGCGATCGTAGCTGAATCGATTCTGTATCGGCTGCATAATCTCGCAGTAACCAGCCGTCAGTTGTCTTCGTGTAGTGTTCGATTCCAACTTGATATTGATCGATCAAGACATACTCTTGAAACTGAGGAATCGATCGATACATTCTGAATTTGTCAGAGCGCGCTGCTCCGCCGATACCGCAAGGGTCGTACCCTTAAGTTGATTTCGATAGCACTCCAACAATCAAACTAGGATTTGTGACGGTATCTTTGCGATCGTCGAAAAAGATCGGCGTTCCCTGAATTGCCATCACATCAGGATACGTATAAAGCTGATGGTCAGGAATCCACAACCTCAGATCCCGAAAAAAGGTTCAGCCCCTTTTCCTCTTAACGCATACTTCAGAAAGGCATACACATTGC
This sequence comes from uncultured Leptolyngbya sp., assembly GCA_964242045.1. Classification (GTDB taxonomy): domain Bacteria; phylum Cyanobacteriota; class Cyanobacteriia; order Leptolyngbyales; family Leptolyngbyaceae; genus Leptolyngbya. The sequence goes on along the minus strand of CAXTDB010000078.1, from coordinate 15,131 downwards.
CAGCAATCCGGTTGTAATCAATAGTTCCTCTAGTCATCTCAACAATTTCTCCGTTGCGATATTCGCTGCGGACATCTGATTTACGTTCAAGCTCTAGATATTCTTCTGGGGTCACGCGCTTTGCTTGCGTTTGCATGGTGCGCTCCTGGTATGCGATCGGATCTTCAACTTAGCATCTGTCTGATTTTCGCGCGGCTGAACCTTTTAGAATAAAAGAGTGAATAAAATTATCCAGCCATAGGATCATTTCATGGATATTGTCGAATTTTTTCAACAAAGTGCGGGTAAGTGGTCGTCGATGCGAACCAGTCATCATCTCGCCTTTAAGCAACAAGAAGGTGGAAAATCTACGATCGAGATCGAACTTTTAGAGAAATCCGATCCGGCAGTGATTCAGCTTTGCCAGATGTATGAAGTTGACCCCGCAACAGCCGCATGCGGGGCGCGTGTGACTTGGGATGGCACGATGGAATGGGATGAAGAGAAGCACGCGGGATCGACTGTGCTAGTGCCGATCGCTGATCCAGAAAATCCGATGCAGGGTAAACTACTGCGAGAAATGGGATACGCGGAAAAAGCTCCGGTTGCAGGTCGCTATGAAATAGCCGAGAACAATGAACTCACGCTGACCACCGAATATGACACGATGTATTCCAAAGAGCGGTTGTGGTTTGAAAGCCCGAATGTTCGGCTACGGCACAGCATTCTGAAGCGATTTGGCGGATTTAGCATGGCATCTTTCTGTTCTGAAGTGAGAATGGGCGGAGCGAAACCTGACTCACAAACGGCAGATACCGCAGCAACAAACGGCTGAAACAGTGATTGATTTCTAAAGTGGGCGAACTCAAATTTCCGAGGGTTTGCCCATTTTTATGCGTTGAGAGCCGTTATTTTTCTTCATTATTCTGTCGTAGGAATGTCGCACGATCGAGGTGATTCTGTCACATCCAACTGATTTTATATTCACTAGCAGCGATTTAGTTTCATGCTCTATCTCCACACGGTGAACTTAAAACAATTTTCATCCATCTTGTCTTGCTGCCGTTGTTCAGACTCTCTTCATTAGGAGCAAACTCATGTCAGATCCAAATTTTCTCGGTCAACTCGGCAACTTTACCGAAGATGCAGCAGTAGATTCGACGGTTGATGGTTTTGTCAATCAAGCCGTTGATGGGATCGCATCTCACGTTCCTGGAGGTCAAGCTGTCGAACAAATGCTCAACACCGAAGTTGATCAAGACGTAAACACTGCAATCAACAACGAGTTGAGTAAAGGTGTGGGTGGAATGCTGCAAGATGCAGAAGGAATGTTCGGACAGCACTAGAATTTGATTGCTATCGTCGATCGCCTGCTTCAACCTCTAGGTAAGCAGGCGATTTAATATTCTGCGACTTTCCTCAGAGATTTTCGATCGCCTGCTTTCTGGCTCAACACATCCTGAGCAATTCGATGCCATTCGCTCCGAAGTTGCTGATCCGCTTGACCTGAGCCTAACGGTTTACCGCGTCGATCGGGATATTTGCGATAGAATTCATCGTTCACTTGAGCAATAAAATCACTGTAATTGATCCCAAGCTTTTGACATTCCGCTTCATAGTCGATCGCTTGTACAGTCTTGGGTTTTGGCAGCATTTTATCGACCCGTGGAATCGATTTTGCGACATACGGAAAGACTTGCGGCACAAGCCAGATCAGGCTGACGATCGCGAGAATCCAAAACAACAATTTCAGAATAAACTTAGAAACCCCAAACACCGTGAATCGCACAATGCCAAACATTACGCGAAACGCCGCTTTTATCGCTTTGTAGGTTCCCTTAATCAGGGCTAACGGCAAATCAAACGCAGCTTCAAACCAAGGGCGCGGATAAGATCCAGTCGTCATCATGCTCGCTCGCTGATGCCGTTTGCCTGCGAGTGCAACGGTGCCGGAGTGCGTCGGGGGTGGAAGTTGTGACTGCTTTGATTGCACGATCGCGGAGCGCGCTGAAGACACCGGAGAAACCATCACGAGGGCATCTAACACTTCACGTGCGGAATGATAGCGATCGCTCGGTCGATTGCTCAACATGCGATCGAGCACTTGAGCAAATAAGGGTGAAGGGTTGACGTATCGCTTCCATTGACAAGTGAGATCGCGTGGATCAAACAAAGATTGCGCTTCTCGTCCGGTGAGTAGAACAACGACCGTTACCGCCAAGGCATATAAATCGCTGCTCGGTTCTGCCTTGCCTTTGTGAAGTTGCTCGATCGGTGCATATCCCGGTTTTCCAACTAAAGTTTGACCCGAATGCACTGCTTGAGTCGCCGCTGCTTTTACGACTCCGAAGTCAATCAGGACAGGCTTTTGATCCCACTCACGCAAAATGATGTTATCCGGTGAAATATCGCGATGCACAATGCCCGATCGATGAATATATTCCAAAACAGGCAAAAGCTGTTGAAGCAATTGAACCGCTTCTAATTCGCTAAAAGTGAGACGTTGATTTTGGCGATCGATCAGCAGTTCTTCATAAGTTTTACCTTCCACATAGTCTTGCACCAAGAACAGCAGTTCTCGATTCTGCGTTTTCACCTGAAACAACTCGCGAAACTGCGGAATCTGAGGATGTTGGAGTTGATGGAGAACTTTGGCTTCGCGTGTAAACAGTTCTTCGGCTTTCTGAGCGTGTTTTGAACCTTGCGATCGCGGCTCGAACTCCTTGAGAACGCAAATTTCGTTAAATCGATTGGTGTCTTGTGCCAAATAAGTGCGCCCAAAGCCACCCTGACCCAACACTCGTTGAATCCGGTAGCGATTTTGAACGATTGTGCCATCAGGAAGCGGTAAGCCCATAACGCAGTGGAGGTAATGACGCTGATCAACTCTATCACTGGATCTTGGATTGAGCGGATTTAGATAGGCAGTTTTTCGAGAGTCCGCAGAGATTAGAATGATTTCACTGTTGATCGCCAAAATCTCGTGAACCGTCGAGAACTTCTAAAATTATTGGGTCAAACATCAGGCGGCTTGATTGCGGCAAAATTTCTGAGCGGTTGTCAAACAAAGCCGCAAGATCTCTTATTCTCGCTTGATTCGACTGCGCCGCTTCCCGATCATCTGATTACGCCGCTGGATCAGTTTTATGTGGAGTCGTATGCACAAGCCTCACAAGTCAATGCGGAGAAATGGCGGCTAAAGATTACAGGCGAAGTGAATCAGTCGATCGCATTAACGATGCAAGATATTTTGAGCGCGCCCCAGGAAGAGTTTCACTTGACGATGGAGTGTATCGGCAATCCGCCCGGTGGAACTTTGATCGCAAATGCTCGTTGGACAGGAACTCCGCTTTTGCCGTTTCTGAACCGAGCGGGCGTAAAATCAAGCGCGATCGAGTTTGTGATGAAGGGTGCGGACTGGTACGAGACAACGCTACCTGTTGCAGAAGTAATGCGCCCGGATGTGCGACTGGTGCATCAAATGAATGGCAAACCGTTAACCGCTGAGCACGGATATCCAGTGCGAATTCTGATTCCGGGGCATTTTGGGCAGAAACAACCGAAATGGATTGTTGGAATTGAAGCGATCGCGAAAACTAAAACTGGATACTGGGAAAATCAAGGCTGGTCGAATACCGCAGAGATTCCAACTCATGCGTTGATCAAACAGGTACAAGATTCAAGCGCGTGGAATCCGCGTCATCAAGTGACATTAGCGCGCGGCAACTGGGAAAAAGGCGTTTTGTTAGCGGGGGTTGCGTTAGATCGATCGACTCCGATTCAGTCGATTCAAGTCAGCACTGATAATGGTGCAACTTGGCAAGCAGCAGAACAAAATCGCCCAGAATCACCGCATGAGTGGACAGTGTGGCGGTATTGGTGGAAGCCGAATCAAGCTGGAAAATATATCTTGTTAGCGCGTGCGACCTCAGAGCGGCAGCAACAATCGATCGATGCTTCCAATCTGCACAACATCAAAGACATCAAAGCTGGAAACCCTGGAGTTTTACGACTTTCAACGACGCTCGAAGCTTAGGATTTATTTGCCATGCGAGTCGTTCTGAATGTCACATTCGATCCTTCTTGCGTTTGCTCTAACACGAGTAACGGTGTTGGTTTTGCATTTTGATCCCATCGCATATTGGCGATTCTGCCTTGGATTGCAGGTTGCCAACTATCATGCTCGTGTGTGGGACTGAGAAAAGTTTCAAAGCAATCGATAATTTGATTGATTGTGACTGAAGTGGGCTGAGTTGGAAGCTTGAGAATCTTGATTTGAATGCGGAATAAAACTCTCGTCGATTGTGCGGTTTCCCCCGTTTTATACAGCACGTCGAAGATTTCATCGACTTGACGACCCGTGCTGGCAATGCCGATTTCACCTTGATTGGCTTGAGTCGGGCGCAATGCCATTGTAATTTTATCTTTGACTTTGATTTTGATTTGGTTGACGATCGCGAAGTGAAACACTTCTTCCGCCATTCGCATCCGCAAGTAATCTAAGTTGAATTCGCGTGAGTGAATCAAATCGGGATTACGTTCCATTTTCCCGATCGTTTCCACCGCATATTTGAGTTTTTTCTGATGTTCGCGATTTTTCAGAACTTCAAACTTTACTTGTTTTTTCAGCTTGTTCGCTTGAAGCGTTGAGAAAATTCCCAAGACAATCAGGAGCAAGAAAAGTCCACCCGAAGTCATCATCCAAATATCTGTCCCAGTTTGAGCGGGTTTGGATGCGGGCTGAGTTTTGACGGATTTGGGAGCGGCTTGAGCAAGAAGGGGGGAAACCATCTGAAGCGACATAGGACTTTTTCAGGCGAAAATCGTTCGGTTTCAGAGTTCCCAAATGAAACAATGAATGTCTAAGTGAATTTTGCAGGAGATTGAAAATGATACCGCTTGATTGTGCTAAAAATTTGCGCTCAATTCGATTAATTGCCACCGATATGGATGGAACCTTGACGATCGATCAAAAATTCACGCCTCAATTATTGACAGCGTTCGATCGATTAAATCAAGCGGGAATTGCCGTACTAATCGTCACCGGACGATCGGCGGGATGGGTGAGCGGATTGGCGCATTATTTACCGATCGTGGGCGCGATCGCAGAAAATGGCGGACTGTTTTATCAAGGTGAGATGCAAGAATTACTGGTGTCGATCGCGGATTTGAAATTACATCGTCAGCGTTTAGCAGAGATGTTTTTGAAACTGCGAACAGACTGTGCAGCGGAGCTACCGTGCTTTCCCCAAATTCAAGAATCGAACGATAATGCTTTTCGTCTAACCGACTGGACATTTGATGTAGCTGGACTGAATATTTCAGAACTCAATCAGTTAGATTCACTTTGCCAAAAAAACGGTTTCGGGTTTACTTACAGCAATGTTCAATGCCACATCAAGCTATCGGAACAAGACAAAGCAAAAGGATTATTGAAAACTCTAAAAAATCACTTTTCACAATACAAACTAGACCAGATTGCAACGGTGGGTGATAGTCCAAATGATGAGAGCTTATTTGATCCGACGCGATTTCCGACTTCGATCGGTGTTGCCAACCTTCAGCACTATCGAACACAACTCAAGCATTTACCGACTTACATCACCGCTCAATCCGAAGGTGCAGGATTCTGTGAATTCGTCGATGCAGTGCTAGCAGTACACTAAAAGAGGCAAGACAGAATTAACGCAACTATGGAATCTTCAACCCCGATCGCAACTCGTGTCCGCAATTTTCTTGTTGTTATTGCCGCGATCGCATTGACGATCGCGATGGTTCTCGGACTCCGCACTCAAACTACGGGCGTTTCGCTCAATCAAATGTCCGCTGCTGCTACACCGTTAGAAGTTGCTTTAACCAATGGCAAGCCAACCTTGATGGAGTTCTACGCAAATTGGTGTACAAGCTGTCAGGCGATGGCTCCAGAGTTAAAATCGCTCAAAGATAGCTACGGCGATCGAATTAATTTCGTCATGCTGAACGTTGATAACGAAAAGTGGCTTCCCGAAATTTTGCATTATCGCGTTGATGGCATTCCCCATTTTGTTTACATGGATCAAAAAGGGAATGCGATCGCTCAAGCCATTGGTGAACAACCGAGATCGATTGTGGAAGAGAATCTTTTAGCTTTGTCTACAGGTGCAGAGTTGCCTCACGGACAAAGTATCGGGCAAACTTCAGCATTTTCGTCTCCGGTCGAAACCAAAGCGAGCGATCCGCGTGGTCATGGTAGTCAAGTTGTTGAAAAATCTTAGCTGCGCCATTTGATTGAGCAACCAACCGGAACAGTAGAAACAGGTGCGATCGGTTGCTGATTCAGTAAAGCAGCGATCGCATTTTTCAAGTACGGAACTTTCACTGCACTGGAATTTTGAGCATTGTCATCGATCGCGCCTGCATACTGCACAATTCCCTTTTGATCCAATAGAAAAACGTGCGGGGTTTTTAGCGCTTTAAATGATTGCGCCACATCCTGATTCATGTCACGCAGATATAGAAAATTCAATTGATGCTCAGTGACAAAGGTCTGCATCTTTTCGTAACCGTCTTCAGGAAATTGCTTTTCATCATTCGGATTAATGCCGATTAGCGCTACTCCTTGAGATTGCATCTCAGACTGAAGCTGCTTTAACCGATCGAGATACAGGCTGACATAAGGACAGTGGTTACACATAAACACTACTACGATCGCGCGATGTCGATCGAGATAGCGCGCTAAATGGTGAATTGCTCCATCTGTACCAGGAAGCTCAAAGTCAGGGGCATATTGACCGATCAGTGGACTGTCCATAAGAGGTTGTGTAACAACTGCAACGTTTTGCCTCTCCAGTTATAAACCAGCTTGCTTAAAACGCGAACATTTTGCCGCTCAAGCCTCGATCGTGGCAATGCAATCGATCTCGACCAGCAAATCTTTCGGCAATCGTGCAACTTCCACACAGATTCGAGCAGGCGCACTCTCTTCGTCAAAATACTTGGCATACACGGCATTCATCGCCGCGAAATCATTCATCTCTTTTAGAAACACAGTGGTTTTTACTACGTTTGCCATTGATGATCCTGCTGCTTCTAGAATCGCCTTCATGCTCGTTAATGCTCGATCGGTTTGTGCGACCACATCTCCCGCGCCAACAATCTCACCCGTTTTCGGATCAAGCGAAATCTGTCCAGCGACAAATACTAATCCTTGAGCGACGATCGCCTGATTGTAAGGACCCACTGGAGCGGGAGCCGCATCAGTCCGAATAATTTTCTTTACTGGCTTGTTCATAAAGGGCTTGGACGCATTCCATAATTTCTGTACTGTAAATAATCGTGCAAAATGCGATCGTGATCAAAACATAATTGCTCAGGAATCTCCCAAATGTTGATCACTCGCACATTTTTCGCATCGTCTCCGGCTTTGGGATCGCCTTTTGCGGTTGCAATATAGGTAATGCTCATCGTGTGTTGCCGCTCGTCGCGATCCGGATCAGAGTAGACTCCGAGCAAGTCCACAAGCTCGATTTGCAGTCCGGTTTCTTCGATCGCTTCGTTGTGCGCCGTCGTTTCGGCTGAATTGCCATAATCGATGAAGCCGCCGGGAATTGCCCAACCGTGTGGCGGATTCAGGCGTTCAATTAATACGATCGGGCGATGAGGTCGATCGACAAGTTCAATAATGATGTCAACGGTCGGGGCAGGATTGCGATGAGCCATAAAAAATTACGTTTCCCGAATAAATCTTGATTCTTCTTTCGGCGGATTTTGTCGTTTTCGCGCTATGTTACAGTGCGTTCAACCTTCTCCGCGTTTATTCTATGTCTTTGAAACGATCCAGCGGCGTTTTGCTGCATCCTACCTGTTTTCCCGGTCGATTTGGAATTGGTGAACTCGGAGCCGAAGCTCATCGGTTTATCGAGTTTCTGGTGCAAAGCGGTCAGCAGTATTGGCAAGTGTTGCCACTCGGACCAACAGGCTATGGAAATTCGCCGTATGCGTCGTATTCATCAATGGCGGGCAATCCGTTACTCATTAGCTTAGAGACATTACGCGATCGCGGTTTGCTAGAAGAATCAGACTTTGCCAACTTGCCCGACTTCTGGGTAAATGGCGTGGATTACGATCGGGTTTATGCAACGAAAGCTCCGCTGTGGCGAAAAGCCTGTGAAGCATTCAAACACCAAGCTTCTGAGCAGCGAGAATTTGCTCAGTTCTGTACCGAAAAAGCATTCTGGCTCGAAGACTATGCGCTGTTTATGGCATTAAAAGAAGAGAACGGCGGGAAAAGCTGGTACGACTGGGAACCGGAACTGATGCACTTCAAACCGGAAGCGATCGAGGATGCCCAAGTTCGCCTACAAGACGAAATCTACTACCAAAAATACCTCCAGTTCGAGTTCTTCCGCCAGTGGCTCAAGCTCAAACAACATGCAAATGAGAATGGTATTCAAATCATTGGAGACATTCCGATCTATGTAGCTCACGATAGTGCCGATGTCTGGGCAAACTCAGAAAATTTCCGGCTTGATCCTGACACCGGACATGCTGAACTGATGGCAGGAGTTCCACCCGATTACTTTAGTGCAACTGGACAGCTTTGGGGCAATCCTATCTTCGACTGGGACTACCTCGAAAAGACTGACTTCAAATGGTGGATACAACGTTTTGAAGCGATGTTAGATTTAGTCGATTGGATTCGGATTGATCACTTCCGAGGTTTCCAAGCTTACTGGGCAGTGCCGCAAGGTGAAGAAACGGCGATGAATGGCAATTGGGTTGAGGCACCAGGAGACTTGTTTTTCCAGATGCTCGATCGTAAACTCGGTAAGCTGCCAATCCTCGCCGAAGACCTGGGCGTAATCACTCCTGAAGTGGAAGAACTCAGAGATAAGTTTGAGTTTCCTGGCATGAAGATTGTTCATTTTGCCTTTGGTTCTGATCCAAGCAATCCTTATCTACCGTTTAACTATTCGCACAACTGCATCGTGTACACCGGAACCCACGATAACGATACAACGATCGGTTGGTATGAGACGCTCTCAGATCATGAGCGCGGTAGCTTATGGAACTATCTGGGCTGCATTAGTGAGCAAGGCATCCATTGGGATTTGATTCGAGTGGCAATGAGTTCGGTTGCGGTGTTATCGATCATTCCGCTGCAAGATCTGATGGGTTTAGGAACTGATGCGCGAATGAATGCACCGGGTAAAGCAGAAGGAAATTGGGGTTGGCGGTATCGATCGGAGATGTTGAGCGATGAGATTCGCGATCGATTCGCAAGCTTAACGCATCTATTCGGGCGCGCACCGCAAGAAAAGCATTCGGATTACTCAGACTGAAACTGTTTGAGCAACCAAGTGCTCACTTTGCCGTGATTCATTTCACGGCTCAATCGAAAGGCTTCTTCTAACACAGAAATTTCTAGACCTGTGAGGACTTGGGATTGCGTGATTTTGTAGCTGCCTTGATTGGCGATCGCGAATGCTAATACGCTCATTTTCTGCACATCCACAATCCAATACTCTCGCACTCCCAACGCTTCGTAGAGCAGTCGCTTATCACCTTTATCATCTGCGATCGAAGAATCCGCCACCTCGATCACTAAGTCTGGTGACGGATAGATATCTAGATTAATAATCTTGGCTTCCCAAGGAATTGCATCGACATTAGCACCGACATAAAAAGAAGCATCAGGCTGAACTTCAAGAAAGCCAGTTTTACGGTAGGTACAGTTATCGTGAACATCGATATCGAGTTCCAAAACTCCGGCGACGAGAAAAATGAATCCGATGACAACACCATGATCGCGGGAGTGGGGGTTTCCGAGTGCTGCCATTGATTCAATCCTCATTTGTCCATTGTGATAGTAAGCCTTTACTTGTCCGTAACTTGGATCGTTCGAGGCTTGGACAAATTCATCCCAGGTGGCTGGAATCCAGGTATCGGTCGGGACTTGAGTTTTTAGCTGGCTCATATAATTTTCGCGATCGACGTGCTGTTATTGTAGTTCAGATGTTTGATTTGGTCGATTTCGCGTTACTTTGAATTCAACGACGATCGAGCAAATCACAATGGCAACTAAAATTGGATCGTTCTCAGCGAAGCTAGTGAACAAGCAAACGGTTGAAGTCACAAAACAGGTTTCAGACTCAGCAAAGGCAGTATTTGATCTGGCAAAGACGATCAAGGAAAAGCCGCTAGATGGGGAACTGTTAAAGACCGTGCAGCCTTACGTTGGGCAATTTGCATCATTGCTAGATGTGCTGAATTCACCTTTGGGCTTGATGGTGAAAGAGATGATTCCGTTTGCGTCGATCGGGGTGACGTTGCTCAATTTAGTCTGTGAAGCGACGAAGAACGAGCCGACCTTAGAAGAATGTGTTGCGTTAGTAGTGCAAGAGGCGTATTTGCGAAGTGTACAGATTTGCTGCTCAGAAGATCAACACCTGATGGCTCAAATTCGAGAAGTAAAGGCTTCGGAAACGGTAAGTAAGGAGATTCAAGCCTTAGCAGACAAGAAAATTAACGATCGGGATGCCAAAAAAGCGATGTTATGTTTCCCTGAGTCGGAGATTGCCGAAGCGCTTAATCGAGTGTTGCAGTTGCGACTCGAAGAATCAGGACTGGCGGTCAATCAGGCGAAGTTGGTTTGCGATCGTGTTTCTCGAACTGTGCCCCATGTTCTAAATGAAGAGATTGCGAAAGCAGCAGAGCAGATCAAACCTCTAGCAGATCTCTATCGCATGGGTGGACAGGCAATTTTAGAACGGTTTCAAAGCTTAGAAGACTATTTGACGCGGGAGATTGCACCCAAGCCGATCGAGAAGGTGTTTGATGAAGAACGGCTGACCTTTCGAGATCTCTATGTGCGGCTGAAAGTGCAATTGCTCGACTCGGATGGTAAAGCGATCGGACAACCGCCACTCGATTTGGAGACTTGGACAGAACAGCAATTGATTGATCCGCGAGAGTCCAATCGGGTGCTGTTTATTCAGGGGGAAGCGGGACGGGGTAAGAGTGTGTTTTGTCGGATGTTTAGCGATCGAGTGCGACGGACGTTGTATCCGAGTTTTTTGCCGATCGTGGTTCGATTGCGACACTTGAGAGCATTAGAGAACAATCTGACGCAGACGTTAGAGAACTATCTGGAAACTTGGAATTTTGTCACGAGTGATTCGAGTTGGTTGACCGATAAGAATGTTCGGTTTTTGTTTTTGCTGGATGGGTTTGATGAACTGCTGCTCGAAGGGCGATCGAGCGGTGGACTGCGGGAGTTTTTGCAGCAGGTTGAGGATTTTCAGCGCAATAGTCATCATCGCTTTTTGATTACGGGTCGTCCGTTGTCGTTGCAGGGCGTTGAGCGATTGCTGACGCAGCAGAAGAGTTTGACGCGGGTGGCGATCGAGCCGATGAATGATGAACTGCGATCGCGGTGGTTGCGTAAGTGGGGGCAGCAGTTCGGAACCGATGAGGCTGAGACGTTTGAGCGGTTTTTGATGAAATGTCCGAATGAGGTAAAGGATAATCTGGCGCGGGAACCGTTGCTGTTGTATTTGTTGGCGCGGTTGCATCGAGAGCGGCGGTTGGGGTCGGAGAGCTTGACAGCAACGAGTGAGATTGAGGCGAGGGTGTTGATTTACGATGAAGCGGTGAAGTGGGTGCTGGAGAGGCAGCGCGAAGATGAGAATTTGCGGCTGATAGGATTGAAGCCTGAGGAGTTGCGGCAGGTGTTGACTGAGGCGGCGCTGTGTGTGGTGCAGGCGGGGAATGAGTGTGCGCCGATTCGGATGTTGGAGGCGCGGTTGAAGCAGTCAAATAATCCGGTTTCTGCGTTGATTGAGAAAGCAAGGAAAGAAACGGCGACGACTGAGGAGAAAGCGCTGAATAGCTTGCTAACGGCGTTTTATGTGAAGCCTGCTTCGGGAGATAAGGGCGGGTCGGTTGAGTTTACGCATAAGAGTTTTGGGGAGTTTTTGTGTGCGGAGCGATTGAAAGAAGCGATCGAGAGTTGGACAGAGCCGGGGAGAAAGCGCGATCGTTTTTATGTTCCGACTGAGCAAATGAATCGAGAGATTTACGATCTACTCGGTTCGCCTGTTCTCACTTTGGAAATTGTGGAATATCTAATGGCTCTGCTGAGTCGAAGCGATGACTTTAAACCTGTAGAACTGTTTGAGCGATTGAATGAATTCTATGAGCTTTGGTGTGAGGGGACATTTATTGATGCACCGCCAGAGAACTTACCCCAAGAAAAGATGCGACTATTGCGGGAACAGTCACCGGATCAAGAGAAACCGCTTGGAATTCGGCAAGTTGATGTTTATGCAGGATTGCATGTGATGATTCTGCTGTTGAAGTTGCATCACTATGCTCGATCTAGAGACGAATTGAAAGAGAAAATTCTGTTTTATCCGAGTGGACAGCTTGCAGAAGGAGCAGATCTCACAGTTCGTTTAGAAACAATCATCAGTTACAGCGATTGCCTAATCTCAGAAGGATTTAACTGGGTCATTGGTGCTTTTCTTATTAGCGCCAACCTTCCAAGTGCTTACCTTCGAGGAGTTTACCTTGAAGGAGCCGACCTCCGCCAAGCAAATCTTTCCAACGCTTGGCTTGACAGAGCATATCTTGACAGAGCTTACCTCCACCAAGCGAATCTTTCCAGGGCTTCTCTTGAAGAATCTAGCCTGTGGGAAGCCATCTTCCGTAATGCTGACCTTTCTAAAGCCACGCTCAGAAAGGCTGAACTATTGAAAGCCGATTTCTCTGGCGCTAACCTCTCCAATGCTAACCTACACAGTACCAACCTCCGTTACGCCATCTTTTACGATGCCGACCTTTCTGGTGCCGACCTTTCTAGTGCCGATCTTTCTGGTGCTGTCTTCCTCAGTTCTAATCTTGCCAACGCTGACCTCGATGATATTATTTGGGATAAACAGACACACTGGGAAGAAGTGCAAGGATTAGAAACAGCAAGAAATACTCCGATCGCTCTCAAAAAACAGCTAGGTCTAGAGTGAAGAACCTCGCTAGTTGTGATTTAGCGATCGCTCATCCGTACTTCCCCCGAAGGTGTCCCCTTTTCGCCGTGAAATGCCACGAAAATAGGTCGGAATGCCACAAAAACGGCTTGAACAATAAAACACGCTTATCGAGTTGTCACGTTCAATCTCGATCGCGCTATATTTTGGGGTGCAAATGCCACATCTTCGGGTAAAAACGTGGCATTTTCGGTCGAAAACGTGAGCTAAACGATCGCTCTCCACATATCCGCTTGCAGAAAGCTCTCAAAATTGTCAGCGATCACATGGACAATTTCTGCGATCGCAAAACCGCAATAGAATCAGGGAGAACGACGATCAGATGGCTGTAGAGAAAATTATCCTGAATTCTGAGATGATATGACTGACTCCGCGATCGCAGTGTATGAACTTACCGAATCGAGAAAACGCTTTTATTCAACCTCAAAAATTACTCGGATATCTACTTTCAGAAAACCATTTGGTTGGAGGCTCCAAAGCAAAATTACTTGGTAGTGCTGGTTTTAACAAGGAAAATGCGGATATTCTGGAACAAAGGCTTTTAGCAATTGCGCGATTGCAGTCTGTAAAAGAAGTTGTTAACTCTCCACATGGCACAAAGTATATTATCGAAGGAGAAATAGAAGCCCCTAACGGATATCTGATCAAACTCAGAACTGTTTGGATAATTGATTTAGGACAAGAGAATCCGCGCTTCGTCACTGCATATCCACCCTAGAGACACTCAGGAGATCGAAATGATTCAAGAACTAGATACGATTATTCTCACTCACGATATTCAAGAAAAGGGTCTGAAAATCGGCGATCGAGGAGCCGTTGTCCATTGCTACAACGATGGGCAGGCTTTCGAGGTTGAATTCGTCAATGCAGAAGGGCAGACGATCGCGCTTTTGACCTTGACTCATGCAGATATTCAAGTAGAAACAACTCAGCAGAAAAATAAAGTCATATTCTAGAGACGATCGCTCTTAAAAAACAGCTAGGTCTAGAGTAAAGCTGCGCTGCCTTCAGCTCTCACTTGCGAGTCCGCAAAACCGCAATAGAATCAGGGAGAACGGAGAACGACGATCGCGAATTTCATGGAAACTAACTTACTCCAACGTATCAGCTACGACATCAACCTCTGCCACGGAAAGCCCTGTATTCGAGGATTACGCTATCCGGTCGAATTTCTGCTCGAACTACTGAGCGCAGGAATGACGATCGAAGAAATCTTGGCAGATTATGGCGACCTAGAACGTGAAGATATATTAGCCGCTCTGCTCTTTGCTGCCCGCCTCAGCCAAGTCAAAAGTATTCACAAGATTGCTTCATGAAATTTTTGGTTGATGCTCAATTGCCAATCCGACTTGCACGTTTGCTCTCAGCAGCAGGACACGACACGGTACATACATGCGATTTACCCCAGCAGAATGCAACCCCTGATACTGATATCAATGCCATCTCGATCGCACAGCAACGGATTGTGATTACGAAAGATACAGATTTCCTTAATTCCTTTCTTACCATCCAACAGCCTTACAAGTTACTGCTAGTCACTACAGGTAATATTAGGAACTCAGAACTTGAAGCACTATTTGTACAAAATCTGCCACAAATCGTAAATCTATTTGAACAACATTTCTATCTTGAATTGAGCCGTGATCAGATTATTGTTCATTCCTGAAATG
>CAXTDB010000078.1:0-450 GCA_964242045.1 uncultured Leptolyngbya sp. | reverse complement strand
TAGTCACCGCCGATAATGAAAGCAATGCGGGCAGCTTTGCTGTACCCTAGGCAACGCAAAGGAGAAACCATGTCATACAAGATTGATGTTGTGATTGAAAAAGATGCAGATGGTTATTACGCTTACTGTCCAGCGCTTAAGGGCTGCCAAACTCAAGGCGATACCTTAGAGGAAGTGCAAGCCAACATCAAAGAAGCGATCGAGCTATATCTTTCTACGCTCTCAGAAGAAGAGAAACAAGCGCTCCAAAAACAAGAAGTTTTAACAATGACGCTAGAGGTGCAAGTTGCCTAAAGCGCCGCGTTTAACTGCTCAAGAAGCAGAGAAACTTCTTTTCAATGCTGGTTTCACACTCATTCGGACAAGCGGTAGTCATCGAATTTATTTCAAAGATGGTGTTCGAGCCGTGGTGCCTTTTCATGGAAGCAAAATTCTGCACCCTAAGATCGT
>CAXTDB010000077.1:2651-16448 GCA_964242045.1 uncultured Leptolyngbya sp. | reverse complement strand
AGTGAGGCAAACTGAGCGCGAGTAATCGGATCATTTGGTTTAAAGGTTCCGTCTTGATATCCGCCAAGAATATTGCGGCGCGAAAGTTCTCCGATGTAAGCTCCTGCCCAAAAATCACTCGGCACGTCTGTAAAGCCTGTGATCGGTTTTGCGGCTCCGGGAGAAGGCGGAGTTGTAGGAGACGGAACGAGATTCGGCAGGTTGGCAGACGGAGCAACCTCGATCGGGGTTGGACTTGCTGGAACGACTGCTTGTTGATTTGGCTGAGGCTCAGTCGTCGCTTCGATTTGCGGCGCAGGAATCAGCGTTTGAGAAGGATTGGTGTTATTTCCGCCAACGATCGTGCTATTCCGAGAAGCTTCGGGCGCAGGAGAAGCAAGTCCAGAAGAAGGGACAGCCTGGGGATTACTGGAAAGCAGCGAACCGAGATCGAATCCTGTATCTGTTTGTCGAGTTGCCCAAAAGAAAATACCTCCGATGCTGAGGAAGGCAACGAACATCGCAATCAATTCATCAGACGTGAGGCGACGGCGTGGATCGGGAGAAGGAGTCATTTCGGTAGAGCGTAGGCTTTCATCGAAGTTTGTTCACCCAAATCCTAAAACAATTTTCTCTGTCGCGATAGAGGGCAAGACAAAGAAGGTGAACGTTGACTCAGAATTGCTGAATCAATCTGTGAGCGATTTTGTAATGTTTCGAGGTCGATCGACATCTATCTTGCGTAGGATTTCTAAGTCATCGCTTTACTCTGACTTTACGATCGGGGTTTTGCTTTCGTACCCAAGCGAGAAATTTTGCCATTGCGGGATCAGCTTTGAGCCGTTCAACCGTATTTAATTCTTGTGCAAGATGGCGATTGTCGAATAAAACGTGAATTTGGCGATGGCAGGCGGGGCAGATCTCGATCGTTTCACCGGGGTCAAGTTTCTTGCGTTTGGTGTGCTGTCGAGGAATTAAATGATGTTCGGTGAGTGAAGGAACAGCGCGATCGCAAAGCTGACAAAGCATATCTAGAGAAGTTCAATTTCTTCTAGGGTAACGCGATCGATTTGTTCTTCTCGATGGGGATTTCCGAGATCAAAGACAATTTCATAATCGCCACAACTGAAGCGAAGTAGCGCTTTCAAACATTCTTCTGCGGTGCTGCGACTGCGAAAACGATAGAGGGTTGCTCGCTGTAAGTTTGGCAATCGTTCGATAATGCACCACGGAGAAAGACGATCGCGATAAGTCATATTCATCATTAGATGGTAATTTTGGACAAAACAAACTTGCTCAAAGTGCAGGCTGCACCTGAACAGAAATAACGTGAGAAACCTAGTTGAAAAACTGGTTTATTTAATTAGTTTCAGAATATGGCAAGACCGAAGAAAGGTCAACAGACAGAAACAAATTCACCGATTAAGAAACTTCGAGAGACAGCAGAACTTTCGCAAGAAGAACTTGCGCGGCTGATGGATGTTTCAGTTTCAACAATTAGCCGATGGGAGCGAGGATTGACCGAGCCGACCATGACCGTGGCGCAGATGAAAGCGTTTTGTCAGGCGATCGGTAAAACTCTCGACGAGCTTCCGAATGCTTTACGTGCGGTGGAAGAATAGCGATCGAACATCGGCAGTTCTACACTTTAGCCACATTGCCCCCGCTGTCTCAGCAGGTGATCACACAACACTAGCGCCACCATCGCTTCAACCATCGGAACCGCACGCGGCAACACACAAGGATCATGTCGCCCTTTCGCTGCTAACGTCACCGCTTCCCCGGTATTCGTCACCGTCTTTTGTTCTTTCCGAATCGTTGCGGTCGGCTTAAACGCCACGCGAATCACAATATTCTCACCGTTTGAGATGCCACCTTGTACACCGCCCGATCGATTTGTCACGGTACGAATCCTGCCCGCCTCATCGGTGTAAAACTCGTCATTGTGTTCGCTTCCGGTCATCATCGTTCCAGCAAATCCTGAACCAATCTCAAACCCCTTGGTCGCTGGAAGTGACATCATCGCTTTGGCTAAATCTGCCTCAAGCTTGTCGAATACAGGCTCACCTAAACCGATCGGAACTCGACGCGCTACACATTCAACCACACCGCCGATCGAGTCTCCTTGTCCGCCCATCTGTTGAATTAACTCGATCATTCGCTCAGCACAATCGGCATCAGGACAGCGCACAATATTGCTTTCAACTTGCTCTAATGTGACGGAATTAGGATCGATCGCAGCTTCAAGATCCTTGATTCGTTTGACATAAGCCACAATCTCAACACCCGACTGTTGCAGCACTTTTTTCGCGATCGCGCCCGCAGCCACGCGCCCGATCGTTTCTCGCGCCGACGATCGCCCACCGCCCGCTATCGCCCGAATTCCATACTTCGCGTCGTAGGTCGCATCCGCATGAGACGGGCGATACTTCGTTGCCATGTCCCCGTAATCTTGCGATCGCTGATCTTTGTTGCGAACCAGAATCGCGATCGGGGTTCCGAGCGTTTTGCCGTCTACGATTCCTGACAAAATCTCACAGTGATCCGCTTCATTTCGCGGCGTTGTGATTTTGCTTTGACCCGGACGACGACGATCGAGTTCAACCTGAATCTCTTCGGCAGAAAGCTCGATCAAAGGCGGACAGCCATCAATCACAACGCCGACTCCGCCGCCATGCGACTCGCCAAACGTGCTGATCCGAAATAAATGCCCAAACGTGCTGCCCATGATCGTCTTTTGATTACTTAGGGTTTCGATCGTACCGGAATATAGCCTATCTCAAGATAGATTCTTTAAGTTTCCGAATCTTTGAATACTTCAAGCGCGTCTTGTAGGAATTGAGCAAATTTAACAGGTAATCAGATGTCTTTATTAAAAAATGCGGCTCGATCGTGTCTTGGTGTTGGAATTGCGGTATTGATTAGCTCGAATGCGATCGCGGCTCAGCGCGTGGTTTTCAAATACAAAATTTTGCGAGAGTCGATCTCAGTTCCAGAACTCACGACATTTGCTCAGACTGGTCAAATTTCAAACGATTTGCAAACTTATTTTCGGCTCTCTGGTCAGAAACCTGAAACCGTTCGTCGCACCTTGACGCAACCGATCAAAGTCGATCCGGTCTTGCTCGATCGCGTTCTCAACAGTCCGATCGGAGATGGAATTCTAGATCAGCTTGGTCAAGCGATCCAGACTCCAAAAGGCGGAGCCGAACGCCAAGCACTCAGAGCCGCTTTAACGCTCTCCGCTGGAGACGGCTCGATTTCAATTTTAGAAATTTTGCAAAACTATCCGACCGAAGAAGTTGTGGTCGATGGCGATCGTATCGAAGTCGCATATCGACGGTTAAATGAACTTGCCGATCGCTTACGCAATCCTTTAGGTAACATTCTTCGATAAAAACAAAGCAGTCGATCTGATTCTAGATCGACTGCTTAGACAGGATGCTGAAACTTAATAAGCCAAGGTTTCAAGCGTTTCGCGCAAATACTGATGCACTAAAGCATCTAAATCCGGCTCTTGCGAAGTGCGGTCGAGTTGCCAGCGTTGAAATCCTGAACTTTCTGCGATCGCGAGCTTCAAACTTTCCCACATTTGGGAATCGCTGAGTTGAGTCGAGTCGGATGAATTTGCCATGAGATACCTTGTGTGACAGAGCAAGCAGAACGACTTAGCAGCCTAAAATCTGCAATATCTACAGGATAGCTTACTTGTCTCCAGCGTCTGTGTTGCTGAAGACAATTTAACTCGAATGGGGTATCGAATTTGCATCAATCAATTGTGGTTGCCCAACAGTTTATCGCGCAAATGCTTGATCTTGTCGCGATATTTCGCCGCTTCCTCAAACTCCATCTTTTTCGCAGCGTCTTTCATTTGTGCTTCAAGCTGTGTGATCAGCGTTGGAATGTTTTCCAAAGGAATCTCGTCGGCTTTTTCGTAAACCTGATCAAGCTCTTGCGAATTTAACCGACGCGACACTTCGAGAAACGCCAAAATCGCATTGTTCGACTTTTTAATAATCGGTTTCGGTACAATCCCATGTTTCTTGTTGTATTCTTCTTGGATCACTCGTCGTCGCTCAGTTTCACTGATCGCACCTTCCATACTATCGGTGAAGTTATCCGCATAAAGAATCGCTTTTCCTTCGACGTGCCGCGCTGCTCGTCCGATCGTTTGAATCAGCGATCGCTTCGCCCGCAGAAATCCTTCTTTGTCCGCATCAAGAATCGCAACCAAGGAAACTTCCGGTAAATCCAGTCCTTCCCGCAGCAAGTTCACGCCGATGAGTACATCAAATGTACCTTCTCGCAGTTCTTGAAGGATTTCGATTCGTTCGATCGAATTAATCTCCGAATGCAAATATCGCACCCGAACGCCGCGTTCCTGAAAGTATTCGGTTAAGTCTTCCGCCATTCGTTTCGTTAGCGTTGTAACCAGTGTTCGCTCCCGCTTTTCAACTCGCGTTTGGATTTCATGTAATAAATCATCCACTTGTCCTTGAGTTGGACGGACAAATACTTCAGGATCAAGGACTCCCGTTGGTCGAATCACTTGTTCAACTACGCGATCTTCAGAGATTTCTAGCTCCCAATCGCCTGGAGTCGCAGAAATAAACACACACTGATCAACTCTTTCCCAAAATTCTTCAGCTTTCAGCGGACGATTATCTGCCGCGCTCGGTAAACGAAATCCATGATCGATTAGCACTTTTTTGCGCGCTTGGTCGCCGTTGTACATGCCTCGAATCTGGGGAATCGTCACGTGAGATTCATCGATCGCTAATAACCAATCTTTCGGAAAATAGTTCAGCAAGCATTCCGGTGCATCTCCAGGATTGCGTCCTGCTAAATGTCTCGAATAGTTCTCAACCCCGTTGCAGAAACCAACTTCTCTCAAGACTTCCAAATCATATCGAGTGCGTTGCTCTAAGCGTTGGGCTTCGAGTAATTTCCCTTCAGTTTCAAGCTC
Organism: uncultured Leptolyngbya sp.; assembly: GCA_964242045.1. Taxonomy (GTDB): domain Bacteria; phylum Cyanobacteriota; class Cyanobacteriia; order Leptolyngbyales; family Leptolyngbyaceae; genus Leptolyngbya. Next base: position 11,503 of record CAXTDB010000077.1, on the reverse strand, counting down.
AACCAATCGCTGTTTTAGCTCTAACTCAATCTCGTCGCAAGCGATTTGTAATCGGTCTTCTGGTGTGACAAAGTGCCGCGCAGGATAAATGCTGACCGCTTCCATACTTTGCAGAGTCGCACCTGTGACCGGATCAACATAGCGAATCGCATCAATTTCATCCCCAAAAAACTCGACGCGAATAATCCGATCTTCATAAGCTGGACCAATTTCCAGCACATCGCCTTTCACGCGAAATTTACCGCGCCCCAGATCGAGATCGTTCCGCGAATACTGCACCGAAGCGAGATCGCGCAGCACTTGTCGCTGATTGATTTCTTCTCCCACTCGCAGCGGAATCGACGCATTCAAATACTCGGACGCAATTCCCAAGCCATAGATACAGCTAATCGAAGCGACGACAATTACATCGCGGCGTTCAAACAGCGATCGGGTCGCCGAGTGCCGCAACATATCAATCTCATCGTTGATCGAAGCCGTTTTCTCGATGTAGGTATCGCTTACAGGAATGTAAGCTTCTGGCTGATAATAGTCGTAATAGCTGATGAAGTACTCAACGGCATTGCGAGGAAAAAATTCGCGCAACTCATTACAAAGCTGCGCCGCCAGCGTTTTGTTGTGTGCCAGTAATAAAGTCGGCTTGCCAATCTTTTCAATCACGCGCGCGATCGTGTGTGTCTTTCCGGTTCCGGTCGCGCCAAGCAGCGTTTGATAACGATTCCCAGCTTTAATGCTTTTGGTCAGTTTCGCGATCGCGCTTGGCTGATCGCCCATCGGCTCAAAGGGGGCTTGAATGTTAAATTCTGCCATTTTTGCTTAAAAGAGAGTCGCCTCAATTTTAACGTTTTTACCTTGGGCATTGGTGTGTCGGGGAATGCGGTCGATCGATTCGGTTCTCCTCTACCCATAGTCGCAGGTTTCGAGCCTTGTTCTGAACTGCAATCGAACTCTAGCTAGATTAAAACAGACTGAAAAACGGTTAGATTCGATACAGGTTGGCAGAGATGCCAGCTCCACTATCTAAAAAATTAGGAGAAAATCATGAGTTTAGAAGATAAAGCTAAAGCTGCTGCTAAGAACATTGAAGGTAAAGCCCAAGAAGCTTTGGGCAATGTAACTGGCGATCCGGGTGACAAGATTGAAGGAAAGGCAAAGCAAGCAGAAGCAGGCGCGCGTAACGCGGCTGAAGACGTGAAGGATGCAGCGAAAGATGCGGTCGATCGCGCATAGGTAATCTTCCACCTCAATAACCTCAAAAGACGCTCGATCGAGCGTCTTTTTTTGCACAAAAAAACTGGAATGAGATATTCATTCCAGTGAATCATTGATTCAATCAAACGCTTAGAAGTTCATTTCGGCAGCTTGAACGCGCTCGACTTGTTTCTTCTTCAACACCAACATGATTTGGGTCAGCGTAACGATCGCGAAGAACGCCAACAGACCCTTAATGCGATCGGGGTTTTGCAGCACGATTTCTTTATCCACTTGCCCAAATCCACCCACGTTCGGGTTGTTGGTCAAAGCATCGCCTGCTTTGACCGTGTCACCTTGAGCGACGAGCAATTCAGGACCTGCGGGAATTTCATCGGTTGCAACCTTTCCGTTTTCTTCGGTGATCTTGACGCTAAAGCCGCCTTCTTCGGTTTTGTCGATCGCGCTAATCGTCCCCGACACCGAAGCGTTATAAACCGCGTTGTTGCTTTTCTGTCCGGTCGGATACACTTGTCCGCGTCCACGGTTGCCGCCGATGTTAATCGGGTACTTGCCGAAGCGCAGAGATTTATCACTGTTCGGATCAGGAGATAATATCGGGAAAGCGATTTCCTGATACTGTTCGCCCGGAATCGGACCCACAACCAGCCAGTTTGGATGAGCATCGCTGTAGGGCTGGATGTAGAGTTCTCCAGCTTTTTCTTTTTGCTCTTCGGTCATGCGCTCTTCAGGAGCCAGTTTGAAACCGTCCGGCAGCATCAACACTGCACCGACGTTCAACGGCCCCTTACTGCCATCTCCTTGAACTTGCTGAACGCTAGTGTCATAAGGGATCTTCACCACCGCTTCAAACACGGTATCGGGCAGAACGGATTGTGGCACTTCGGCTTCAGTGGGCTTCGCACCCAAATGACAGTTGGCGCAAACAATCCGACCAGTCGCTTCACGCGGATTCTCGTATTGTTGCTGAGCGAAAATTGGGTATGCAGAAGCCGCTTGAGGCAGGGCAAAACTTCCGGCTAAAAGGGTTGCGATCGCAGCAAAGGTCACGATCGCTTTTCGTAGAATTGTTCTCATCTCTGGTTCACTCTGTTGTGCAAGGGTTCTAAACGGCTCAAGTCCACCAAGGATCGTCGCCTGTACGAAAGTCGGTTTCCGTCCAAGGGGTAAAGGCAATTTTGTCGTCATCTACGTTTGCATGAACCAGTGCCAGCGACAACGGAGCGGGACCGCGCACGACTTTTCCAGTGTTGTCGTACTGCGAACCGTGGCAAGGACACATGAATTTGTTTTCGTTGGGGTTCCAGGGCACAACGCAGCCGAGGTGAGTACAAACGGCATTGATGCCATAGCTCTCGATCGCGCCTTCATTGGTGACCACCACGTAGGTTGGATCACCTTTTAGCCCTTGAGCAAGCGCGCGATCGCCTGCGGGATGCGATTTTAAGTATTCGCTGACGACGATATCGTTACCAAGCGCATCTTTTGCCGTGACACCACCTGAAGCACCACCCGACGATGGCGGAATAAAATACTTCACGACTGGATATAAAGCACCGAGCGCCACCAACGCTTCAGAGCCAAACATCAAGACGTTCATAAATTGGCGACGACCCATGCTTGGGACATCAGAAGATTCAGATAATTGAGCCATGACTTCTTCTCTAGGGATTGCGAATGGGAGATGACAAAAGATTTCGCGCAGAACTGATTTGAAAGCCCTGTGTTTAAATCAATTTACATGGAGAGTGCTACATCACGACACTCCAAGTTCATTCGGGCAAATGTCCAGAGATCCCTTAGAGTCAGCAATTTGTAGCGTTTCTAAGGTGTATTATACATTTCTTGACATTCACATTTGCGAACCGAGACCGTGGAATTAATTAACGAAATGTTACAAATTGCGATAGCGCCATCATGACCGGACAAGACCTTCGACAAATTTTGCTCAACAAGTGGGGACGATCGTATGACATTCAAGTGCGGCGGACGCAGGGGAAATTTTTTGTTCAAGTGATGTGGAAGTATTTGGAACAGCTATCGTTTCCCTTGTCTGAACCGGAATACGTCGCGCACTTGGATCAAGTAGCGGAATATTTAGCGGGGTGGGGCGCGATCGAGCAAGTGCAATCCTACATCGAGAAAACGCGCGAACGTCCGAGACAGGGAAAAGCGGTGAGTATTCCGATCGATTTAGGCGATCGGGCTTCGGAGTGGTTATTAGAGGATTTCTAATCAAAGAACTCGATTCACACATTTTCCATAACACCGTCATCAATTAGTCATTCCGACATCACAACCATCGTCTACACTAAGTGCTGCATTGTCAGCATTAGCCTCCTCAATGGTGTGAGTCGTGAAAAATCCACAGCGCAAGTCGCCGCAACAGAAATCGCGCAGAAAATTAGTTTTTCGGTTCGCTTTATTTACTTCAGTCGCGCTTCTATCAGCAGTAGCAGGGATGGCAACCGCAGTTGTCATGAGTGCGACCCCGTTACGCGATCGCGCTTCACGATCGCATCAGAACCGAATTACTTCGCTATTTCCTGGTTCACTCGCTCGACCGATCAACATTCTGGTACTGGGAATCGATAATTCTGGGCATCCGCACATCGGTAACTTTACCCCAGCAGAAGCGCTTTCTGGTAACAGCGACACCATGCTGCTAGTCAGAATTGATCCTGAGCGAAAACAGGTGAATGTTCTTTCGATTCCGCGAGATACTCAAGTGCAAATTGCGGGTGTGGGACTCGATAAAATCAATGATGCCAATGTTAAAGGTGGGGTTCCGCTGGCAGAAAGTACCGTGAGTAAACTGCTGTCTGGGCTTCCAATTGATCGTTATTTGCGTGTGGATACTGAAGAACTGGTACATCTGGTCGATGCGATCAGCGGATTGGAAGTGAATGTTCCGAAATCGATGGATTATGTGGATCACAGTCAAAATCTATCGATTCATTTTGCGCCTGGAGTTCAGACGCTTAATGGACAGCATTTACAAGAATATGTGCGCTTTCGTCACGATGAATTAGGCGATATCGGACGAGTTCAGCGACAACAAGAAGTGATCAAAGCGTTAATGCAAAAAATGCTTCAGCCGCAAATGATCACCAAGCTTCCAAGCGTTCTGCAAGTCATTCGACAAAATACGGATACTGACTTTTCGCTAGAAGAAATGCTGGCGACTTATCGAACGCTTACCACGGTTCCGCGATCGCAAATGAATTTAGTCATGTTGCCAGGACGGTTCAGTACTCCAAGTGAATTTTCGCTGAGCTACTGGATTGCGAACCCTGATGCAATTCCGCCGATTCTTAGCCGCTATTTTAATATTTCTGCTCTTTCTCAAGCGCCAACTAGCGGCGATCCGACTCAGATGCGAATTGCGATCGTCGCTCCCCAATCTGATGCCGTGGATTTAGCAATCCAACGATTGAGACAGAAGGGATTTAGCAATGTTTATCGTTGTGATCATGATTTAGAGACTGACTCAAAAACTCAGTTTGTGGCTGAGCATGGAAATCCTGAAGCTGCGGAAAGTGTGAGAAAAGCAATGAGCAAGGATGCTTCGAGTGAGCTTGGACAGGTTCAAGTGGCTTCGATCGGAGATCTCACCTCAGATGTCACAGTTTTTCTGGGTTCCGATTTTCTGTAGCGCGGCAGACCCAAGCATCATAAAACTCAGTGGTTGATTGTCGCTCATAATGTTCCGCGAAAGTCTTTCTAAATTCGTCGCTAAACAGCTTCTGAAGTGGTGGATAGTAGCTGTAAACCTGAAACGGTGCGTTTCCTTGGGGAATTAACCAAATTTCGGTTTGGCAAGTTCTCAAAGCATTGAGTGTGCTTTCTGGAGTGTTGTTTAATCCTGAAGCCTGCATTTCCATCAGTGAAGCAGAATCGAGCAGGTAAGGATTTCCGGCAAAGACCAGTTGAGGGCGATAAGTTGAAAGTTGATAACTGACTGCGCCATATCCCATACCGATCGTGCGATGCGGATTCGCTGCCATGAAGCGATCGAGATCTGCGATTGCGCGATGTCCGGGAGCAGTGATCATGCGATCGAGAAATTTAACTTCGGTTGAGTACACGGCTAAACCGATTGATAACGTGAACGCGATCGCAGCACTCAAACTAATTGGAGCAATGATTCTAGAACGTTTTAACGGAATTTGGAATAGCTCGATCGCGAGATAAACTAATAGTGGTACGAATGGCAACATATTATTTTCCAATGCCCCGCGAGTTGAGCTAATCACAGCATTAACGACAACACCAATGATCAATGTAATGCAATAGAAAAGATTTCTCGGTAGCCATCGTTTGAATGAGTCAAAGTTTGTAAAGAGAGATTGTAAAAGCGCGATCGCGACAGGTAACGCTACAAATCCTGTCCATAAGAGATTTTTTGGAATCTGTTCAGACTTAATTCCTTTTAGGCGGACTTGCTGTAACCATGTCCAATAGTTTGTAAATGAGATTTGAGAAAAGATTAGATACGGTAACGCCGTAATCAATAGAGTAGCGATCGTTGAAATCAATACAGAAATTAATCCAAATCGATAAAGTAATAAAACGTAAATCGGGATGAAGTGCAGAAAGGCTGTGATCTTTAGATTCGTGCTGATTCCGAGTGCGATCGCGCTTCCGAGTATGGCAATCGATCGCGTTCCTTGCACAACTAAAAACAATCCAAGCACCGTGAAAAATAGCAGCAAAGCATCCGGTCTTACCCAAAACGAAGAAGCGAGTAAGCCAGAGGCAGAGGTTTGAGCGAGAAAACAGAGCGATACGATCGCACTTCCAAATACTGCCGCTTTCCAGCCCAATCGATGCCGAATTAATAAACCTATCAATCCTAAGCTTGAAAGTCCTGCTAAACTTCCCGCAACTTTTGCCGAAAAAATGCTTGGTCTTAAAAGACTTAAAAATCCGCTTTGAATCACATAAGAAAGCGCACCGTAATTGTTAATATATCTTTCTGCTGCATCCAACGGTGGGTAAAGCGCTTGTCCTTGATGAAACAACCACGAAACGCTGGTTACGTTCGCCTCAGCCGGATCAGCAAAATCCGCCCAGGTTGGATAAAGAATAACTAAACTAACATAATTGAGAAGGATTAGGCTTGCGAGTAGAAGCAGAATCGGTTTGGTAATTTGCGCGATCGTATTCCGAAATTTGCAGATCGCGATCGCAGGAACCAACCCGATCAAAAACAAGACGAAAAACCCTTGAAAGATTAATTCAATTTCTAATCTTTTGCTACTCGAAATTACATCAATTATCGTTTCTAACGCTTGCATTGCTTAGCAACTTCCAGCAAATCGATCGGGGCGATAAAAGTATAAATCGAGTCAGTTTATATTACAAATTACATCACAAGCAGCGAATTTAAGCTTTTAGGTTGGGCATCTTGCCCGATCGTAGAGATTACGATCGGGCAATTCTTTCTAGCTGTAATTCATCACCTGAATCACCGATCCTTGTTTCGGCAAATCCGCTCGACTCAACGCCAGCGAATTTCCACCTTTCCGTACAGGCGTTCCGCTCATCAAACTCAAGAACGCATCCAGTCCACCGATATCACATACGCCTTTTGCCGCTGAAGTCCGATAGTACATCGGGACAATAATCTTCGCGTTCAACACTTGCAGCGTCTGTTTCGCTTCCTGCGGATCGTAAGCCTTCGCGCCGCCGCCCACTGGAAGAAACACGACATCTGGTGAGCCGATCAAAATCTTCTGCTCTAGCGTAATCGGTGCGGCAGTCCCTCCCAAATGCAGCAAACTCAAGCCGCCCTGCGACCAGCGCCAGGCAATATTGCGACCAAACCGCTTGCTTCCGACGCGATCGTGATCCGTCGCCACGCCCTGAATTTTCAGCCTGTTCACGTTATACGCACCTGCTTCATACAGCAGCTTCGGATTTCCAGGTACGACATCGACCGCCCCTTCATCTAAAATCTGGCTGCTAATCATCACCAAATCAGTTGCCACCTTCGGCGCGCTATATCCTGCTGTGCAGCCTTGACTCCGAAACGGATTAACTAAAATTCGCTGCCCGCTCCCAGTGAATAGAAAGCACATATGACCAAGATATCGCACCGAAAGCCCGCCAGACTGCGCCTGTGCCTTCGTTGCAATTGCACCCGCTACCAATCCCGCGCCCGCATACTGAATAAATTGCCTGCGTTTCATACTTCCTCATACCAGGGTTTGAATTTATTGATCCTGAACCGATCGCAAAAAGTTCCGCAACAATTGCTTTCCAGAGTTCGTCAGCACGCTTTCTGGATGAAACTGCACCCCTTGAATATGCGGATACTGTCGATGCCGAACGCCCATGATCGTTTGATCTTCGACCCATGCCGTAATCTCTAGGACTGCTGGGCAACTTGCTCGATCGATCACCAAACTATGATACCGAGTCGCGGTCATCGGATTGTCGAGTCCTTCAAATACCCCTAGATTCGTGTGTTTCACTTCTGAAGTTTTGCCGTGCATCAATTCCGGAGCCGAAACAATATCGCCGCCGAATACTTGTCCAATACTTTGATGTCCAAGACAAACGCCTAAAATCGGAGTCGTGGTTCCCAACTGCCGAATCAATTCCATCGAAATGCCAGCATCTTCGGGTCGTCCTGGTCCTGGCGAAATGACGATCGCATCTGGCTTTAATTCCCGCACTTGATCGAGCGTAACCTGATCGTTGCGATACACCTGGATGTCTGACGCGATCGCAAATTCTGCGCCCAGTTCGCCCAAATACTGAACCAAGTTGTAAGTAAAGCTGTCGTAGTTATCGATCACTAAAATCATGAGAAACGCTCTGAATCAGCTTTCTCAGTTTCTCAGAAGATTACTTGTAGCACCAGCCAAAGTTTCGGAACCAAAATGCAGCCCGCCACCAGCACCGCTGCGATCGCTGCCACCAGCACCGCTGCTGCCGCGCAATCCTTCGCGACCTTTGCCAAGTCGTGATACGTCTGCTTCACCGTCAAATCAACCACCGATTCGATCGCGGTATTCAGCAATTCCATTGCCAGCACAAGCCCGATCGTTAATCCAATGACCGCAAGTTCAACCACAGTCGCGTGCAATAACAGACCGGAACCGATCGCGATCGATCCCAAACACACATGAATTCTAAAATTTCGCTGTGTGACAAAGGCGTAACTGATGCCCATCCAGGCGTAGCGAAAACTGGTCAGCAGAGTCGGAGCCACTTGCCAAGCGAGATTTCGTTCCGGCTTCACCAGCGGCACAATTTTCGATCGCTTCGGGGTTTGAGTGGGAAGTTCTTGAGACATACGCAACCCAAGGTGAACAGCCAATAAAGATACCTTATGAGTACCCGCATGGTGCGACTATCACATCAGATACAAAACACAGTATTGCAACAATGTTAGGAAAGGTAAAGCGCCGTTTTAGAAAATCAAAGTCAAGCTTGTAATCTTAAAGATTCGCTCAAGTTGAGTGTTCTTAAAATCACAATTTCAACGTTTTCTAACGGTTTGCTTCCAATCCCACTGCGTTAAGTAAGATCTGCTGCTGATTCAACATTCGCCACAAACTCGCATCGTCGGGATGATCCCAGCCCAACAGGTGAAGAAGTCCGTGGGCAGCGAGCCAAGCGAGTTCCGT
>CAXTDB010000077.1:0-2641 GCA_964242045.1 uncultured Leptolyngbya sp. | reverse complement strand
TTCATCAAACTGGGGATAGTCTACCTCTAGTGACGCGAATGCTAATACGTCGGTTGGCTGATCTTTGAACCGATAATTCTGATTCAATGACTGAATTTCTCGATCGTCGGTCAATCGCAAACTTAATTCGTACTGCTCGTGTGGATGTAGCGGCACTCCATCCTGCATCGGTTGAATCAAATTCATCCACTTGCTAAACCAAATCTCCCAGGTTTCCGGTTGAATCGGCAAGGCTTGATGGAAACAATCTTGAACGCTCACTTCGATCTGCATCACCGAGTCAAGTACGAAAGAACGACTAATGTGCCAAGCAGCCCGATCGTCGTTAGGGCAAAGTGAAAAATCGATGTTCCGCGTTTCCGCACCATGTTCCGCATTGCCAGCTTGACGTAGCTTGGTTTCGGTTCTTGGGGAATTTCGGTTGTTGGAGTTTCAGGCGAATCGTTCATACCATTGGGGAAAATGTAGGGCAATTCCACTCTAACAATTTAAGCGCCTTGGCTCTCTGTTTGCTACTCTATTAGTCATTCTTTTGGATGCGTTGCTCATGCCTCGGTTGACGACTACCCTCGAAGCGATTCTTTATCTGAAAGCGCAACCGTTAACGATCGCGCAATTGTCCGAGTTAGCGGGATGCGATCGACGAACGATCGAGGAAGCGCTGATGGAACTAATGTCGGACTACGCCCATCGCGACGGCGCTTTAGAAATTGCCGAAACGGATTCAGGCTACAGTTTGCAGTTGAGAGCGACTTATCAGAATTTGATCAATGCGCTGATTCCAGCAGATTTAGGAGTTGGGGCACTGAGGACGCTGGCAGTAGTCGCCCTAAAAGGCCCGATTAGTCAAACGGAACTGGTCGAAATTCGCGGCTCTGGGGTGTATCAGCACGTTCCAGAATTGGTTGAATTGGGATTTGTGCGAAAGCGGAAAAACTCAGATGGTCGATCGTCGTTGGTGCAGGTGACAGATAAGTTTCATCAGTATTTTCAGATCAATCAAAATGTCGGGCAGTTGATTCAGAAGAAGTCTCAGCCTGAACCCGAAGAAGTACCAGAAGAGCAGATTTTGGTAGAGCCTTAGAGTTCTGAATTGCTCCTAATAAGACTTCTGCGCCCCGCTACTTTTCCAGTCTTGAAAGGACTTCGTTCTGTTAGCCTGGAATTCTATTAACGGGCGAAGCGAAATTGCAGCGAGATCACTAAGCAAATCCGCATCAAAAAAAGGCGGTACAGTGTTCAAAGCGTACCAGCCTTTTTACGTATGAAAGGCACTAATTCGCGGTCTGAGATGCAACGGCTTGCTTATTTTCTACATTCTGCAAAGAAGCATACAGGCGGTTTAGCGCATTTACATACGCTTGTGCGGATGCCACGATGATATCGGTGTTGGCAGAATGCCCGGAGTAAATACGATCGCCATATTTCAATCGAATCGTCACTTCCCCGATCGCGTCAATTCCCGCTGTCACTGATTGCACCGAGAATTCGATCAGTTGATTCGGTACGTTCACGACTCGGTTAATCGCTTTGTAAACTGCATCAACGGGTCCGGTTCCCGTTGCCGCATCGGTTAATTCGTCGCCGTTGGGATTGATCAATCGCACGGTTGCAGTCGGGCAAGTGGTACTACCGCAAGAAACTTGAACAAGTTCTAAACGGAAAAGTTCGGGGACTTGTTGCACTTCGTCATTGACGATCGATTCTAAATCGCGATCGGTGACTTCTTTTTTCTTGTCTGCAAGTTCTTTGAACCGAACAAAAGCCTTGTTGACTTCTTGATCGGTTAGCTCGAAGCCGAGTTCGTTTAACCGAGAGCGGAAAGCGTTGCGACCGGAATGTTTACCCAAAACAAGCAGCGTATCGGTCAGCCCGATCGTTTTCGCATCCATGATTTCGTAGGTTTGCCGATTTTTCAGCATTCCGTCTTGGTGAATGCCGGATTCGTGGGCGAAAGCGTTGGCTCCGACGATCGCTTTATTTGGTTGAACCAACATTCCGGTTAAGTTAGAAACCATCCGCGAGGTTTTGTAAATCTCCTGGGTGTTGATGTTCGTTAACGGCGTTTCGGATTCGACCGGGCGATCGAGGTAAGGATTGAAATACGATCGACGCACATGCAGCGCCATCACCAATTCTTCGAGCGAGGCATTTCCCGCCCGTTCTCCGATGCCGTTGATCGTGCATTCAAGCTGACGCGCGCCGTTCTTCACCGCTTCGAGGAAGCAAGCAACCGCTAACCCTAAATCATTGTGACCGTGAACGGAAATAATCGCTTGATCGACGTTCGGAACATTTTCTTTGATGCCGCGAATCATCGCCCCGAATTCGCTCGGTGTCATATAGCCGACGGTATCGGGAATGTTGATCGTTTTCGCTCCGGCTGCGATCGCGCGCTCTAAAACCTGATACAGATATTCAGGATCAGAGCGAGCGGCATCCATCGGCGAAAATTCCACATCGTCTACGAAAGATTTGGCGTAAGCGACCATTTCTTCGGCGATCGACAACACTTCCGCGCGCGTTTTCTTTAGCTGATATTCCAAGTGAATATCAGAGGTTGAAATAAAGGTGTGAATTCTCGGTTTAGCGGCAGGTTTGAGCGCTTCGGCAGCGGATTTAATATCGGCAGGAATCGCGC
>CAXTDB010000076.1:0-16617 GCA_964242045.1 uncultured Leptolyngbya sp. | reverse complement strand
TTTTGATCCACACTCGCAAATCATCAGAGTATTTGATTGATCAATTAATTCCGGCACTTCAGCAGCGTTGTAAAGTTGAAGTGATTGATACTCATATTGATAGTCTTTCAACCATGTTCAATCGCACGAAAGTTTATTTATACGATTCGGCTGAGTATTGGGCGCAACAGCGTGTGAGTGAGGGATTTGGACTACAACCGATGGAAGCGATGGCGTGCGGTTGTCAAGTATTTTCGAGCGTGAACGGGGGGCTTTCAGATTATTTAGATCCGGGGTTTAATTGTTATAAAATTGCAGGCTATTCAACTGAGTATGATGTGCAGCGAATTTTGAAAGCGATCGCAAACCCCGCTCCGCCGTTACCCGCTCATTTCTTTAACGAATATCGATCGTTCAACATTCTGCACCGATTTGAGGTCATCTTACGAGAAGTGAACGAGTTTTTTGATCATAAACAAACACAGCCAGCGCCGATCGCATCCTTGACGCGATCGCGTTTAGCTCAACTTGCAATCAAGCGCATCGTTGCGAAAGTGCAGAAGAAGTTTTATTTTGCAAAGTCAAGCAAACTTTAGAGGATGTTTCAGAAGTCGTCGCGATCGCATTGGGAGCATCCCAATTGTGGATTAGCGCTTTCCGCCCTCATCTCCAACCCAGTCGAATTGTTAACATTGCTTGATCGGATTCGTGCTGCAAAATCCAAATCATCAGCTATTGGCAGAATCGGTTCGGCAAGAAGTTCAAAAGAACTTGAAAATTTTGGCGCAACTGAACTTGTAAGCTCAAGCAGAAAGACATCCTCGATCGCTCTCTCAAGGTCAGAAACGCCGCCTAACTTCGGGTGCAGCTCTAGCCCATCATCCAAACATCTGTTCACTCGATGAAATCACCGTTAGACAAGACCTAAAATCGCTTAGTCTTGTGCTAGAAATGCTAAAACAGTTCACCCAAGCAGGCGGCGCAGTGCTCGCTACCAGTCGCGATCCACAGGTTGCAACTCGATTGAATGCGAGAGTGATTCAAATCTAGTGTGCCATTGATGTGCCTGCGGGCTGTGGTGCGGGTTGCAGCAAGCTCAACAAGTGACCATCGGGAGTCCGCATTGCTGCAACTTTTCCGAAAGCAGGTTCTCGCACTCGTCCCTCTAGTTTTGCGCCCATTTCTTCAAGCGTTGCGATCGCGCTCATCACATCCTCAACATGAAAGCTAAGAATCGGGGAGTCTCCCACGTTTGAGACACTCTCGGCGGCATGAAACGCGATCGTGGTTCCATTCGCATCAATTTCTGCCCAGCCAGGACTCGCCATTTTGACAGGTAGCCCTAATCCCTCACTGTAAAATTTGACGCTTGCCATGACATCTTTCACCATTAACATCACGTGCTTAAATTCTGCTGGCATTTGATTTACTCCAGTGTTGTTTCTGTTTTTAAGCCTAATTCAATTTGAGTTTCAATGTCATGATAAATCTGCTGTAGCTGTTCGCGTTCTATTTTGGTTGCATCCAATTGCCGTGATAATCTGCTTCACCTAGCTTTCGGATGATTTCTGCTTCTGCATATCGATTGTTCTCAAGCATTCGTTGACGTTTTCCGTTTGGAAGCTATCAGGAAGCACGAGCGGCTTAACTTAAAATGGGCAATGTCAAAAGAAAAACGCAATTGAGCCAGCTGCTCTGACTGTCAAAGAGGCGTATTATCCCTAGAGGGGCATTCTTGTATGACTATCATTCTCGAAACCAGAGCGATTCCTGTAGAGTAGCTCTTTGTGCTAATTGTTCAGTGCCACATCTAAGATGATTCTCAAACAGCGCAAGAATCTATAAAAAATCACAGGAATTTAAAAGATACATCGAGGCATGACTTCTTATGCTGAGCGTAATTCATCGCGAAGCATTGCGAATACTCAGCATTAAACGATCGTAGAGCGAGGTGAAACACTGAGTGAGAAGACTTAAAAACGCTGTACGAGCTGGCAAAAGAGACAATCAGTGACGTTTGCAAAACGATAGAGGGCATTAATGCACCTCGCTCAGTTGTTCTTGAAGTCTTTAATGCAACCAAGTTCTCTCTGACAATTTCTTCCATCATGATCACGGTGATTTTGCAGTTACGCCAAGTGCAGTAATCGAACCACAAGTATTTGAGGAGATCGAGTAATGGAAAAGCAGTATAGACTTGGATTGCTGATACTTGGGCTAGTAATCATGTCCCTCGTAACAATCAACGCAGTGCAAGCAAACACGATCGTACAAGGCACTCCGCGTCAAATCGGTCAAGGAATCGTTCGCTCCTATGTTGCAATGAGCCATCGCGGGCAGGTTAGCGCGATCGGCGTAATTCTATCAGAATCAGCATTGTCTGGTTTACCCTTAGAAATGACTGAGGTTGATTTAGCGTTGCCGCGTCACGCAGATCGGACTCCATTTACCCACATCGGACTGAACTGGAATCCTCAAGGACATCCACCCATTGCGATCTACGGTACGCCTCATTTTGACTTGCACTTCTGTACCATTTCGCAAGCAGCGCGTCAGCGGATCACAGCAGCCGGAGCGGATGCACAACGGGCTTACAGAACTCCAGAGACTCGCTTGATTCCAGCAGGATATATACTCCTCCTGATAGTGCTGTACCAGGCGAGGGATCGCATTGGATTAATCCCAAATCTCCTGAGTTTCAGGGTAAGCCGCATGGATTTGACCACACCTTTATCTATGGTTTTTACAACGGTAGGATGAATTTTTTGGAGCCAATGATTAGCAAAGGTGCAATGGAGCAACATCAAACGTTTCATGATGAGATTGCTCGTCCCGCCCGTTACTCAACGCGAGGGAGCTATCCTAGCCAATACAGTCTGAGCTATGATGCTCAAGCTCATGAATTCCGAATTACCCTGAGTGGTTTTGCTGTCTAAGCGGAGGTGATAATGCAACACAACACTCATGCTGTGATCATTGGTGGTAGTTTAGCGGGGCTGCTGATGGGTCGAGTTCTAGCAAAGCATTGCGATCGCGTGACGATCATCGATCGCGATGCTTACCCAGATCAACCAATTCCTCGTAAGGGAGTGCCTCACTCTCGTTTTCCACACACGCTGATGCTGAGAGGGCAACAGATTCTAGAAGCACTGTTTCCAGGGCTGAAGGCAGAACTGATTGCTAAAGGCGCGATCGAGCTAGACAGTCTGAAAGACCTTGCTTTTATCACGTCTGCGGGATGGGCGGCTCGGTCTTCCTCAGACTTAATGCTGCTGAGTTGTAGCCGCGATTTATTAGATTGGTGCATTCGTCGTCGATTTGCCGCTTTTCCCAATGTGCAATTTCTGACAGAAACCCGTGTAACTGGATTGCTAACTGATGCTGAACACAGAAAGATTGTCGGGGTAGTGCTGCATCGACAGTCTAGCCCTGAACTGCGCGAGGAGTTTTATGCAGATTTGATTGTAGATGCGAGTGGCAAAGCTTCGCATACACCGCAATGGTTACAAAAATTGGGATATGAGCCACCTCGCGAAACCGAAGTCGATGCGTTTGTTGGCTATGTTGCTCGGATTTACCAACCCCCGTCAGATTTGTCGCTGGACTGGAAAATGTTGTTTATGCCACCTGCGCCTCCTCAGCAGCATCGCGGTGGTGCAATCTGTCCGATTGAGGGTGAGCAACCCCAGCAGATCCGCTGGATTATTAGCTTGGTTGGCGGCGGTTCTTACGGAGCTGCGCGAAGCGCTAAGCGCGATTATCCCCCGACCGACGAAGCGGGTTTTTTAGCCTTTGCCCGCAGTTTGCCCTCGCCGATTTTAGCAGATGCGATCGAGCGATCGACCCCGCTCACGCCAATCTATGCCTACTATGGCAACGAAAATCGCCTGCGCCATTATGACCAAGGTTTGCTGCCGACTCATCTGATTGTAGTAGGTCATGCGGCTTGCTTGCTCAATCCTACTTATGGACAAGCGATGACGGTTGCAGCACTCGAAGCTATGACTGTGGATCAATTTTTCCAGCATCATTCCATTAATCATCTCAGTCAGAAATCCCGTTCCCTTCAAAAACAACTCGCGAAGGCACATCGAGAGGCATGGTTAGCTGCGACCGGGATGGACTTTCGCTATCACAATACACAAGGCAAACCGATCAATGCGGTAACGCGATTTGTGAATTGGTATTGGGATCAGATCTTGGAATTAGGAGTTGAGCGATCGACCGTGCATCGCGCTTTTCTGGAGGTCTTGCATCTGCTCAAACCCTCGATCGCGCTGTGTCATCCCTCGATCCTGAGTCAAGTCTTGATACATTCTCTCGGTAAGCGCTGGTAGCAATTCGTACCGCATTTAACCATCGCTAGCCATTGATTTCACGGTTCTAAATCTGCAAAAGAGAAAACAATGCAACCGTATCTATGGATTGCTTATGACTATACCTCTATATCTCAGTGCTTATCCATGCTGGATAGAATTTTAGAACAACATCGGGATAGCAACCTCATTCACGAGATTGGAAGACCAACCCTGCTACAAGCTGCATTAGAAGGAGTGTCGATCGTAGCTGAATTTCGGCAACGATTGAGCAACGGTCAAAAGCTAGTGGTGGACTTCAAGGGCTACGATATTCCATACTCAGCAGAAGGTCAGTTTTACTATGCGGCGGGAACGGATCTCATTACTGTGATGGCAACTGCACCCAATGAAGCCGTTCAAGAAGCGATCGAGGGCGCAAATGCCGAAGAGAAGCTTGTTGCGTTTGATCTCATGACTTGCTTAAGTGACGATTGGAAAGTGACGCGAGCACGGGAGTTAGCAGGTCTAGGAGCAAATTTAATTAGTTGTCATACCGCATGGAGTGAGCAAGCTACCGGAAAAACTCCAATTTCGCTGATTGGAAAAGTCTGTCATCGCTTGAAAGATACGTCTACTCAAATGATTGCGATGGGTGGACTCAAGCCCAGCAACGTCAAAGATTTAAAGCCCTATGTTGAGCAGAATCAGATTTTCGCGATCGCAGTCGGTAGCGCCATTACTCGAAGTGATGATCCGAATGCTGCGATCGATCAATTCAAACAGGAGATTAATCAACTCACTATGCGCCCTTACTCAAACGCGCCTTGGGCAGCGATCGATGAATTCAGTAGATGTCGGGGTAGATAAAAGCGTTCCTCGAATAAAATAGCGCAAGAATCGATAAAAAATCGCAAAAATCTGAAAGACCAGCAAAGCAATGACTTCTATGCTGAGCTTAATTCGCTTAAAGAGGAGAAAATGCTGTGTTTAATGAGTTTTACCGACGACAATTTTTAAGGGCAGGAGTTGGTTTCATTGCCGCAACAGGAAGTCAGCTTCTACTAGGTGACTTCAGTACCGTTGTAGCTCAGTCTGGACAGTCCAGTTGGCGCTTTTGTCGTAAGTGTCAAGTCATGTTTTTTGATGGGTATCCGAACAAAGGAAGTTGTCCAGCAGGCGGGTCGCATGAAGCAGCTGGATACAACTTTGTGCTGCCGCATGATGTTCGAGAAACACCAACCACACAAGCAAACTGGCGCTTCTGCAATAAGTGTGAATCGCTGTTTTTTGATGGATATGCAGATAAAGGAAAGTGTGCGGCAGGTGACGCTCACTTCGCACAAGGCTATAATTTTGTGCTGCCGCACGATGTTTCCGGTTCATCCAGCGCACAAACCGACTGGCGCTTTTGCAACAAGTGTCATTCGATGTTCTTTAATGGCTATCCAGATAAGGGGCGTTGTCCAGCGGGCGGAGCACATTTTGCCCAAGGATATAACTTTGTGTTGCCTCATCAGCTTGATCTGGTCTTTGGCGCGAGGGTTGAGCGACATCAATTGGGAGCCTGGATTCATATGTCCGGGAAAGGCTTCACTCCTGGAGGCGAAGTTCGCTTCACTGTCGAAGACCTTGCAGGTGCTGCTGGAGCCAAAAGTATTGGCGTGTTCACAATTGTCAAAGCTGATGGCACCTTTTCGGATGTTGTGTGGGACGGTCGAACTTGGTCAGCGGGTGGAACCGCCACCCTCCGTGCGCTTGACGAGGCTTCGGGACAATCGATTACGACAACAATTCCAGCACTCTATTGAGTCAGTTATCGAATGTGCTACAACTTCAATTCCCTGTTAATGAACTCGATCAAGTTGGCATAAAATGAAGCTGCACTAGTCTGAAATTGATGAGGTTGTCGTGAACCAAATTACTGAACTATCAATGAGAAGTTCAACGAGTGCGATTCATTGGCTACTCGTTACTTGGGTAGTGCTTGCCTGCTCACTTTGGAGCTTGAGTTACCTCAAAGCTAGTCGTGCGCTTCAGTCAATTCAGCGACTCAAAGATTTGCACCCGCAAGCACCGCCAAACTATCCGAAACTGAGTGTGATCATTCCGGCTTGCAATGAGGGTGATACGCTTGAGCAAGCCATCACGACGATTCTCAAGCAAGACTATCCTGACTTAGAGATTATTCTGGTCAACGATCGCTCAACCGACAATACGGGTAATCTCATCGACCACTTAGCCGCTCAAGATGATCGCATTGTACCTATACAGATTACTCACCTACCTACAGGATGGCTAGGGAAAGTTCATGCTCTTCATATTGGTAGCCAGAAAGCAACGGGAGAATGGCTGCTGTTCACCGATGCAGATGTTCATTTTGAGCCGAATGTTTTACGAAGGACGATCGCGCTTTGTCTAGAACAACACCTTGATCATTTGGCTGTTGCACCTGAAGTCTATAGTCAATCCTTCTGGCTCGATGTAGCGCTAGCTGCCTTTGCGCTTGTATTTTTTATCAGTCTCTCTGGAAGCGGCAAGCCTGAGTCAGACCACTTTGCGGGAGTTGGAGCCTTTAACTTGGTGCGAAAATCCCTGTTTGCTCAGACTGAAGGGTTTTCTTGGCTGCGAATGGAAGTCTTAGACGATATGGGACTTGGGCTACTGCTACATCAGGCTGGCGCGAAAAGCTGCTTGCTATTGGGAACCGATGAGATTGGGTTAGTGTGGTATCCTTCTCTACCTGCGATGGTGCGCGGTTTAGAGAAAAATCTGTTTGGTGCTAGCTCTCACTATCGCTACTCTAGCTTGATGGTAAGCGTCGTGCTGATTTGGCTAATTAATTTTGGGTGGATTGTTGCCGTATTACAGCCGCTAGGATCGGGGTTATGGGGACTGGGAATTGCTGCTTATAGCTGCCTGTTGCTTTATAACTGGGTCGGGCTGAAGAAGCTCGATCGTTGGAAGCCTGCGGCTTTACTCATCCCGATCGGACAGCTCATTCTCTCAGTAATGTTGTTGCGCTCCGCGTTCTGCTGTTGGCAACAACAGGGGATCGTCTGGCGTGGAACCCACTATCCGTTGCAGCAGTTGCGAACCGGGCAGCGCGTCAAGATTTAGCATTGATCAGACCAAAGGTGGAGAATTGAGAATGCCTAATTTTTCTACCGCTTGTGCGATCGCTTCCGCTCGACTTTGCACATTTAGCTTGCGATAAATGTTCTCTAGATGCTTGCGGACGGTACTTAACTGCAAACCGAGTTGATGCGCGATCGCTAGATTGTCTTTACCCCGAATCACCCAAAACAAAACTTCTGCTTCTCGGTGGCTTAATCCCAGCAGTTCCAACGAATTCAACCACGATAATGTTTGTTCTTCTAATAAAAGCAAATAGCGTTCTCCAATTTGCTCGATCACCAACCGAATCACTAATTGTTTGTCTCCTTGCTCGATTCTCAAGGGTAGAGGCGGAGTTAGAAGAGCATCGTTTGTCAATCTAGAGAGTTGATGTCTAAGCCATGCCCATAGATGATTGGGAAGTTGTGCTCCAGGTGTGAAAGTGACAAAGTAGGTCTGCAACCATTGCTCCGCTAAGGGTGTGATCCACTGAATCTGCCCGCTCCCATTCAGAATGACCAAACCCAGGGGATTGAGAGATTGATGGAGTTGGCTCAAACTTTGCTGCGTCTGGTGATACTGCTGAACGTTGTAGTAGGCTTGAAGAAGGTGAGGACGCAGCAGATTGAGTATGAAGCGATCGCGTTCTGTAAAGCTGCGCTGACTGCGATGAAGCGCGATCGTTACGCAAGTTTCAGCATCATATCTTTGAGACTGAGAAGGTGGTAGAAACAGTGTCATTTGCTCTTCGCAGTGCATTACCCGCAGGAATTGGTGATACAACCCTTCAAGCTGGTGCAATTTTGCTGGAGTGATAAAATCTGAGATTTTATAAGCTCCCTGTAATGTTCGTGGCATATTCTGAACAATAGGATGCTCTCTCCAATAGCGCTGTGGAATCTTCTCCATTTCAGGGGTGAGACCAGGATAACTCGGCAGAAACGTATGAGAAATAGTGCGGGTTTGTAAGTTGGTTAAACAGAATTGGGGGACTTCACTTGGAATAAGCTGATCTAAGATAGCAAGTGTACTTCTGCCAAAGGAACTGAGATCCTGAAGAGCATAAAGTTTCTGAATTGCTATCAGTAGTTTTTTTGTATCTTGAAAGGTTAAGTTTTCATACATGAGAAAATTGAGTAGGGGCAACCTTTTTCATTGATCCACACCTATCCTAATTTTTCTAGGGGATGTAACAATTCCTTTGTAAAGGCATACGACAACTACCGAATTGACCTAAATAATTTTTAGCAGTATCAAAAAAGTATGCAATTGATCGTTAAAACGACGATCGCTGAATCTGTCTTTGGTCTTTCTCTAGAATCTCTAGGCAAAGGTGCAGAAATACATTGGTACTCGAAGGTTTAAGTCAATCTAAACGGTAAAAATGTTATGCAGTCTAATCATCCACCAGTTCGCACTCCGGGTGCATTTTTAGATTCTTATCCGCGTTCGCCACTTTTGAGGAGCAATACACAATGGCAAAACATCTGGCTGGTTCATCTCTGTCAGCCTGCCTATAAAATGCCCGAAGTGTGCCTCCCGTTGCATTCTTTAGTGCTCTTTCCAAAAGCAGCTTTGATAGACTCCACGATCGATGGCATCACTCGAAAAGCGTCGATCGTCCCCAGAGATATGATGCTTATTCCTGCAAACATGGGGCAAGGTGCTTGTTGGACAAGTGAATTCGAGATGATTGCAATTGGTCTCTCTCCATCCCTTATTGCCCATACACTTGAGGATGCTACAAATTTTAATTCAGCCGGGCTAGTTCCCCAATTTGCAACCCCTGATCCGTTAGTGTATCAACTCGGTTTGTCGCTCAAAACAGTGCTGGAACAAAATCCAACCGGAAGCCGCTTGTATGCAGAGACAACTGCGGTAATGCTAGCAGTTCATCTACTTCAACATTACAGTCAACGAAAACCAGAATTCAAAGACTACAGAGATGGATTAGCACAATTCACTCTGCGTCAAGTGATTGAGTACATTCATGCTTATCTTGATCAGGAGTTGGGATTAGCAGAGCTAGCAGCGATCGCGCATCTCAGTCCACATTACTTTGCTCGATTATTCAAACAATCAACTGGTATGTCACCGCATCAGTTTGTGATTCGCTGTCGGGTAGAGCGAGCGAAAGCGTTATTGTTAAACGGGCAAGATTCGATCTCAGACATCGCTCAACAAGTCGGATTTGCGAATCAAGCGCATTTGAACGTGCATATTAAGCGATCGCTCGGTGTCACGCCCAAAATGATCCTCGAACAGCGCAAGAATCGCAAAAATTTGAAAGAGACGTAGGTTAATATCTGATTTGTGTTGTTACCTTCGCGGCTTCTGAGCTTCGTTCATCTTCCACGACTGGACAATCTCGATCGTTCTCTGCTTTTGATCGGGAGACAGAGTTGACGAATTTAAGAACTGTAGGGCATCTGACCAAAGTTCGTGCTGTACAAAGACTTCGACTTGACTTTGTACAAGCTTAGTTGAGTTGGCAGGCTCATTTTTCCATTGCTGTCTTACTTGCTCTAACTGATCGCTAATTTCCCGTCTTTGAGGCTCTGACATCACTTTGAATCGGAATTGCTCAACAGGTTTCTTATCCTGAAGAGTTTGAATTTCATAAACTTTATTGGGATCTAAATCTGTTTGAATGGAGAGAACTGCAACTTTATCCTGAGGACTGACTTTGGTAGACCACAGAGGGTTAGAGCAATTTAGATCGCTCGATCGACAAAGTTGAACATCGGAGGGTTGAGCTGTCGGGTCACTGCCTGTTCTCCAGATCACCATCGGGCGAGTATGCCAAATCAGTGGAATCGGATCGCGCTTCGAGATCCAGACTCCTGGAGAAATTAGCTCGAATGCGCCATTCGCAGGACGACCACCGCCTCGCCGGGGTGGAACTGGAGAACGAGTAATAATTTGGATGATACTTGCTGAGTTCCCGGTTCCTCTTCAAAAACAAAGTGGAACTGGAGAACGAGTAATAATTTGGATGATACTCTGCCAAAATGAAGGAGATTCGCTTTGAGCTTGGGCGGATTTTATGATGTTGCCAAATGGATCGATCGAAGGCAGTATCTTTCCGAAAAGGTTCATCAGACTGATTGTTAGTGCAGCGATTAAAAAGCGGTTTTTTAACATCGTCAAACTCGTTTTAAGCTTGATGGAACAATATATAAACAATACGCTGCGATCGGAAAGAAGACGGGCAACAAAATTGCAAAAGTAGTATACGTTTGAAAACTGACGATCGCGTAAAGGACGGGAATCCCTAACCAATACACGGAGCGGAGCGGTTTCTTCGGAGTTGCATTCTGCGCTAAGCGTGTTCTGTCCTGTTTCAGCCAGAGAAATGTTCCTTTGCCGAGTAATGCAGCTATCCCCAACATCCATAAATCGGGAACTGGGAGAATGAGCCGCTGATGCAGCAGGTTTTGCATGAGATAAGCATGAATTCTGCCGCCTGGAATTTTAGTAGCTAACTCTTGATGCAGGTTTAACGCGATCGGGGTTGTGAAATAGTCTTCTCCGCGTGTCACACCTGCATCTACTTGTCCATCTGGTGCAATCAAAACAATCTGATTCTGGATGTTGGGGAGATTTGGATTTCTCAATAGCTTCCAAGCTGGAATCGGTTGGTAGACTTGATTGAGCGGAACTGAGAAATCGATCAAGGGATGAAACCACATTTGCTGAATCAAAGCGGACAAATTGGCGATCGCTTGTCTATGGTGAAGAGCAGTCCAGTGAAACCGTTTATTTGAATTCAGCCAAACGAGTTGATAAGACAGGGGGTTAGGATTGCCTGGTTGCATCACGGGAGCATAGAATGCTGGATCGCCAAATAAATCCATGTCTCCATCAATCCGATTTTTGATTGGAATTGCAGAGGTTATCCAATGAGACGGGTCTTGATCCGGTGCAGTTGCAAAGACGAGTTGTGTTCCTTTTGCTTGAACAGTTTGAATCGTTTGGGCAAATCGCTCATCATTGTCTGTTGGGCGGAAAAGTAAGTAATCAATACCGATCGTTTTCGCGTTTAGATCCGAAGATTTTTGGACAAGTTGAGCGAGATAAGCGCGATCGAAGTCCGGCGTATTCAGTTTGATCTGATCTTTGCGAATCGACTCTTCGTTGACTTGTACAAGTAGGACAGGCGGAGCATTCGAGGAGCGATTCTGTTTAGTAGAAGACTGATAGATTACTTGAGCCGCTTGGCGCAGATCGATGAATTTAGTTTGTAGGGGAAGAACAAGGCTCAAAATCGTTAAGGTACTGAGCGAAATCGCTTCAAATCGAGTCGGCTTCCAAGCTCGAAACACTTCATTCCAGCGGGATTTTAGCCGGAAAGGTTGAACTTGAGGATGAGAGAACAACGAAGGAATGAGGTAAGCCGAAGGATAGTTGAGATTCTGTTCGAGTTTCAGAAATCGACAGGCGGATTGCGTGGCAGACTGTACTTCTTGCGATTGCGACAAATGATAGAGAAATCGAATCAAAAAATCTTTGGCAACTTGATCATGAATCGGTTCGCGCATGATAGCAACTTGATTCAAACCTAGATCAATCAAAGACTCTGCAATGTTCACCCCGTTGCACGAATTAAAAATCGCAAACTGTAACCCGTTTGCTTTTGCGACTTTCAAAGGTTCAGCAATTTCGCTAACAAAGATTGAAGTATCAGGCGCGATCGCAAGTTCACCGCCCAATCCTTGAGCTTCATTGCTATGTCCAGCAAAAAAGAGAATATCCCAACCTTTCGGATCAATTAGCTTCTGACAAATTTCTTGCATCACCTCTGTTTTCTGCTGAGGTTTGCGCCATCCGATCATCTCAACTTCTGCAATTCGTTGATAAGCATTTAATTCGTTGCGCTCAGTTTCAAAATCCAGCCCTGTCTCATCTCCAAAGATTGCGAGGATTCTAGCGCGAGAGCGTTTCACGGGTTTACTAATCTGTGCTTGCAGTTGAGCAGAAGTCCGGAGAATGCGAATTGGGTGAGCCATGCCAAACTCAGTGCCAATCTGCCAAGATTCCCAGGGGAGCTTGACCAATTCCAAGGAACCCGATCGGATAAACAAATCTACGGGTTCAGAGCCTGCGGCGATCGCAGAAATGGTTCGCCGAATTTCAACTAGCTCTGCACTATTGAGCCAGTAGTGAAATTCGGTTAGAAATGTCGCTTCTGCTTGAACTAGCTCCGACCGCCAATCGGTTTCAGGCTGCGGCAGACTAACTTGGATACCGGGACGGGCGCGGAGTTTGCGATAGAAGTTTAGATAGGCAGATTGCCATTGGTCGTAGTAGAGCGTCAATGTTTCGAGATAGTTTAATCGCGCACTCAGCGTGTTCACCGCTCCCCAACTTAGCTCGAACAAACAAACCTGCTCGACCCGCCAGATTTTCAGAATAAAGGCTGTCATAGGAAGGCTCAAGAACGAAAGTTGAACGGGGGAAACGTGAGTATATCCTCTGCTGAGGTCACTGAGAGCGTAAACTGCTCATGCTCTAACCCAATGGCTTGAGTGACTAGGTAAGCATCTCCGGATTGCGAGATTTGTGAAGCGATGAGATGCCCTGACTCATAGAGAGACATCTGAGTTCGATCAGGTAGTTCTGACTCAGATTCTAGAACTGTCAGAAGTGACCATTCTGGAGTTTCAGAGATTGGTTGAATGCGCCAAACGATCGCATAAAGCCGAAACAAATGTGAACCTAGCGCGATCGATTGATAAGCGATTCGAGCATCCTCTGGAATCAAAGTTCCCTGCCGCTCGATTTGCTTCAAGGCGCGTAGGAATAGATCGGGTCGCTCAAGACCTTCGACTGCGATTCTCTGAGAAGACCGCAACGCACTCCCGATCGAGAAATCAAACGGGAACAATGTCCAAGCTAGATCATCAGATTGGGCATCCAGCCAGTTTGAAACTTGGGTAGCGGGTTGAATCAGGTATTGGTGCAATGTGGTTTCGATGCGGTTGCGAACGAGTGAAGGAAGTGCGATCGCGCTTGGTTCAAGACAAGATAGATACAGTAATAAATGCTCAAAGTCTGATTCAAACTGCGAAACCGGGATGAAATAGCTCGGTTCTGAATTGGGTCTTGGCAGCTTTGAAGAGTCGTATTGCAGAAAGTAGCGAAAACTAACTTGTTGAGACTCTTCATACACGCGAGCCACAATGTAAAAATGAGCGATCGAGCGATCAAACACACTTGCTGGAACTTCAATTTCGTCGTCGTCTTCAGAAATCGCTAGAATGCAAACGCGAAACTGATTAAGGTAGAGTTGCGAGATTGCAGCAGGCGTGTTGTTAATCGGTTCAATTAGCCTTGCTTGTTTACGATTCAGCCGAATCGGACTCGATCGTTGCTGTAACCAAAGACAAAATCCTTCTAAGGCAAGAAGGGCTAGATAAGATTGCCATCGGAGTAGCGGATTGGGTAAAGACTGAACCAGTTTGAGCGATTGTGCGATCGCATCGGGTGAGAGCGCGATCGCATCCGGTGAGAGGGGTTCTAAGTCGAACATTAGAGTTGAGGTCATAACAGGATTCAGGTGACGTTAACGACGATCGAGGTAAGCACATAGCTGCTGATCAAACAGATTGGGTTTACGATGGACGGTTGGCGTTTGGCGGGCTTCTGCCTCAGTAACAGTTTTGATTTCTTCACTCAGCACAGCTTCTAGGGTTTGATCGAGTTTGATTAAGCGATCAGCATCCACGTAGGTTTGGGCTAGTTCTAATACATAGTTCTTTAGACAAATCAACATATTCAGTCGAATATCTGCCTGAAATGCCTCAAGTTTTAGCAATCTGGAAACGGCAGGCTGTCCAGATAGACCCAAACGCCGAGCAATCTGAGTCATTGAAACTCGTTCGCAGTAAAATAGCGCTAACGCCTCTAGATAGCTCTTTCTTTTTGCCGAAGTTGTGATTCGTGCCGCATACGTTTCGACCGCAGTTTGCAGTGCTGTTGCTAAACAAGTATCAACGCTCGATCGATAAGCCTTTAAGAACTGTTCAGCATCGAGTTCGTGTGGATCATCGGTTTGTGTCATCAGCGATTCAACTTTGGCTTGAGTCGCTTGATCTGAAAGCGAAATTGGTTTCTGATGATTGAGGCGACGCTCTCTGAGGCACTGAGCAATTTTGTGAAGCTGATGTTCAATCGCTTCAGAAGAAACGCTCCAGCCGAATTGCGATCGAACATCCTCAATCATTCGATCGAACTGCTCAGCGGTAGGTTTGATACACGCTCCGGTTAATCCTTGAGCAATGCGATCGGCACGATAGATGTTGTGGTAGCTTTGCAAAATCCAGACGGCTTGTTCTGTCTGTGATGCGCCCCACTGATAAGTTTGTCGCAACAGTCGCAGGAGGCGTTTCGGCTGAGTATCATTCAGAAGTGCCCAATCGCTAACGCGAACACAGCCTTGTTCTTTCAAAAAGTGATTGAGTGCAGGGTGCTGGCGAACCAGTCGGGCTGTCCAAGTTGAGAGCGAAGACTGATCAGGGTCAAAGCTTTTGATCACTTGATAAGACAATGGAAGATATCGAGTCTCTGTGAAAGACAAAGCACTATCATCGTTTAGCACATGAGACAATAGCTCGGTTTCACTGAACTGATAAAACTGACCAAACTGACGGCAGAGAGTACGACACTCCTGAAGAATACAGTGCGAGATAAAACAGCGCAGGCATAACCCTGCTTCTGGCTCATTCGCTTGGAAGTTTTCGAGTAGACGGGTTTGGATCATTTTGGAACTAGAAGGATCGGGAAAAAGCCGATTGAAGTAGGTTTGCGCGATCGCGATTTGATCGATTCGATAGCCGCCCGATGCTTTCAATCTTACAAATGTCCAATAGTTTGAGAGTTCTTCGATCACAGCTTTGTTTAACCCTGCGAAACCGATCATACCAGGCAAAGAAAGCTATTGATGCTTTACAGCTTCAACGGCTGCCGCTGCATTCACAAGTCCACTTCCAAAGAAATATTGTTGTGGCGATGCAGCGAGTGAATTGCTTTGAGTTGATGGATTTTTCAATCCTGCATCTACTTCTAAACGGTAGAGATATTCATCAGACTTTGTGATTTGTAGTCCTTGATAGCTGGCGGTTTTCTTCAGAATGTTCGTGATTTGAGCGCGGGTGAGTCGTCGATCGGGGTCTTCACTTTTCATTAATGCCACCACACCGGACACTACCGGAGCCGAGAACGAAGTGCCTTGAACTTCGACATATTTACCTTGCGGATCAAACGGAGTCCCAAATCCCCAGGTTGTTGAAGGCTTAGAAATACCTTGCCAGAATGCCGGAATCCAGGTTCCACCAGTCGTGAGAATACCTCCGCTATCGATTTTTGAAGTATCGCCACCGGGAGCGACGAGATCTAGGCGTTGACCATAGTTGCTGTAGGGCGATCGCTGACCGTCTAGATTCGTTGCCCCGACTGAGATCACGCCGGGAACCATTGCGGGAAAGGCAACGCTACTAACGGATTCGTTTCCCGCAGATGCGATCATCACCGTTTTTGGATTGCGATCGAGAATCGAGAAAATCTGATTAGCAACATCTTGGCTAGGAAGCGCTCCACCAAAGCTCATACTGATCACATCGGCGTTGCGAGCAGCCGCATACCCGGTCGTTTCAATCTCAGTTTCAGGGCTAATTCTCAAATCCAATCCCATGCCTCGAATCGGTAAGAGGGTTGCTTTTGGGGCAACACCAATTACGCCCTCTTCTCCGCTCGGATGTGCAGCAATTACGCCAGATGTCCAAGTTCCATGAAACTGTTCCGCAACATAGCTCTGAATGCGGTTTCGTAGAGTGGAAGCAATTTTATCAGGTGTCCAGTCAGGATGTTGCTCATAGATTTTCGCTGTACTGGAAGCATAGCGTTTGAGGAGAGTCGGGGTGTCCAACTCAAAAGAGTTGCGGAATAAGGGTTGAATTTGAGCGAGTTCTTTGAAGCTGATGCGGGTATCGGGGCTATTGTTCACAAAGTCCCAGCCGTGGGTTTCATTCGGCAGCGCATCTGGTGTGTTCGGCGGCAGCGTGTAGAGATTGTTTTTGAGATCAGGATGATCCCATTGAATGGCACTATCGATCACAGCAACGACAACACGCTCGCCGCCGTGACTTTTTTTCCAAGCATCGGTGGCTTGAACATCAGTACGAGGAAGGCTTGTGCCACGATTCGGAGTGCTGTTGAGATGCCATTC
>CAXTDB010000075.1:8642-16629 GCA_964242045.1 uncultured Leptolyngbya sp. | reverse complement strand
GCAAGTGGGAGATCGGGTTCAGGTTTGTCTGATTGGATATCCGAACAAAGATCAGGATTGCAATCCCGATCGAGATCCGCGCGGACGCTACTATCGCATTTATAACTATCGGCAAAAAGCAGAATATTCAGGCACGAATGGTAATCATTTGTGCGGAGGAGCATAAGACAACATGGCAAAAGTTCAAGAGATTGCAGCAGCCGCACAAGAAGCTGCGAAGAAACTGGGAATTGAGAAGTTTGATATTTTTGGGTCGTCGATCGATGAAACCAGTGTTCAAGTCGATCAAGGTGAACCGCAACAAATGAAAGCTTCGCAGCGATCGGGCGTAACTGTGCGCGTGTGGAACGAAGATCAGACGGTGGGCGTGACTTCTACGACTGATGTTGATCCGATCGGGTTAGAGCTTGCTTTGAAAACTGCGAAAGAAGCGAGTTACTTCGGTGTGAAAGACAATGCTCCGGATTTTAGTCCCGAAGCTACTGCCACCACGACTGAGGTGAAAAGCGAGCATCTTCCGCAAGCACCCGTTTCACGATTGTTAGAAACATTGATTCAGGCTGAGAAAGAACTATTAGCAGCCCATCCGGCGATCGCGGGTGTTCCCTACAATGGTTTAGCTCAGCGAGATATCGATCGCTTTTATCTCAACAGTCAAGGTGCATTACGACACGAGGCGCATTCTTATGCGTCGATGTATTTGTACACTAAAACCGAAGAAGAAGGCAAAAAGCCTCGGAGTGCAGGTGCATTTCGTGTCAGTCCTGGAGTGGAAAAGCTCGATGTCGAAGGCTGTTTGAAAGAAGCAGCAGAAAAGACCATCAGCCATTTGAACTATGACAAAGTGAAAACAGGCAAATATCGCGTTGTGTTTTCACCGGAAGCAATTCTGAGCCTGATTGGTGCATTTTCTAACTTGTTTAACGCTCAGAGCATTTTAGATAAGCAAAGTCTTTCCACGGTTGAATCTTTGGGAAGTACGATCGCTTCTCCACTTCTATGTCTAGATGACAATGCACTGCATCCTGAAAACATTGGTGCAGAAGCATTTGACGGTGAGGGAACTCCGACTCGTGCGATTTCTCTGATCAAGAACGGTGTGTTATCGAACTTTCTGCATAGTTCGGGTACAGCAAAACGCATGAACGCGCAGCCGACGGGACACGCGAATATGGGTGCAAAAGTTACAGTCAGTCCGCATTTCTATCATGTGTATGCAGGCGAACCCGCAGCACAGGAATATCGCTTAGAGAATGCAGACAATGTGATTTTGATTGATGGTCTGAGTGCGCTTCATGCGGGTGTTCAAGCGCTACAAGGTTCGTTCTCGCTGCCTTTCGATGGGTGGCTGATTCAAAACGGACAGCGGACTAGCATCGAATCTGCAACGGTTGCAGGTGACATTCGCGAAGTGCTGAAGTCGATTATCTATGTGGAGAAAGAGACGGAGTTTACAGGTTCGGGAGTAGCTTCGAGAGTTTGGGTTGACGAACTCTCGATTACTGGAGAATAAGCAACACAAGCATTGAGCTAAAAGATCGGAGGGTTGCTCCGATCTTTTTTTATGAAATTTTAGAACGTGAAGGTTGTTCTAATCGTTCCAATTACGATGTCATCGTTGCGATCGTCATGATTTGGAGCCGTGAGCCAAATGATTCCCGGTGTAATTGCAATGTTGTCGTTTAGTTGGTATTGGTAGAAGCCTTCGACGTGAATCGAAGTACTGCGATCGCGTCCTACGGCCGTTCCAAACGCACCGCCGCCGCCTGTAACTTTTGGCTCCTGTCCGACAATCACACCCGCTAAGCTGCCTTTCTTGAGAAAGTCAGGAACCGCTAAGCCCACTGACCAGTTCCAGATATCTAACGTGCCGCGTCCTCCGGGCTGCAAAGATTGAGCATTTGTGTACCCGACTGCGCCATTTAAGACAAGCTGTGGGGCAATTTTGAAGGTTGCTGAGATACCATAAGCATTGGCTGAGGTGGGGACATCAGCGGCTAGAAATCCAGTCTCAGCAAGGGAGCGGAAATTCGCGCGAGTGCTGCCGACCGGGCCGTTTCCAGCGAAGTCAACATTGTAAGCATGAACGTAAGTGAAACCGATGCCAAGTCGATCGTTGGGACGAAAGGTAAGTTGAGCGATCGAGCCATAAGACCCGTTGAATAATCCGCTTCCTGCGGCTGGATTGGCTGGATTGCCTGCGAGATAGCCCAAGCTGAGTTCTAGCGCATCGCTGAATTTGTGGCGAATCCCGATTCCTGTTCCAGACGTGCCGTTGGCGAGATAGTAGATCGAGTTGCGCGTGCCGAATTGTGAAAGCGCCCCAGATCCGCCATCGCCATCGAGATAGGGATTGAGGGTATCGGTGAAATCGTCGATCGCGCCTGCATTCGCTTCGAGTACAACGGTCGTTTTGTCTCCCAGCGGAAACTGATATTTCAACGCATCGAGATTGATTTGGTTGTTGCCACCGCTTGCAAATCGTAATACTCCTTCACTGGTGAGCGGATTACCACTGAGGCTGGCGGGCAGTGCTGATAGGTTTGCAGCTTGTAAACGAGTAAACAATAAATCTTGCCCGGTAAAGCTGGTGCTGAATGCCAAGCGAATCCGATCACCAAAAATCGTATTTCGAGATACCCGATCTGCGACTTCAACACTGGTTCCGGTGACTGGATCAAAGACGCGACTGATAAAGTTACGTCCCGCTGCAACTCCGGTAACGCCAAAAACTGCTTCTCCCTGTAATTTCGTTGTGGTGGAGAACTGTTGTTTTTCGATCGTGGTCGTGCGGGCTTCGAGTGAATCCACGCGACCGCGCAAAGTTGCCAGTTCTGCCGCAAATTGTTCTTGCAGTTTTTGCAGGATTGCGAGATCTTCTTTTTTAACTAAATCTGCGGTGGAAGCGGCGATCAGTTCGTTGACGCGATCGAGACACGCATTTAAGCCTGCTGCAAATTCATATCGAGTCAAAGCACGATTGCCGCGATAAGTGCGATCGGGATAGCCTGCAATACAGCCGTAGCGCTCGACTAAGGATTGAAGCGCCTGAAACGCCCAATCGGTGGGACGGACATCTGAAAGCTGAGAGACAGAGGTAACTTGTGCGAGCGGTTGCCCGTTGCTGAGTTCTGCAACGCTTGGCACAGCATTAGATTCGATTTCAGTTGCAGTGGCGCTAGAAGCAATGCCTAAACCTGCTGCTAAAACCAGGGAATGAATCAAAAATTTGGTCATGACCTATTTATCCTTACACCAGTGAATGAGTTTCGATCAAGTTGCAGCGGAGCAATCTCGAAATGATAGTCATTTTGATAATAGATTTGATTGTCAACTAAATCGCGATCGATTTGATTTCCTTTAATCTTTTCTTCGGTTCAAATCGGTTGACTAGAACGACAGGCTGTCAAACTTGAGGCTCATCTGTTCTGAGAATGATTGTCATTAGTTCTTTTTATCTTGAGAAACGGCTCCAAACGTCATTTGATCGAACTGATTGAGTAATTCGACGGTTTGGGTACGACGAATGCTGGAATCTCGTGGTTGTTTCGCTAGCCATGCGATCGCGCTTGGTTTTCCTTGTTGCGAAGCGAGACGCAGTGCTGCCCAGAGTTGCACGTTCGATCGAGCGGGATCAAAGCTCAGAGCGGCATCAATTCGTTTTTGCACCCGACCGGGATCGAATTTGAGAACATCGAGAACTTCAGGACGATCGATCGTCGGATCGTGTATCAGTTGGGTTGCCCGTTGCCAGCGTCCGTCGAGCAGATTTGCTAAAACTTGCTGACCGACGTTTGCCCAAGGTTGGTCGGCTTGCGCTTTTGTTACTTTGGCATGACGCGCTACTAAATCCATTTGAGCTTGCGCGTTCAACGTCCAATCTGCGCCTATTTGCCGCTTGATCGACTGCATGTATTCCAAAGCGTTAGACCATAAGCCACTGCGAGCCAGAAATAACGCATCGACAAAAGCTCCATTTTGTTCGCGCAGTCCCGACTGACTAAGTGAAATCGGCTGAAGCTGAAACGGGATATTTTTTCGCTTCACCGATCGCAGTTGGTACACCTGAAAATCTGGCTCTAATCCCACGGTTTGATTCACTACAAATTCAGCCGGGCGACCTTTGGGAACCGTTTGCCAACTGGGAAGTTCACCATCAGGGCTTGTCCAAGACAGCATCACACTCATCGCAGTCGTGATCGGATTGTAGTAAACCACTTGACCATACGCGATCGAGTTGTCTCCTTGGCGCAGGTTGCCGTTGAGCGTGAACCAAGCGCCATTGCGCGGGGCGCGGTCTTCAAAGCGCTGAACAGTAGTGAAGGGTAGCGAGCGATCGGAACTCGGATTAATTGCACGAGCGCGAACGAGTGGTTCGGTGACAAAATCTTCGTGCAGTTCCCGCACCTCGATTTGATTGACAAACTGAAGCGCTTCTTTTTTGTTCGGAGTGGGATTGAGAACCAGTCGATATGCTCGCAGTTCGGTTAAGCGATCGTCACCGCCTTCTTTTCCAGATTGATAAATCGGAATCAGCAAATCGGTTTGTTTTTGTTTCGCTTTGATTGCCGTTTCGACTCGGAGCGGTTCACCTGCAAACAAGCCTGCTTTGTTTAAATCGGCTTGGATTTCCTTGAGCGTTTTCGGGTCATCCCAAGCGCTGATGGGAATTCTGGCGTGCTTGGGGAGATATTGATTCATCCAGGCAACCGATCGCGGATCGATCATGAATTGCGCGCTGAGCCAAGTGCTAGTCACCACGAAACCTGCTGCCGATGCGATCGCGAGAAACGATCCGATCGATTTCCAAGGAACTGCCCCTTTTTTTGGCAACTGCAATTTCATAACGCGACTTGAAAAACTGCCCCTTCTTTGAATGGTATATGCGTCTTGGAATTTTCGAGCTAATTTCTCTCTAAGACTTGTAAATATCGTCGTCCAGCGCGTTCCCAAGTGTAATCAGTTTCGATCAGCGATCGTGCATTTTGCGAAAGCTGCGATCGTAACGCGCTATCCTCAAACAACCGTGAAATTGCAGCAACGTATTCATTCACGGTACTGGCTTGTAGTGCCCGAATCGGCTGATTGAACTGCAATCCTTCTAGTCCTCGATCGCTAGATACAATCGGTGTTCCCGCTGCCATTGCTTCTAGTGTTTTATTTTTGATCCCGTATCCAGTCCGCATTGGAATCACACAGATTGTTGCTTGGTGTAAATAATCTGCGATCGACTCGACTCGTCCGGTGACGGTGATGTTTTTACGATCATTTAATTGAAGAATTTCGGCAGTTGGACGCGCGCCTACGATCGACAACGTTGCATCTGGATAAATTGCTTGGATTTGCGGCAAGATTTCCAAGCTCAAAAACTTTGCGGCATCGATGTTTGCTAAGTTATCCATTGCGCCAATAAAAACGAGATGATGACCGCCTGGATCAGTATTGCGGTAAGGAAATGCGGTGAAATCAACTCCGTTCGGAATCACGCTAATATTAGCGGTTAGATTGAAGCTTTGTAATTGAATACGGTCGTCATCGGTTGTCACCACGATATTCGTAAATTTCTGGCAGTAGCGTTTCTCGTAGCGTTTCAATAGTGGTAAATTAATGCGATCGCGCAATTGATTTTCAGAAGTTCCAGTTTGCAACTGATTTCTACAAGATCCGTACACCGAGCTATGCACGTTAACAATCTTTTTCTGTTGAAATTCTGGACGCACATAGATTTCATTTACGCTATGCTCACAAGTGATGATATCGAACTTCTCGATATGCTGATCGATCCAAGCTTGCATTGCGGGTGAATGGTTCGATCGCACACTGGGCGGCGTTCCTTCAATCAAAAATTCTGCAAAGCGTTGCAGCTTATTTGAAGGGGTCTTCGCTTGCTCAAATACGACTAATTCGCCCGTAAATTCTCGTAGTGCCTCAATCTCAGCATCACTTACATCTCCGCTTCGCTGCGTCAAAACCGTAACGTTGTGAGCCTGATTTAGATACTTCAGTAAATGAAATGTCCGAACCTGCGTTCCGCCTTTGGTTGGGGGATAAGGGAACGTTGTAGACAACATGAGGATATTCATGGAGCGATCGTGTCGATATTGAGAGAAACTAAACCTTTCTCCGTATGCCCAAAATTAGCGTCTGCATTCCTACGTATAATCGCGCTCACTTCTTACCATTTGCGATCGACAGTGTATTCGCGCAAACGATCTCAGATTGGGAGTTGATCGTCTGCGATGATGGTTCTCAAGATTCGACTCCAGAAGTCATGTCGCGCTACACCGATCCGCGAATTCGATATGTGCGACATCCACATAATGTTGGAAAAAGCAACAATATGCGATCGGGCTTTGAAGCCGCAACTGGAACGTATTTTATTAAATTCGATGATGACGATCGTTTAACTCCAGAATTTTTAGAGAAAACGAGTGAAATTCTCGATCGAGATTCAGCGATCGATTTTGTCGGAACGGATCATTGGATTATTAATGCTAACAGCGATCGAGACCTTGAGTTAACCGAGCAAAACTCGCAAAAATGGGGCAGAACTACTCTCTCAGAAGGAATTCCCGCATCGCTATTAGAAACAGTATTCGTCAGGCAAAGTTTTCAAGTGGGTGCAACGCTATTTAGAATGCAAGCGTTACGGGATGTAGATTACATGCGCCCAAACATTCAAAACTGCGAAGACAATGATTTATTTGTGCGATTGATACTCGATGGCAAGCAAGGTTATTATTTACCGCAACGATTGATGGAATACCGGATTCATCCAGAACAGCAGGGAATCGATCGCGCAATTCCCTATCTCAAAGACAAGCTGAGCTATCTAGAAAATTTTCAATTTACGTCAGGAGAATTGGAAGAGATTCGTCGATCGCGTTTGGCTGAAACTCAATTATTACTTGGACTGCGATTGATCGAAATTGGAGCCACAGAGCGCGGACGGGAACTCGTGCGAGCCTTTCAGAAAGCGAAGCTACCGGGTAAACCCGCCTCAATACCGAAAGCCTACATCGGACTAGCGCTTTCCCTGCTGCCCAAATCGCTGAGGCAAACTCTATTTCAAACAATGCGGAAACTAAAGAAATGACTCGCATCTTTTCAATCATTGAGCAATAATCTAATCGCACGATCGATATTACTGACCTGCTCGCTCAAGTTCCTCACGCAGGACTCTTCTTAACGTTGCTTCTAGCGGTTCACGCTGTTGCTCAATATGTTGCCGTAATGCTTCATTGATTAAAGTTTGATAGTTACCCCCGCCTGCTGCATGAGCCTGCTCCCGAAACCATGCCAATACCTCATCATCTAATCGAATCGTGATGCGAGTTTTCCCAGCAGTCACTGGCTCAACTGCACCGCGTTTTCCTTGACTAAAATCGTACTCTGCTTCCATGATCTACCTCTCTTCATACTGTGTTCGTTCCTGACGAGTCGCTTTTCGAGCCGAAATTAATCGAATCTCGCTGTCGCGCCACGTATAAATCACCACGAGGACGCGACCCAAAGCATCGATCCCGATCGTGATGAACCGTTCTTCTTCAAACCGCTCATCCATGACTGTGATCGCCAAATCATCTGAGAAAACTGACACGGCATCTGCAAAATCAATTCCGTGTTTGTTGAGATTGGCAGCAGCTTTTTCCCTGTCCCATCGGTATGCCATCTCATTATTATATGTACATTTGTACACTAATGCTTTTCAGTAGAGCATTACAGGTTTGTTTCACCCAAACTTTCTGTATCTCTCTGAGCTGCTAAGCGCACGATCGATAAAACCAAAATCATCAAAAACATCACAAGCCCGATCGTACAGGCATAGCTAATTTCCAGTTTTGTAAATGCCTGTTCATAGACATAAAACACGATCGTTTTAGAACTATTCAACGGGCCGCCCTGCGTCATGATAAAAATCTCTTCAAATACCTTGGTCGCCGAAATTGCAGAAATCACAGCAACGAGCAACAAATAAGGCTGCATC
>CAXTDB010000075.1:0-8632 GCA_964242045.1 uncultured Leptolyngbya sp. | reverse complement strand
ATATCCCAATGTTTGCGAATTCCGTCAGAACCATCGATCGAGGCTGCTTCATACAGTTCCGCTGGAATTGACTGCAATCCTGCGAGATAAATCACCATGTAGTAGCCCAATCCTTTCCAAATCGTTACCGCCATCACGCTAAACAATGACAAATTCGGATCGGTCAGCCACGGCACACCGGAAAAACCGATCGCGCGTAAAAACTGATTCAGCAAGCCGTTATCCGAGTACAACCATTTCCAAGCAATGCCAGCCACGACCATCGAAATGATCACAGGTGTATAGTATGCCACCCGAAACCAGCGAATCCCTCGAAGTTTCTGATTCACGAGAATCGCTAAAGCTAAGGGTGCGATCGCTAAAATCGGCACGACGCAAACCAAATACACAATCGTGTTGCGTAACGTCTGCCAAAAAATCGGATCTTTGCTGAGCCGCTGAAAATTTGCCCACCCGATCCACTGCGGCTCTGTGATCAAGTCGTAGCGCGTGAAACTGAGATAAAACGCTTGCAGTGCTGGATAAAAAACAGTGATGCCTAACACGATCAAAGCTGGCAACAGAAACAGGTAAGGCGTTAAATGCCGCTGCATCGGAAACCAGCTTTCTCGAAATGTCTTATTCATCGGGGGTGGAGTTGCAAAAAGCCACCTCACACTTTACCGCTAATCGATTTCTTCTGCTTCAACTCGTCGGATCGATCGACGTGCCGGAAGCACCTGAGTTCTACGACGATTCGATAAATATCCTGGATACTCATCGTGAACAACTTCGATCGTGCGGGACGGTCGCTGCTGTTTCGCAAATAAGACAAACATTCCGACAAGCGCAATCCCGCCTCCAAACGTCAGGATCACACCGCCCAGCATCCAGAGAAGATTCGAGAAAACGGGGTTGTTTTCGATCGCAGAATTTGTAGGTTTCTGTGGTGCGGGAATGGCAACTTTATTTTGAGCGTTCAACGTTTCGATCAGGGCTTGCTGACTTTGAAGCTGAGTTTTCAGTTGCTCGGTTTGAAGGCGCTGTTGTTCGACTAGAGCTTTCAGTTGCTCGGTTTCGGCGCGCTGCTTGTCTACATCACCAGTTCCCGTAGTCGTCGGGGGAATTGTTGCAACAGGCGCGCTTGGTTGGACAGGATAGCCGTAATTGGGGAGGGGTTGAGACGGTGAGAGCGCAGGCGTACTGGTGCTGACTCCTCCCTTCAACAAAATGACAGCCGCAAGTCCTGCGAGTGCTGCGCCTCCTAAAAATGATGTTGTTTCACTCATCTCCCCTTCACCTTTTCATGCTGGATTGCAACGCTTACCACGATCTCCTATATAACCTTCAGACTATTGTGACTCAATCCAGGATCTTTGAATCTTTTCAGTATTTCCACTACTATTCAAAGTCAGATTTTCCAGTTTGTCCATATCAGTTTATATAGATTTTTCTAAAAGAGGGCGTTTTCTCGCAAATTTAAGCATTAAAATCGCCCAGTTTTGAGTTATTTCGGATGAAGTTTAGAATGCCCATTGATCGATCGCTCCTCGACTTTTTCAATTTTAGGCGCGTTGACACAGCAGAACGGCAAACGCGCGATCGCAATCTGTCCAGACTTGAACGCAGTCGAGTTTTTTTGCGCTCAAGAGTCCTTTCATTTGATCGAGATCAAATTTACGCGAGATTTCACTTAAAATCGTTTCGCCTGCTGCAAATTCGACGGTTAAATTTAATGCCTTAAGATGGACGATTTGCGCTCGCAAACTGCGTAAGTGCATTTCAATTTGGCGATCGCTTTCGTTATAAATAGCGATGTGCTGAAACTGAGTTAAATCAAAATCGCCCTGAAATCGCTGATTTAGATGACGCAGCATATTCAGGTTAAATTCTGCGGTGATACCTTGTCGATCGTTATATGCAGCTTCGAGTTGCGATTTCGATTTGTGTAAATCAATTCCTAGCAGAAAATACTCTTTCGATTTCAATGCGTTTGCAATTTGATCCAGGAAAATATCGCACTCTTCCCGATTCAAATTACCGAGCGTGCTGCCGATAAATCCGATCATTCGGCTCGGAAGTTGAGTCTGTGGAAGTTTCTCTAAGGCGAGTTCGTAAGTTCCAACAAGTCCGTAAACTTCAAGATCTGGATAATCATTGAGTAGGCTGTGGGCGCTACTTTCGAGAATTCCAGCGCTGATGTCGATCGGGCAATAAATCAGCGGATGGCTGAACGATCGATAAGCATCGAGCAAAATTCGCGTTTTCGTAGAATTGCCGCTACCGAGTTCAATTAATTCGCAAGCTCCGGTAATTTGAGCAATTTCGGGCGCGCAAGATTTTAGAATCTCTGTCTCAGTTCGAGTCAGATAGTACTCTGGAAGGTCGGTAATCTGTTCAAATAGCTGAGAACCTCGATCGTCATAAAAATAACGCGGTGGCAGAGACTTCGGCGTTTGGCTTAATCCGCGAACGACATCGCTACCCGGATGCAGTTCATCTTCGGATGGAGTTGAGCGATCGACAAGATACGCCAGATGAACGCGGTCAGACACACTAAGATTTTGAGACACAAACAACTAGCTCCTTACACCAGCAGAACGGACACAGCGAAATCCTGAGAAGATTTCTCGGACGTGGGGATAATACCAGTTTCGGAAGGAGTTCCGCATCGCCCACGGAAAAGTTGCTTGGCTTCCACCTTTGAGAACGCGATGCGCTCGATCAAAATACGTTTGGGAATAGCCTAGATATGGGTAGCTCTCGAAGTTCGGATAGCCTGCAAACCAAGTCGATGTCCATTGCCAAACTTCACCCAGCATATCTTGACTCAGAGCAGCTTTCTCCCATTCGGCTTCGGTTGGCAGTCGTTTTCCGACAAATCGCGCGTAAGCGTCCGCTTCATACCAACTGACTCCGCAGACCGGAGGATTATCGCTTCGTTTTGGCTGGGGTTTGCTTCCTAAATCCCGCGTTCTGAGGGACTTTGAGAACGGTAAATTCCAATATAAGGGATGCTCGATCGCGTTTTCCTTCACCCAGTTCCATCCTTCTGGTGTCCACCACTGCGGAGATTGATATCCTCCCGCTTCGATAAACGATCGATATTCTGCACAAGTCACCGGATGTCGATCGATCCAATAGTCTTCTAAATGAATTTCGTGCGCGGGTCGCTCATTATCTTGAGCTTCGATCGCATCACTCCCCTGAACAAATGAACCCGCTGAAATCAAGCGCATTTCAGATTCAAAGTCCCTCACTCGTGGGGGATTTAGGGAGCTTCCCGACTCTCTCACCGAAGCCCGTAACTCCAATAGCGCAAGCACGATCGAGATCGTTTCTGCGTGTTGACATTCGTGTTGTAACAACCATTTCCACAAGCGTTCCTGCTGATCCACAGGCGCGATTGCTAAATAATCGAATACTTTCGATCGCACGATTTCCAAATACTCAACTACCGTATCGATCTGAGGTAACTTAACGCGATCGCTCTTTGGTAATCCATCTTGCGCGAACAATCGATGATATTGCGGCATCACTGGTGGATAACTTGCACATCGTTGCAAAATCCATAGCGCTTCTGTATAAGCAATATGTCCCAGATGCCACCCGATCGGGCTGAAATCTGGATGCGCTTGCGTACAGAACGTGGCGTAATCGAGCGATCGAATTAAATCTAAAGTTCTCGATCGACACTGCTGCATCGAGTGTCGCAAATCAGATAGAGGTAATGTCAAGCTTAAGGTCATGATCTACAGTCAACAAATGGCGATCGAGTAACGCTTTCCAATTTCCCTCAAACAGTGGCTCAGACGCAATCAAAACCGATTGTGGAAAAGCCGGATCATTTTGCAGATAGTAGAGCGTTGGTGTGGGAACTCCTTGAGCATAGCGAGAAGCGACTAACTGATGACCATCACTCAAAATCAGATTGGCAGAAAAAGAAACCTGATGTTCCTCGCCCAGTTCAATCAAAGTCTTAAGCGTCCGATGCAAGGCGATCGTTAGATCTGCACTTGCTTCTAGTTCATCGATCGCCATTGCAAAAATATGCTCTGAGTCGGTGAGTCCTTGAATCAATTGATAAGCCCGATCACTCAGGCGATCGCGGATTGGACGATACAGCGTTTTACGAAAATCCTCGATAAAACCGTTGTGCAGTCCCAGAATCGAACCGGACTGAAACGGCTGACAGTTGCTTAAATCTGTTGCTAATCCAGCGGTTGCACTGCGAACATTCGATAACACGCAGCCCGATTCGACATACCGACCCAAACTCTGCAAGTTCACATCGTTCCAAATCGGTAGCGTACTGCGATAGATAAATGGTTCTGTTTCACGAGTGGCATGATACCAACCAACTCCAAAACCATCGGCGTTGAGCAAGCCAGCGGTCATTTCTTTCGGCTGATAGCTTTGCACGACAAGAGAATGATCCGGTTGAGAAATTAAGCGATCGAGTAAAACGGGCTGTCCTAAATAACCGAGTAAGCGACACATAAAAACTAAGTAAGCGAACTTTCTAGATGGTGACACAAATGTTTCGGTTATGGTTTCCAGCGCCACGCGGCGACTGCAAAACAGAGCCAGCCCACCATAAACGCCGTTCCACCGAGAGGAGCGACTGCTCCTAACCATTTCATTCCGGAGAGCGACAGTGCATAGAGACTACCAGAGAACAAAACAATCCCCAGAATAAATGCAATTCCTGACGTGGTTAAGAGCGGATCTCCGAATTCGGTGCGGCTAATGAAAAGGCCGACTAAAATTAGTGCGATCGCGTGATACATCTGATAGCGCGCTCCGGTTTCAAAAATCGCTAAAGCACGATCGTCTAATTTTGCTTTCAAAGCGTGAGTTGCAAACGCTCCACCCGCGACCGAAATTCCAGCAAGAATCGCTCCGATTGATAAAAAGAATCGCATCACAGTCAATCTTTCCAATTTATTTGACTCGATGATTCTAAATCTTGGTTTCGCGATCGGGTTTGCAGAAATCACAAAATTGTAATGAAGTTATGTGAATAGAAATGATTTTGATCGATTCAAGCAGTTCATTCGGCTCCGATCGCACGCTTTTCTGTTCGGACGCTGAAGTTCGATCGAGATTAATAGAGCAGGTTTGATTCAAATAAAAGCGTGATTTCGATGAACCGTAGTAAAAATCCAATGTCTCAACTCATCACTTCACCGAGCTTTCAAGCGCTTGCTGAATTCTCATAGAATCTAATCAATCTTGATAATTTGCAAGTACGAGCAAGAATATTTACTGATCAATCAGCTAAAAAACGAACCAAAATAAAAACTTATCGATTGGATTGGATATTACTCTTATTGTTTTATTCCTAACTTGATCAAGATCACCATAAAAGGCTATAAACTAATTTCCATTACTAGGAGAAGCTTCTGATTTCTCCAAAGTTTATTTACCAATTGAATACTTGAACGCAGATACAAATGTCGTTCGGTTGCGGCTTCTACCTGTTTGTCCAAGCACGAGAAAACGCCAAATACTGTACGGCTTTGCGTCCTTTGGATTGCGCTATTTGTGTTGAGTTTTCAGTTCGATTTCTACTCAGTTTTACTTCTCAAAAACGCTGTCACTTTGGGATAAATCCTGACAGCTTCTCACGTCAAAAATAGCGATTTTGTTTGTTAGGAGATTCGAGTCATGAGTCAGTTTTCTCGCCGCCGCTTCTTATATACCGCAGGCGCATCGGGACTTGGTGCGATCGCGCTCAAAGGCTGTGTGGGCAATCCTCCCAGTCGTGAAGCCGCTGCCCCTTCGTCTCCCGGAGCCGTCCCTGCGGTGAACTCTGGCGCGGGTGAGACCCCAGAAGTTACAACTGCCCGCCTTGGCTACTTGCCCATCTTTGAATCTGCGCCCTTCATCGTCGCTCTTGAAAAGAAATTCTTCGCCAAGTACGGCATGACCGATGTTCAAGTGTTGAAGCAGTCTTCTTGGGGAGCATTGCGCGACAACGTTGTCATCGGTGCGGCAGGGGGCGGTCTCGATGGCGCACAGTTCCAAATGCCAATGCCTTACTTAATCTCAGAAGGCAAAATCACCGACAATCGCAAAATCCCGATGTATGTGATGATGCAGACTTCAACTCAGGGGAATGGCATTGCGATCGCCAACAAGCACTTGGGTAAGGGACTGAATTTAGACTGCTCTAAAGCCAAAGGCTACATTGACGAACTGAAGTCAAAAGGCTCGATGTTCACCGCTGCTTACACCTTTCCCGCAGCAAACCAAGAACTGTGGATTCGCTATTGGTTAGCGGCAGGCGGCATTAACCCAGATACCGATGTCAAACTGATTGTGGTTCCGCCAGCTCAAACGGTGGCGAATATGAAAACCGGAACGATGGACGGATTCAGCACAGGCGACCCTTGGCCCTACCGAATTTTGGCAGATAACATTGGCTTCATGTCTGCCCTCACTGCCCAAGTTTGGAAAGACCATCCCGAAGAATACTTTGGACTCCGGGCAGATTGGGTAGACAAGCACCCGAAAGCGACGAAAGCCTTGCTCAAAGGCATGATGGAAGCACAACAATGGTGCGACAAGCCCGAAAATCGCAAAGAAGTCGCTCAAATTCTGGGCAGTCGGCAATATTTCAACTTGCCCGTCAACGTCCTCGAACCGCCGCTTGCAGGCAAATACAACATGGGCGATGGTCAGCCAGAAATTAACGATGTCGCAATGGGACCGCTTTATTGGAAAGACAGCAAAGGCAGTGTGTCTTACCCCTACAAGAGCCACGATACTTGGTTTCTCACCGAGAACATTCGTTGGGAAATGCTTCCGGCTGAAACCGATGTTAAAGCGCTGGTGGATAAAACCAACCGCGAAGACTTGTGGAAAGAAGCAGCGAAAGAAGCCGGAATTGCTGATGCCGACATTCCCAAAGACACCTCGCGCGGAGTCGAGAAGTTCTTTGACGGCGTAACATTCGATCCTGCCAATCCGAATGAATATCTCAAGAGCCTCAAAGTGAAAAAAGTCAAAATCTAGGCACACCGTCGATCGAAGAGTTTGGTCTCGCTTTTCGATCGCAATTCAACCTGAGCCAAACCAGTCTTTCACCTGAATTAGGAGAGAACCGAGATGAGTCGCATTAACGGATTTGTGGGTCGTCGTCATTTGGTCAAACTGATGGGTTTAGCAGGCGTGAGCGCGGTTGCCGCGACTGCCTGTAATCAATCTCCGAAAGCTGAGCAACCCCAAGCTCAAGCTCCCACTGCTCAACCTGTCGTTGATGCAGATACGGTCAAGAAAGTTGAGGCGCGCCCGTTTGCAGACAACATGACTCCGGATCAAGCACTAGAATTGCTGCTAGAAGGCAATAAACGCTTTACCGATCAAAAGTCAGTGCATCCGCGTCAGAGTTTTGCGCGGTTGACCGAAACCGGAGCGGATCAGTTTCCGTTTGCGTCGTTTCTTAGCTGTGCAGATTCACGGGTTCCGGTCGAAATTCTATTCGATCAAGGAGTTGGAGATACCTTTGTGGTGCGGGTTGCTGGCAATATCGCGACTCCAGAGGCAATCGGGAGCTTAGAGTTTGGCTCAGCGGTGTTGGGGTCGAGAGTACTGCTGGTGATGGGACATGAAAATTGCGGCGCGGTGAATGCGGTGCTGCGATCGCAGAAGCTTCCGGCTGATAGCAAGATCGGAACGCTTGTACCTT
Source organism: uncultured Leptolyngbya sp. (assembly GCA_964242045.1). GTDB lineage: Bacteria > Cyanobacteriota > Cyanobacteriia > Leptolyngbyales > Leptolyngbyaceae > Leptolyngbya. Next base: position 960 of record CAXTDB010000075.1, on the reverse strand, counting down.
ACATCACGGCGGGAGTCGAAAAAGCAAAAGGACAACAGGGCAACGATTTGGTCAATGCGGTCAAAGACAATGTGCTTGTGCAAGTCGAGACGCTGAAAAAGTCGCCGATTCTGGCAGGTTTGATCAAAGACAACAAGCTCAAGATCGTGGGTGCTTACTACGACCTTGATACGGGTAAAGTCGAAGTCCTGAAAGAGAAAGCTTAAAAGTATTCGGAAGTTTGGAGCCGCGATACATTCGCTTCAAGCTCGATCAAGTGTCCCAAAGGATAGCAGCAAGGGTGCGGAACGTCGAAAGGCGAACTGTACTCTTGTTTTCTTAGGTTCTGACTTTCACCGCCCTAGTTTATTGGCAATGCCTTCACATCCACCGGGAATCGTGCCGCGCGTTTTTGAGCCACCCCACGCACAGCAATAGTGGCGTTGCTCCTCGGACATATCTTCTGCATCGGTGAAGTCTGCATTTTCAACCACTGCACCTGTATAAGCTCCGGTTTTGAAATTCGGTGGCTCTGTGCGGCTTCGCGGTGAAGCGGTTTCTACTTTGCCGTAAAAGAATCGAGTTCCGCTTAAATCGGCTCCCCGCAAACTTGCGCCGCATAATACTGTGCGCGAAAAGTTCGTTTTCACTAAATCGCAGTTGGTTAAGTTGGCGCGAATGAGATTTGTTTCACTCAAGTCTGTCCAGCGTAAATCTGTGCCTGAAAGATCCGCTGCTGCCAGCATGATGCCTAGATCGATCACCCGAATTCCATTTAATCGGTCTTCGGCATATCCGCCTGTACCGTTGAGAATCGCGCGTCCTAACCGCAAATCTCGTTTCAGCGGAGACAGCAATTTTGCACGCGAGAGAAATCGGATAATCTTCGCTTTTCCTGCACCATCGACGCTGCCTAAAATTGCCGCTGTTCGTCCTTCTGCGATCGCGCGTTCTTGGGGCCAATCTTCAAGTAAGCCTTCT
>CAXTDB010000074.1:15739-16911 GCA_964242045.1 uncultured Leptolyngbya sp. | reverse complement strand
AAACTCTACGTAGAAACCAGCAAATTTCAGGATTTAGTAAAGTTGCTGATTTTCTCTACCCTAAGATAGAGTTGTGCCCTAGCTGCTTGAAATTACGGTTCGTAAAAACACAGAGTGGGTTGAATAGTTCGTAGCTCTAAACTCCTGAGTTTTTACGGTTGTTGATTTCCTCACAATTTCGAGATCTCACATTAAGATTTCTCAGATTTAGGTTCAAATGCTGCATGACAATGAGCAATAACCGTTTAAACTGCTTGACATGCTGTAAACAAGATGACGCACTTAACTCAGGGACTGACTTGTCGTGAAAAAGCTGCTTTTACTGGCTGAAACTTGTTTTGTCGTTTTGGGGTTGACCTTCTTTACAGGAGGTATTGCTCTCGGCGCAAGTGAAGATAGCACCACCACAGGACCTGTTCCGATTATTGCGGTAACAATAGTTCGGTATTTCGTCTGGTTGGTGAGTACGCTTTTGCTGGTTTTAAACGCAAAGCGCACGTTGATCACAATTCAGCGAGATTGGGTATTGTGGATTTTCACAGGGTTAGTGTTGTTTTCGTTTGTTTGGTCAGAATTTCCAGACTGGACGCTCTCGACTAATCGAGAAATGCTTCAAATGACTTGCTTTGGGTTATATCTGGCCACACGCTTCTCGCTAACTCAACAAGTAAAGCTTTACGCGCTGACGTTTGGAATCGGAGCGATCGCGAGTACAGTTTTAGCGATCGCCGTTCCATCTTTGGGCAAGCACTTCGTTGACCACCCTGGAGCCTGGAAAGGAATTTACGACTACAAAAACACTTTTGGCAGCATGATGGTGATCGCGATGCTGGCGTTTTTCTCGCTGCCGATCGAAAGACCGCGCGATCGCCTAATTAAGTGGAGTGGAATTGCAGTTGCAACTGTTTTGATTTTGCTTTCAACCTCGAAAACTGCATTATTCCTTGGATTTGGGATGTTAGCGCTGATGCTGTTTTACCAAAATTTTCGCTGGCGCGGAAAGCGATCGATTATTTTGGGAAGCTTGAGCGCGCTGATTGTTGGATCAGTCGCGGTCGGTGTACTGGCAAATTGGGTCGAGCTACTTCAGGCATTTGGAAAGGATGCGACTCTCAGCGGACGAATTTATATCTGGCAAGTTGCGCTCGATCGACTTTGGGAGCATCCGCTGT
>CAXTDB010000074.1:0-15729 GCA_964242045.1 uncultured Leptolyngbya sp. | reverse complement strand
CGAAGCACGTTTTGGTCGCCTGATAGCCCTTATCCGAAAGCAATTAGCTATTATTTATCTCAAAGTTTTAATGCACCACACGCTCACAACGGCTTTATTGATACCGCTTTGGATGTTGGCTTAATTGGTTTAGGATTGTTCCTGATTTGCTATACCAGCGCTTTTATTCGGGCATTGATGCGCGCTTACGCTTCTAAGCATCCAGAGCACTTATGGGCGTTAGGCTATCTGACATTTCTCGCGCTCAACAATATGACCGAGAGCTATATGCTACGGCTATCTAATATTTATTGGGTGTTATTTATTGCGACGGTGCTGACCGTGAAGCAGCGGGTTCCAGCGTTTGAGGATGAACAAGAGCTGATTCCGGCTTTACCTAATCGTCGGCAAACTCACGCGGCTGATGGTATCACCACTTCTCAAGCTTCTTCCAAACTGTGATCGAGTGGACGAATCGCTGCGAATTCTTCTTAGGGCGCAGACTGCTTATATTCGATCAACGTCGCCCGCTTGCCGCGCCACTTCGTCAGCCAATAATCTAGCCGCCCGATTGATTCTGGAATTTTACCTAACAGGCAAAATCCAGCATACGATCGTGCATCTGTCGGCGAATCTCCCCGACTCAGGCGATACCAATAGATTTTCCACAATAGCAGCGGATAGCCGAGAAATGCCAGCAGACTGTAGCCTGATGTGATTCCAGCAAGACCGATCGCAAAAAGTGGAAGTCCCAACACCCAGCCCCAGTGTTTGCGATTTTCGCGCACCATGTAGCGTTCTGGTGGTGCGCCATGTAGATCTGACCATGCCGCCATTGCCCAACCGCCCCGAATCGATCGCTTCCACCATTGCCGAAATTTCAGCATTGCCGCATCGTGCAGGGTCATATCCGCTTCGATTCGCGCGATCTTCCAACCGAGTTTCCGCAATCTCACGCACATCTCAGGCTCTTCACCTGCGATCAGAGCTTCGTTGTATCCGCCGACGGCCCGAATCGCTTCTATCCGCATCAAAGCGTCTCCCCCGCAGGCTTCCGCTTCTCCAACAGGCGTATTCCATTCCATGTCTGCTAAACGGTTGTAAACCGATTGCTCTGGAAATCGCTCCCGACGACGACCACAAACGATCGCCAACGTTGGATCGGCTTCTAACGCCGCGATCGCAGCTTCGACCCAACCGTTAATCAGTTCACAATCTCCATCGATAAATTGAACATATTTCAGATCCGGAACCTGTCTGATCAACTGCTGAAATCCGGCGTTTCGACCGCGCGCCATTGTAAACGGAATCGACAAATCGAGATTCACGACCTGAACCCCGATCGATTCCGCGAATGCAACGCTGCCATCGGTTGATCCCGAATCGACATAAACGATCGGAACTCCAACTGGCATCTGAGCAACTAAAGACTTGAGGCATCGAACTAATCGATCGCCCTCGTTTCTTCCGATCGCAACTACTCCAATTTTTTCCATTATGCTCTGAGTCGTTCAACTTTCGTCTGACACCCTACTACAAGCCATAATGCAATTACCACAACTCATAACTATCAGAATTGTTAAGACGACTTCTCTCGCTAAATAGCTAATAGGCTCTACGCAGTCAGGATCGTAGCTTATTGTATGCCAGAAGTTTATCCAATCAGCGATGAATTCGGTACTAAAAATGGCTTCAATTGAAGAAATGTTTTATTATTTCTACGTAATTGCACATCCTCTCAGTAATACTCCGCTATGCCTTTTAGTTTTTATCAAGCCTTTACATTTAAGTAGATTCCAAGAAAGAACCGAAAAGACTCAGTAGAGGAAATTGCGGATGTGCAGAAACTTCCTATACTAATTCAAATATCCTTGCGTAAGTAGCACTCCGCGCTTTATGAAGAGAGATGTGCCTAAAATTGCGTATCTAGTTAATCAATATCCGAAGGTTAGCCATAGTTTTATTCGGCGCGAGATTCATGCGATCGAAGCTTGTGGTGTCTCAGTTGGACGCTACGCCATTCGGTCTTGTCGAGCAGAGTTGGTCGATGAGGCGGATCAAAAGGAAGTCGCACTAACGCGAACCGTTTTGGAAAGTGGCGCAGTAACGCTATTGAAAAGTTTTACAAAAGCAATTTTTACCCGACCGAAACAGGTTCTACAAGCGCTCATTCTTGCGGTGAGATTTGGACGACGCTCCGATCGCGGCGTTTTTCGGCATCTGATTTATCTTGCTGAAGCCTGTGTGCTGAACGATTGGTTCAAAGAGGACGGCATTCAGCATATTCATGCTCATTTCGGTACAAACTCCACTACGGTCGCAATGCTTTGTACGGCACTAGGCGGTCCAAATTACAGCTTTACGATTCACGGACCAGAAGAATTCGATTCGATTCAAGCCCTCTCGATCGTAGAAAAAGTAGAGCGATCGTCGTTTGTCGCAACGGTCAGTTCGTTTAGCAAAAGCCAACTCTACCGCTGGTGTGAACAATCACAGTGGAACAAAATCAAAGTGATTCACTGCGGAGTCGATCGAACATTTTTCACTGCAGCGACTCCGATTCCATCAGAACCGCGTTTCGTTTGCGTCGGGCGACTGTGTGAAGCAAAAGGGCAGCTTCTTTTAGTTGAAGCGATTAAACCGATCGTCGCGGCAGGCATCCCGATCAAACTCGTTCTCGTAGGCGATGGAGCAATGCGATCGCAACTCGAAACGATGATTGCCGAAGCTGGATTACAAAATCACATTGAAATCACAGGCTGGGCGAGCAACGAGGAAGTCCGCAAACAAATTCTTGCGGCTCGTACCTTAGTGTTACCGAGTTTTGCTGAAGGGCTACCCGTCGCACTGATGGAAGCCCTCGCGCTACACCGTCCCGTGATCAGTACCTACATTGCAGGCATTCCTGAATTAGTCATTCCCAACCATTGTGGCTGGTTGGTTCCCGCTGGCTCGATTTTTAAACTCACTGAAGCGATCAAAGATGCGATCGAACTTCCGATCGCAGTCTTAGCCGAAATGGGGCAGGCGGGTGCAGAACGAGTCGAGCGCGATCACAATGCCGCAACCGAAGCCCAAAAACTCGCAGCCCTGTTTACTCAAGTCACTGAACCCACTGCGATCGCATCCGTTTTGACCGAAGCACACCCTTCCGCTGTACCGATCGCTCAATAACCCTTTCATCAGCAGGACTCAAACCGTGAACGACGCAACAGATTTCCTCAGCTTGTGGCAACAAATCGTCGAAGATTGGAACGCCCACGGACGCGACTGGACAAAACCCGGATTTCGCGCTGTCGCAGTTTACCGCTTTGGAGTGTGGCGCATGGGTGTTAAATCAATCCTTTTACGCGCACCGCTCAGCGTTTTGTACCGCATGATGTTTCGCAAAGTTCGCAACGGTTACGGCATCGAACTGCCTTACAGCGCCAAAATTGGGCGGCGAGTCGTCATCGAGCATCAAGGCGCGATCGTGATTCACGGTGACTGTGTGATTGGCGATGATTGCATTATTCGTCAAGGCTGCACGCTCGGAAACCGATACCTCGATCATCCGTTCGACGCGCCGATTTTAGGGGCGCGAGTGAATGTGGGAGCCGGAGCAAAACTTCTCGGTTGCATTGAAATCGGTGATGATGCTTGCATCGGTGCAAACGCAGTGGTTTTATCGAACGTGGGAGCCGGAGAAACCGCGATCGGCATTCCCGCAAAAATTCTTAAACGCAAACCTACCAGCATTTCAGCCGATGATGTTTTGAGCTTGGAAGCCTCGATGGCAGCTTCAGTAGCTTACATCGAGGAATAAAACGACTCAGCTTTTGTCGTCGCTAGCAGTTTGATCAACTGGCGATAAAGCATGGGGAGAATTACGACCGATCTGCCTGAACTGGGCGCGATCCCCATTGGAAATGCTTCTGCAACGATCGCAGTTGGCACAAATACGATCGCAAACCCAGGAACAAAAAATCACGTCCATCCACCACAGCAAAAACTGTTTGATTGCAGCGAGACGCTCATCTAAACGAGCATGAAATAAGACAATCTAGAGGGCAGCAAGTTCTCGTAAAGTATTAATGAAGTACGACCGAATTTTCAGCGGTGAAATCAAGACTGAAAGATCATTCCGTATATTCACTGAAGCTCAAGATAAAGTCACTTAAAGGTACAAAACCGAACCCTAAATCTACTACAAAATGCAGTTACATTCAGCTAAGGTTGCTGTGTCTTGAAATTAATTTTGCGTCTTGCACATTATTATAAAGCTCTAGAAAAACAAACAGCTTTAAACTGTAGATTTCGGATTTTGTCTCTAAACATAATCTTATTCTCGAAAAGCTTACTGAAAGACAGGTCAGTTTGCTCAGGCTAAGAATATTTCTGCTAGTAGCAAAGGCTTCTTGCTAATGTTCCTTGTGCTCATAGATTTTCATGAGCTTAAGGCTACTCTGCATAGTGTTAGAAATTAAGTTATTTTCAAAGCAAAAAACAAAATTAAATAGCAATTGATTGAATGCTAATTTCTGGAGTGATTGCTCGATCGTAGTGATTTATCTAGAGGTAGGTTAATGTCTGAATGCGTCTCTCATTTATGTTTGCGCCCTGTCAAATGCCTGCTCGAATCACGTTCTCTTTTTAGCATCATCTCAGCATGAAGTTTTTACCGAGTGCTAAGGCTCGCCTAGTATTATTTTCCGTGGTTACACGGTTTTCACTCTCAGTAATACTTTAATGCTGGCGTAAAGATTCAGTGAAGCAGGTAGACGCGCCTCCGTTAAGCCACTTAGATTACGTAGTAACCCACCTTGGAGTTAGACAGAGCGCGAGTAGAGTTTCTCAGACACAACCGAAGTTCAGTTTGGGTGCAAGATGAGCAAGCAAAAGCGCACATCGTTGATCTCGAACGATCGCACAAGCGAGAGCTTTGGCTCGATTGAGAGAGCCGTAGTAGAGATTTTTCGGGCAAAGTAATGAGACAGGTTCACCTTCTTAACATTGGAATTCACAACCTCACCATGATCGAGCTAATCGAAAAGCTGCGACTAGGGGGCACGGTTTTCACGCCCAACGTGGATCACCTGATGAAGTTGCAGCATGACCTTGAATTTTACAAGGCATACCAAGGTGTGGATTTTAAGGTGTGTGACAGTCGGGTTTTAGTGTATGCCTCATATTTTTTAGGAACCCCGGTTCAAGAAAAAATCTCTGGGTCAGACCTATTTCCAGCGTTTTATACGTACTATCGCAACGACCCCAGCATCAAGATTTTCCTGCTCGGAGCCGCACCCGGAATCGCCGATGCGGCTCGGACTCGGATCAACGCCAAAGTCGGACGCGAAATTGTCGTTGCGGCTCATTCGCCCTCGTTTGGCTTCGAGAAAAACGAAGCCGAGTGCCAAGCTATCGTTGATTTAATCAATCACTCTGGTGCAACTGTCTTAGCGATCGGGGTCGGCGCACCCAAACAAGAACTCTGGATTACTCGCTATCGCGACCAACTGTCGAACATCAACACCTTTCTCGCGATCGGAGCGACGATCGACTTTGAAGCTGGAAACGTTCAGCGTTCTCCCCGCTGGATGAGCGATGTCGGGCTAGAGTGGCTGTTCCGAATCCTCTGCGAACCAAAGCGCCTGTGGAAGCGGTATCTGCTTCACGATTTCCCTTTCTTTTGGCTGATTCTTCAGCAGCGTTTCCGTCTCTACCGCAACCCCTGGGCAGCGGAACCCACGCAGACCCCGCCGGAAAAGTCTCGATCGCTGATGAAAACAATCTAGAAAGATTACGGATTGCTTTTTTAAAGATTTTCTCCTTTTAGTTCTTAACACTATCTTTTTGAAGAATAAGTTATGGCATAGTAAGGGGGAATCTACTGACAACGTAACTCAATCGCGATACCATCTAGCGAACTGTCCAAAAGATTCTGTTCAGCAGACCACCATCCAAGGCTTGCATCGATTCCCCTCCAGCTTTACTGATTCACTCGATCGCTCTCATTTCTCGGTTTCGTGTATCCCCCAGGTAATGAGCAACCCATTCTCTTAGATTCCTCTTTATGACAAGCATGAACATGGAGACAAAGCGCTATTCTGAAGACTTCGATCTTCAAAGCTATTGGCTCGTCCTGAAACGTCGCTGGTTAGTTAGCACAGGTGTTTTTGCCGCAACCGTCGGACTCGTCGGGCTTGCCACCTCGGTGCAGCGACCGAGCTATGAAGCGAACGGACGAATTCTAGTCCAGTCAAACCGCACGACCTCACTCACCGGAGTCGGTGAAAAAGTCGGGACGCTCGAATCGCTGAAGCGAGAAGGGAATCCCCTCGATACGCAAGCCGTTGTGGTTACGTCCTATCCGATCTTGCAGCGCGTGATCGATACGTTGCAGTTGAAGAACAGCAAAGGACGACCGATGGACCCGGAAGAACTGAGTCGTCGTCTCAAGGTCGAAGCAGTTCCAACCACCGATATTCTAAACCTGAAGTACAGCGACGACGATCCAGAGATGTCAGCGAACGTGGTCAATCAGATCATGAAAGCTTACATCGACAGCAACCTGAAAACCAATCAGGAAGAAGCGAACAAAGCAGGTCGATTTATCGATAGCCAGCTTCCGAGTGCAGAAGATGCCTTGAACAAAGCATCCGAAGAACTCCGAAACTTCAGAACTCGCAACGGCATTGTTGATTTAGAGCGTGAATCCGCTGCAAACATCAACTCAGCCGCAACATTACAAGATCAGCTAGGTCAAGCGCGGGCGCAACTTGCCGATGTCACTCGACAAGAGCAAGCGGTTGCCAATCAGCTAGGACTCGAACTCGGACAAGCGATCGACCTTGCATCTTTAAGTCAATCTGCGGGGGTTCAAGAAGCGCTCGGACAGCTTCAGGCAGTTCAAACTCGCCTAGTAACCGAACAATCTCGCTTCAAAGATACTACGCCGCAGATTCAAACCCTAAAGCAGCAGGAGGCAGACCTGAACGCTCTGCTACAAGCGCGAGTCAGTGAAGCCGTAGGTGCGAATGTATCAATTCCTCCAGGAGCGCTTCAGCCCGGCGACATCAAGCGGAATCTGGCGACAAACCTAGCTGCATTGCAATCTCAGCGAATTGGTTTAGACGGTCGGATTTCAACGCTGTCTGGACTGCTGGCAAATTACCGCACTCGTGCATTACAAACTCCGACCCTGGTGAAACAAGAAGGCGAACTTCAACGCAACCAAGACATTGCGCTGACCGCCTATCAAAATCTCAATGCCCGCAGACAAGAAATTGAGGTCGCGAAAAACCAGCAGGTCGGCAACGCTCGAATTCTGCAAAACGCGCTGGTTCCGACCCAGGCGGCAAGCCGGATGCGCCTCGTTTTATTAGCAGCAGGCGCAATGGTTGGCTTACTGTTGGGCGTTGCGGCGGCGTTCTTTGTAGACGCGATCGACAAATCGCTCAAAACGGTCAAAGATGCCGAAGCGCAATACGGCTATACGCTGTTGGGCTTAGTGCCTCGATTTGAAACCAGCGACACGCCAACGATTTTGTCACCGAGCGCAGATGACATTTCACCGCGTGTAATTGCGATGACTTCACCGCGATCGATGATTCATGAAGCATATCAGATGCTGCAAGCCAATCTGAAATTCATGAGCCTCGACAAAAAGGTGAAAACGATCGTCATCAGCAGTGCTGTACCGCGAGAAGGAAAGTCCGAAGTTGCAGCCAACCTCGCTGCAACGATGGCACAATCCGGACGCAAAGTATTGCTTGTTGATGCAGACATGCGGAATCCGTCACAGCACCATCTGTGGGGATTAGTCAACTCGGTCGGTCTAAGTAACGTTGTTGTGGATCAAAGCGAATTGCGTCAAGCCGTGAAGCCGATCACCAGCAATCTGTCGATTCTGACGGCAGGCGTAATGCCCCCGAACCCGCTGGCGATTCTAGACTCAGAAGCAATGACAACCTTCTTGGAAACGGTCGCCAAAGACTACGATTACGTTCTGTTTGATACGCCACCGCTGGCAGGAACGGCAGATGCTGCGGTACTCGGCAAAATGGCAGACGGCGTGTTGATTGCAGTTCGTCCGGGTGTGGCGGATGCGGGTAGCGTTGCTGCTGCAAAATCGCTGCTTGATCGTTCAGAGCCAAACATTCTTGGACTGGTAGCGAACGGCGTAAACGTGCGGTACGAACCGGACAGCTACTTCTACTACACGAGTCCACGTGAACAAGTCACAGAGCGAGGAGATCGCGGCGAACGGATGCGATCGCTGTTGACAAAATAGCTTCCAAACTCACTTGATCTAAAGAGGAAATGACGCGATCGCACTAAGCGCGATCGCGTTTTTTCGTGGAGATTAGAGAAGACCCCTACCTTAAGACACTGGTACTTTCTTAAAAACAATGAAAAAATTGCCTGAAACCGTTCAGGAGCGATTCAGATTTCCATGTTTATTGTGAGGGTAGCTTTGGTAGGAACTGTCGGAATCTTTCTCGGACTGAGTGCTTGGACATTCCTAGAGACGATTTGCGCTTTATTATTTGCACAGCCATCTCGGACTCGCACGATTCGAGCAAGCGAACAAATTGCAATTCTCGTTCCTGCCCACAACGAAGAAGCTGGACTAGCAACAACTTTGGCAAGTTTAATGCCGCAGCTACGATCGCAAGATCAACTGATTGTGATAGCAGATAACTGCACAGATTCAACGGCTGAGATCGCTCAACAATGGGGCGCAATCGTGTTGGAGCGTCAAGATCTGACGCATCAGGGGAAGGGTTACGCTTTGGATTACGGCTTGCGCTTCTTAGCGAATGATCCGCCGGACGTGGTGATTGTGATCGATGCGGATTGTCAAGTTGAAACCGGCGCGATCGCGACACTGACCCAGACGGCAATTAAGACTCAACGCCCAACTCAAGCTACCTACTTGATGACAAAGCCAGCGCAACCGAGCGCAAAACATTCCGTTTCAGCATTTGCTGTCAAAGTGAAAAATCTGGTACGACCTCTGGGGCTGTTTCAGATGGGATTGCCCTGTCTGATGAGTGGGACAGGAATGGCGTTTCCTTGGGCGGCGATTCAGTCGGTGAATCTCGCCAATGGGCATCTAGTCGAGGACATGAAGCTGAGTGTGGAATTAACGATCGCAGGATATCCCCCGATTTACTGTCCAGGCGCGCGCGTGATTGGAATTCTGCCACAGCAGCAAAGTGCAACTCGAAGCCAGCGCACCCGGTGGGAACACGGACATTTACAAGCGATTTCGAGTTATGTTCCTGCCTTAATTAAAGCCGCGATCGAGAAACGCTCTTTTGAAGCGATCGTGCTGGCGGTGGAATTGAGTGTGCCACCGCTCTCGTTATTTGTGATCAGTTGGATTGTTGTAGATGCAATCGCGATTTTATGGGGCGAATCAACCGGGGATTGGACGGCAGGAATTTTAGCGATCGCGGCGGGAATTTGTTTAGCTGGGACAGTCCTGGGAGCTTGGGCAAAGTTTGGCTGCAAAGATCTTCCACTTGGGGAATTACTCACGGTTCCATTTTATATTTTGTGGAAAATTCCGATGTACTTGCGGTTTTTGGTGCGTCCGCAGCAGACTTGGATTCGCACGGAGCGGGATGCCGATTTAGAGCCAGTTGCGGCAAGGATTTTGAAAAAGTAGATCTCGGTTTGGGGCGGGAACTTGGTTAGAGAATTAAAGTCAGTTTTAGAATCAGATCAGGCGCAAGCGAGGTGCAACAGGCTCAAACGTTGCACCTCGTTTCGATTGAGTAGATCACTGACAAAGGGTATTTACGGTGAAGCGATACGTCTCTTTGAAAACGATTAGTTTTAGTTTTATCGGGGGGCTGGCACTGGCGCTTGCGGGAGCGTTGCCGAGCTTTGCCGCCGATCGATTAAATTTACGCTTAGGACCGTTCGAGCAAGCGATCGAGGTTTCAGATTTAGAAAGATTTGCGAAAACGGGCAAAGTTTCTTCGACGCTTCAGCTTTATTCGGCGGTACTCACTCCCGAATTTCGTCGGGCGTTAACGAGCCGCTTAGAGCTTGATCCAAAGTTAGGCACTCAAATTGTTCAAGATTTGCTGAAATCACCATCAGGACAGCAAATTCTCAATTCGATTCGGCAGGCTGCTCCAGAGTTGAGTTTGGAAACGTTGCAGGCAGGATTTTGGCTAGCAGCGCGGCAAGCAAACGGATTAGATGCGATCGGGGTAATCAAAGCAATTCCGCAACAGACCGTGACGATCGATGTGACTCAGGCACTGGGAATCGCGTCGCAGTTGAATTTTTCGTACTGGAAATCTCAGAGCATTCGATCGCTGTTAGAAAGCAGCTTGAATGCAGGCAGTTCTCAGTTTCGCGCTGCGTTTGATCCGTCGATCACAGGAGCGCAACCCGTACAGGAAAATTCTCTATTATTTGTTGATAGTCCGCGCAATCGCCGCTTGCCTGTTGATTTTTACTGGAGTGCTGCCAATCCTCAAGCACCGCTTGTTGTGATTGTGCCTGGATTTGAGGCGAATCGGAAATTTCTTGCTTACTTGGCGCGTCATTTAGCTTCACACGGTTTAACCGTTGCGGCGATCGAGCATCCGTTTTTAGCGCGCGCGGGATCGCTGTCATCGCTGAATCCCGATCGCTTGATTCCAGCCAGCGAATTTATCGATCGACCGAAAGACATTCAGTTTTTGCTTGATGAATTTGCCAAACTGAATCAGCAACCCGGTGCGCTACAAGGAAAACTCAATACTCAACGAGTCAGCGTGATTGGTCATTCGCTTGCTGGCTATGAAGCGTTGGCGTTAGCGGGTGCGGAACTGCGATTTGATGAACTGCGGGAATTTTGTCGCACGAGCGGACTACTCGATCGCGTTCCGGCGGATTGGTTGCAGTGTGCTGCAAGCGCGCGACCGGAAAATCGATTGAGCCTACGCGATCCAAGAGTTGTGCAAGCGATCGCGCTGAATCCTGCGATCGGACAAATTTTCGGCAAGTCGGGATTAAAGTCGGTGGCAACTCCGACGCTGATTTTGACGAGTACCGATGATACGTTAGCGCCTGCGTTTAGTCAGCAGCTTCAGCCTTTTCTACAATTGCCGACTCCAAAGTATCTATTAACGGCGATCGGAACTACGCATCTGAGTGTGAGCGATCCGGGGAATTTCAGCGGCGCGATCGCTCAATCAACCTTGGTAAAGGAGCGCAGAGGGCAAGAGGTGGAACCGCTGCGTCGCTTATTGCAAGGAGTGAGTCTAGCATTTATCAAGCAGTCCACGTCTGAAGCGCAGACTTATCAGCCGTTTCTAACGCCAGAATATGCGCGATCGCTTTCCAAACCGGATTTACCATTGCGGCTCAACACTGAGCTACCTGCGAATCTGACTCGCTGGTTAAGTTTAGCCTCTATGTTTTGATCAACTCAAACTAACCACAGTTTGACGAACTATTTTTATCAAACGGCGATTCAATCGGAATCGTAAGCGTAAAGCAGGTTCCAACGTGCACAGTACTATCCACCACAATCTGCCCGCCTAGACGATCGACGCATTTTTTGACGATCGCAAGTCCCAGACCTGTACCCGCGATCTTGCCCGCATTGCTAGCGCGGTAAAACGATCGGAACAATTGAGATTGTTCGGACAATGGAATCCCGATCCCTGAATCTTCAACTTGTAGCGTTAGCTGATCCGAATCGATCGACAGTCGACAAAAAATCTTTCCGCCATTTGGTGAGTATTTGACGCTGTTTGAAAGGAGATTTGCAAGAATGCGCTGAAGCAATCCAGCATCGATCAGAACTAAAGAAACTGAAGATTCCGCCGCAAATATGATTTCATGCTGATTGGTGTTCATTTGCACTTCTTCGATTAGCTCAGCACAAAACTGAATCGGATCGATTTTAGTTGGGCGCAGAACAAGCTCAGCCTGTTCGCTCCGACTCAGAATCAGAATGTCATCTAGCACTTGGGTCATTTGGCGAATTTTCGATCGCAGTCGCTGAACATGCTTTTGTTTGCGCTCGGTTGATAAACGATCGCTGTTAAGCAAATCGATCGAAGTCAACATCACGGCTAACGGCGTTCTTAATTCGTGTGCAGCATCGGCAAGAAAGCGCGATTTCTGCTGATAACCGTCTTTTTGGGCTGAATCTGAGATCGGAGTGTCGATCGCGCGGCTAATCGTGGCAAACCCTAAAGGCTGATTTGTATATCGATCGCGAATCAAAAACCATTGACTTTCAAACCAGACCGTTCCAGACTGTCGCAACATGGCAAACTGTCCGCGCCAATGCTCACCTTCTAGCAGGTGCGGTAAGACGGTTTTGTACCAAAGTTGCTGCATCGCTTCACTTAAAATCGCGCTGAAAGGTAGCAGCCGATCCGTGAACCCTAACATCGCTCTGCCGCTCGGATTGAGACAGAGCCAATTGCCTTCGATCGACACTGCGCCGATTAGATCTGAACTCTGTTGTGCGATCGTGGAAAACCAGCCGGACTCGATCCAATTAAACTCAGAGCGATCTATGGAATCAAATTGAGTCGCTGCATGGGAACCTTCTAAAGCCGGGGGGAAACGCACTTTTGTAGCCTGATGAGTAGACTTCATTGCAGCCTGCCTCGCTGTCATATCACAGGAAACCGAACTCAACGTGAAATGAACCCACGCGAAATTCAGTATTTACTATTAGCTAGTTTCTCCGGTTGCAAGAAGTTGTCCGTACAATCCCGGTTAACTTCACCGACTCTTTATATTGCAGGAGCGCAAAATCAACTAAAGTTCAGCAATTGTGCGAGATCGATCTAAAACTCTCCGTGTGTTGAAATTTCTGCAACTTTATCCGTATGCTGAAGTGAGTCCTGCGGTTTGAAGTCCTCCACTACCAGAAATTACGGAGACAATCCAGGGCGATTCTCAGTATAACGATCATACAATTCAGCCAAGCAGAGCGAAATTGCGAAATTTGAGCGAATTGACTCGGTGCAGATTCAGAGGAATGACCGCGATCGTGTCAGTAGTATCTCGTAGAAGGATGCGGCGAAATTTGCGTGTTTGGACGCTTCGCGATCGTGCGATCGTTCGTCTAGTTTAGATGGAACCCTTACCAAATAGACATGATTTTACTGAGTAACAGACACAGTTATTTTGTAAATGACCGAAATTCCACCCTGCTAATCATCACTTGATGACAAAGATAAGCAGAATTCATCTCTAATTTATATACCGATGCAAGATTTACTCGTTTCTTTAAGAGCGAACCTATAGAAAAGTAGTATTTTCACTAAGTATCTAGGTAATACTCGTGGGTGCGGAACGACTCAGCTTTCGCATCTTCACGAACCGGAACGCAATTTCTAATCAAGGGATCTCTACCAATTTTCAGTTCCACAAAGCACCAGGGTTGTACTGGAATCGAGAACATCATCTACCCAATCTTCTCCGACTCGGTTTCAAACATTGGACGCAACTGATTTAGAAACGAGATTCTCATGCGCGAACGGCTCTCTGTCTCATCGGCTATTCTTCGGTTTTTTCAAACAGGACTTCCTCTTCGAGCAATTAAGGGAATCCTGTCCTTACCCAAACGGCTCCGACGATATCTCTTATTCGCGATCGATAGTGCGATTTTCCTGATTGCGACCTGTATCGCCCTCAATCTTCGATTTGAAGACGAACCTTTACTCGCGCAATTAACGCATTATCAGGATGCTTTGATATTCGTTATCCCGGTTAAGTTCTGTATTTTCTATCTGTTAGGAATGTATCGTCCGCTGCTGCGACACACTGGGGCTGAAGTGCTGTGGTTAGCATTAAAATCAGTCGTCTTAAGCGAGGCGGGACTGGTCGCGTTTAGCTGGCTGCTTGATGTCAGTGTTTTACCGCGATCGGTGCAAATCATTTCAGCGTTAATCACCTGGATTGGAGTAGTTGGGATTCGGTTTTCGGTGCGACGGTTTCTAGTCTTAGTCGATACCGCACCGAAGCCACCGACTAGAATTCCGCGTTTGGTTGCAGGTTTAACCGAGTTTGAAGCGCAGCGAATTATTATCTACGGGGCTGGCTCGGCTGGATTTCAGCTTTCACAAGCCCTGATGCGCGAATCCGCTTATGATGTGGTTGCCTTTGTCGACGACAATCCTGATATTCACGGGCGCTTGCTCGATCGCATTCCGATTCACAGTTCTGACATGCTGAGAACGCTGATCGCACGGTATCAAGTGACAATGGTGCTGCTAGCGGTTCCGTCTGCCGAACCTCAACAAAAGCGGCGAATTCTTCACCGATTAAAAGGATTGCCTGTGAAGGTGAAAACAGTTCCTTCGGTGCGAGAAATTGTTGCAGAGCGCGTCTCGATCGGGCAAATCCGCAACGTCGATATTTCAGACTTATTAGGGCGCGAGGAAGTTTTACCTGATCCAAGCTTGCTGCGGGTCAATATCACAGATAAATCGGTGCTGGTAACGGGAGCAGGTGGCTCGATCGGATCAGAACTCTGTCGCCAAATTGCTCAGCAAAATCCTCGCGTACTCGTGCTGTATGAATTGAACGAATTTGCGCTGTATTCGATCGATGCAGAACTCGCAGAGAATTATCCGGACATTCCGCGCAAAGCACATCTGGGATCGGTGACAGATGGCGATCGCTTAGCAGAGGTATTTCAGAAATATGGAGTCGAGACGGTTTATCATGCGGCTGCTTATAAGCACGTCCCGTTAGTCGAAAGTAATGCAGCGCAAGGCATTATCAATAATGCCTATGGAACGATGGTGACGGCTCAAACTGCCGATCGCTGCGGAGTTGATACGTTTGTGTTAATTTCCACTGATAAAGCGGTGCGTCCCACAAATGTGATGGGTGCAACAAAGCGAATCGCGGAACTGGTACTACAAGCGCTCGCTGCTCAGCCAGAAGCTCATACGCGATTTGTGATGGTTCGATTCGGCAATGTGTTAAACAGTAATGGATCAGTTGTGCCACGATTCAAGCAGCAGATTGCAGCAGGTAAACCAATCACGCTGACGCATCCAGAAATGACGCGCTATTTTATGTCAATTCCGGAGGCATCGCGGCTGGTGATTCAGGCGGGCGCAATGGGACAGGGGGGCGATGTCTTTTTACTAGATATGGGTGAACCCGTGAGGATTCATGATCTTGCGGTGCAGATGATTGAGTTGAGTGGGTTAGTGCCTGGAGAAGACATCGAAATCGAGATTACCGGATTGCGACCAGGCGAAAAGCTGTATGAAGAGTTGCTGATCGGTGGAGACGCGGTGGCGACCAGTCATCCAAAGATTTTTGCGGCACGAGAAGCGATGATGGCATGGGAAGAGTTAGAGCCGTTATTGGATCAGCTTTTCTTAGTAGCGTATCAAAAAAATCCAACTAAACTACGATCGCTGCTCAAAACGCTCGTTCCTGAATATGCACCCACGGTTAAACCTTCTGTTGTTCGTCCGCACAACTAATCAGTGAGTCAAGGAGCAGGTTCGCAATCTGCTCCAACCGCTTATCTCAGCAAGATTCGACTACTCGACCCAATTTGCGTCTGTACAGGTTTCGAGCTTTCCAGCACACACGAATAGCACGAGACGGACTGAACATTCTGAAGCGTCTTTTTAGCAACGATTAAAGGGGGCTGTTCGGGAAGAGCGCGATCGCTCTAATCTCGGTCATCGTCACTTTGTTCTGAGTATTGCGTTCCCCTTATATCCGTAGTCGCGCATAAAATATTACTTTTAGTTTAAGTACAGCTGA
>CAXTDB010000073.1:13839-16985 GCA_964242045.1 uncultured Leptolyngbya sp. | reverse complement strand
CATCAGTACGAGGAAGGCTTGTGCCACGATTCGGAGTGCTGTTGAGATGCCATTCTAAGGAAAGCAAATTGCTCGTGAACGGCAGTCCTGTTAGTTTCGGCAGGCGACTCAGCAAAGATTGAGACGGTGAAACGGACGGAATTGATTGTTGTACGGTATCGGAAGACAGAGATTGAATAAAATTAGGCGTAGCGGATTGAATGCCAGCGACTTGTGGGAGGTGATTGGTGATGTTAAGAACAGCAGTTCCACGATCGCTAAGCGATTTTACGATGTAGCGATTTTTGGTAAATCTGAGCTTGCGAACAATTTCGAGATTTTGCTGATGCACGATCGCATTAATCTGATCGCTCGATAGCTCCGGGGCAAAGCTCACTAAGATCTCATTTGGAAGCAGAATGTTTTCTGAAGAACTGGTTTTGGTAGCTCTGCGAGACAGAATTGGTACAGTCGCCGCAATGTAGTCTTGCTGCTGAATTTGCTGAGTCAGTTTGGCTTTGAGATCTTGCGATGGGAGTTTGACGATCGCATAATCGTCTCCGATCGGTTGAACTTCGATTCCGGAGTCGTTCGAGTCTGTTTGAGCGCCTCGTCCTTGATTTTCAGAGTGATTTGAGGTGAGGTCTTGCTGAAGTTGGAGGTAAAGGGGTTTGCCGCGTCCGCGAGTCGGCTTAAAATTGACGGCGATCGCGTTGGATTGCTCGACCAGTTGAATCTTTTGACCGAAGAAAGTGTAGTACAGTCCAAAGTCAGATTGAGCCGTGGCGGGTTTGAGGTTCCAAGCAGCAAGTAGACCTGCACTGAGATAACTGGTAGCTAGAAAGCTAGAAAAGAATCGATTCATCGCCATGACCTATGGATTGAAGTTGCTATCTGCTTGATAGTTCGAGCGCGATCGAGCTTATTCAATTTGCAAGGGGAGCATCCCAATTGTGCAAAACTCTCTCTGCCCTCATCCCCGACCCTTCTCCCCAGGGAGAAGGGAGCAAGACTTCCGGTTTCCTCTCCTTCAGGGAGCTACCGTATATACACAAGTCGATCGTCGCTTCGTTGCAGTCGGATCGCTGTCCCCTAAATCCCCCATGCTGGGGGACTTTGAGTGAGGGAAGTTTCAAAAGTCGCAGCAGCTTCCAGCGTTCAAAGTCCCCCGAATCGGGGGATTTAGGGGGCGAAGATCTCAGCCATCACCGATCAAAAGACTTGTGTATACACGGTAGCCTTCAGGGAGAGGGTTAGGGTGAGGGCGGAAAGACCTTACTTACACAATTAGGATGTTCCCATCTGCAAGAACGCTCGCTCGGTCTGACGGCATCAAGGCTCACCGATCAAGGTAAAGGCTGCCCAGTCTTTCGGCTGAGGATTGGTTTTCATCGTCTTCAACATGGCTTGCCGTAGCGCCTGCGCTTTGTCGGGATGATGCTGAAGTTGCACATAGAATTCGCTCATCAAGGTTGAGGTAGAGGTGTCTGGAATTGCACCCAGGGAAACAATCACACTAGGAACCCCTGCTGCAATAAATGAGCGGGATAGTCCTACCACCCCATCCCCTGTGATTTTGCCGTTTCCGGTTTCGCAGGCACTTAAAACGACAAGATCCGCTTGCAGGTGCATTTTGGCAATCTCTTCCGCCGTAAGGAAGCTGTCTTTATCGTCCTGCGTTGGGGCAAGCGCGATCGCACTTTTCAAGCCATCGCGATCGTTAAACAGTCCGTGTGTTCCAAAGTGAATCAAGCCTGCTGTGGAAAGTTGCTTCTTGACTGCTTCTTTGGTCGCTTGACTGCCTGTGAGCGCTTGGGTGTGGTAGAGGGCAGCAATGTCTTTCGCTTCTGTTTCGGAACCAGGGAGCGAGGGCAGAGATTGGGTTGTTCCTGGCCCGATCGGCATTGTGGGATTACCGATGATCAAGGGTTGAGTGCCTTTCGCTTGTGCTTTGAGGGCGCGAGTTTGATCGAGCAGTTGGATCGAGGATGATGTTCTGATCGTGTGCTGTTCGATCAAGTATTTGCCGTTAGCATCTTGAAGGGCGGCAAAGGGAACGAGAAAAAGAGAGTCTTGAGGAATGAAAATGACGTGCTGATTCGGGTCAGAAGGGAGAAGATCAGCGATCGGGTCAGTTAGAATTTTGTGCAGCGTTTTGAGTTTTTGCGTAGGGTCAGAATCCGGAAGACAGGAATTAGGAGCAGCATTCGACTGAAGCTCGATGTCGCGAGAAGCTCGATCGTTAAAGGCGAGTTCAGCGCGACTCGCTTTGATGTAGTTGCTCAACGATGAACACTGTTTCGGCAGCAGTCCAGCGACTTCGACACGACGAAAGGTAATTTTTCCAGAGGGCTGAATCCCCCAGATATATAGTTCTTCGAGATTTCGATTTCTGCTATTGTAAATCTCAGAATATTCCACCAGCGTTGCGTTTTCAGCCTGAGCGGTTTGTTGAAGCTGAGCTAGATTGAGGGGTGAGCTATTCGTCTCGGAAAACCGCTGCTGTAAGAGAGCAACTAATGCTCTCGCTCGCCCCCGCTCAGCCACTTTAAGCGCTGCTTCTGGCTTATTCTCTGCAATTAGCACTTGTTGTAAAATGCTATAAGCATCAGACTCACTGTAATCAAATAAAGAAATTTTATACTTATCGTCGAGCTTTCTTCGAGCAGAGTCTTTCAGCGCGATCGACTTGTGCAGGGCTTGTTCAGCCGCCGCTAAATCTCCGATTTGAAAGAGTGAAAAGCCTATTGCAGTGAATACTCGTCCTTCTCAATTGCGATCATTGACCGCTTGATAGATGGGCAATGCTTGTTGGTAGAATTCTAAAGCTTTGCTGTGCTGTCCAAGCTTTCGATAGGTGTAGCCTAAACTATATAATACCTTTGCTTCCCCGTTGCGATTTTTTAGTTCACGGAAGATTGGTAAAGCTGCTTGATCAGCCGCGATCGATTGATCGTAGTTTTCTAGATTTTTGTAAACAATGCCTAAATTCAGTAATGTGTTCGCTTCACCTAAGCGGTCTTTGGATTCTTGATAGTTTTTTAGCAAAATCTGGTAAAGTGCGACTGCGACTTGCCTCTGTTGAGGAAAGGCATCATCAATTGTGAGGGCGATGTTGAGCATTACTCGATTCATGCCCTCACGATCGTTCAATTGTATGTAAATTG
>CAXTDB010000073.1:0-13829 GCA_964242045.1 uncultured Leptolyngbya sp. | reverse complement strand
CTTCATTGTCTTTTCAAACACCCTCTAAAGCTTGTTTCTCTCGCTCAAGGGACTCTCTAGGCTGAGATAGAGAGTGAAAGAGAAAACCGAGATCGAGTAAAGTACTTGCTTCACTGCGGAGATCATTACCTTCGTGATAAAGCTTCACAGCTTCTTCATAGCATTCGATCGCAGAGAAATATTCGGTTCTAGATTCAGCACTTTTAGCGAATGTTGCAAACATCAAAGCTTTAGCCTTAGAATTCGCAAGCTTAGGAATGGCAGATTGATTTTCACCACTTTCATTCAGTAATGCTTCCAACGAAAGCAGTAGCGTCGCTGCTCGTTGACAAGGCTGAGTTTTAGCTTGCAGGTTCTTAGCATCGATCTGAGTAGAACTTTGTTGAATGAGTTCAGTCGCTCGTGCTTTCTGCATTTTCTCAGTATTGGCTTTGTCAGACGAAACCTGACCGATTTGCTCTATCTGAGGAATCGAGACAGCTTGAGCCACAGCCGATCGCTTCACCGCACCCAATAAAAGCGCGATCGATAAAACTAAACTGCCCGACCGAATCAAAAAGCGCATCATTTCTCATCTCACGGCATCTAGATCTAATTGAAAAGGAGAAAACCGCGATCGCCCATTTATTTCACAGATTCTTATGGCTCTACGGCGTTTGAGCTTATGCGAGGTGATCTAGAGAGTGCCCGTGTATTTATGGCTAAGTTCAAGCGCGTTGCAGAAACTATTGAGGCGATCGAGCAACGCATTATAGTAGAGATAAGCATCGTCCTGCTCATTTTGAAGACGAGCATACAACAACAGTTCTGGTTCTTGTACAAGACGCTCTCTTGGAACATCTAAACCAGCCTGAATCAAGCGAGCTGCAGCGATCGTCACTAACAGAGATTCAACCGTATCAGTTTTACCGTGATGCAAATCATCAAGTCCAGGTAAAATAAGTTCTGCTCCCGGCAAGTTATTTAGGCTCATGGCAGTTCCTTCTTACCTTCAAGCCGCTGAATGAAGGTTTCGATCTTGTTTCTAAGCGTATCAGAATTCACAGAAGAAAATCGAATCATTCGGGCGCGATCGCATCAATCGCATATCCTACTTTCGCTTACAGAGCGATCGCATCATCTTGTCTCGCTGCTGAACAAACGCTGGAGACGGTTGCTGCACTTCATATAAAGCCTGCATCATATCTGCCCAAAGCTGCTGATCTGCGAAAAAGTTTGCTTTGTGCAATGCCACATCTTCTCCAGACACCCCCCGATCGCGCCATTGCTTTTGAGCCGTTTCTAGGGCTTGCGTCACTTGGTCGCGCTGACTGAGAGGCATCATCTGAAACGATTGAGTCACATTGGCAGAACCATCCTCAACTTGCCAACTATAAAACCGTCCTGGTCGTAGCGCTTGTCCCGTATAAAGCACCTGCTGATCAGTAGGCGAAACCGCCTGGTTCCAAATCGGCTGATCTTGCGATCGCACAACCACTGCACTGATCTGCCCCTTCCATAAAAACAATGGCTGCTCATGCCAGATCACAGCTTTACCGCTTTGCGTCGGGCTAGGAGACACCAAGCAGGTTTTTCCTTGTGTAGCGCGTGATCCCAGCGAAACTTTAGGTCTTTGCCAAAACAGATCCCACCAATTCGCAGATGCCTGCTGACTATTGCTCAAAACCAACAGCATCACAACAAATCCAAAACTGAGCCATTGAATCGATCGCTGCATTTTCATTCTCCTAACCCTTTACAAATTCAATCGGGAGCGAAAGCGTTGCCATTTCATTCGCGTCTACTGCGGCTTTCCCAGATTCGCCACGAGTTAAATCTCCAAGCAGGGCTGAAAATAAATCTTCGCCTCGATTGATGCCGTCACGAGTCGAAAGAAATTTTTGCTGCTTCTGCTCGGATGCAAAAGTTTGGAGCTTGCCATATAGCTCCCCTAATGGAGCATGACTTGTAATGATCAACACTTCGACCTGCCCTGGATCAGGGGAAAGCAACGGAAAATGATCTCCTTGATCGGGGTCAGGTACAGTTCGAGCGTTGCGGGAGTCGATTCGAGTTAATGTTGCAAAATCGCCCGTTGTGTAGGGATTGGGAAATAGCACCGTCACATCTCCTCCTGTACCAATCTGGGCAATCAGTTGATAGATCGGCTTGTCTCCATTATTTTTTACTTGAAATTGAAGTAGCGTGTTGATTGGAATGGTTCCGGTTTTTGGAACGACATACTTACCCTTGCGAGTCGTTGCGATCGCAACTTCACGATCCTGAGCCGTCATGATTTTTGCTTCTACATCAAGATTTGAAGTGCTAGCGTTGAGCGTCTTTCGCACGAGCAAACCAACTAACAAGGATTGGAGAGTTGAGTTCAAACGATCGACGGCTGACTGAACACTTTCTCCACTTTCTCCAGCAGATTTGGGTAATAACTCTAAGCTTGGTGAAAACAGAGCAATGCTATTGACCGGAGCAGCAATTCTGAATTTCTTTTGATACTCCGGTGTGACTCGACTCAGAATATATTGAACGGATTTTCCATACGGTAGATTCTGGGATTGATAAGGCACAGCTTCAACTCGATTGATCTGACTGATTGCGGTTGCTGCTGTGCCCAGTGATGGATCAATCCCGATCGAGAGCTTCAAATCTTGCGGCAGAACTCGCTTCGATTCGAGCAATCGTGCGCCGACTTTTACTGGACGATCGACCACTGCGATCGCGCTAAAGTCACTCTCTCCTCGTGCTTTCAGTTTCGCTGTCCCAATCGGCTGTCCAGTCTCGTCTAATACGGCAAACTCAGATTGAGGTTGCGCTGCTCCTAAGATTGCCTCTAACGAAGCTTGCTCCAACCCTCCTAGCCAAAGTTTGACCTGATTTCCTTGAGCTTCGGTGACGATCGCTTGAGCGAGACGATCGCCTGGAGTAAAGTAGATCGGGTTTGCATCAATACCCTTGTGCAGATCAAATACAGGCTCTTGCGTTCCGAGAAGCAACGACTTGAGAGACGCTTCAGCCTCTCTAAACGTTGTCGGATTCGACCAGAGATACTGGGTGAGTAGATAGGTAAATGCACCCGCATTAATGTTACCGATGCCATCTTGAGCGGCTTGCTGTTTCTCGGCTGCGGCTAAAACCGCCCCTTTCGCATTGTCCTGAATGCGTCGATCGCGGAACTGTTGCGGTGTGAGGTTGAGCTTTCGGAGCCATTGTTGTTGATAAGCAAGTTCTGCGGGAGAAGGGCGATCGATTCCGTTGCCATCACGAGCAGCACGAATTCGACTCGCTCCACGAGTGCCACCGCCTGAATAGCAGCAATCAAGAACCGCCGTGACAGCATCAGTTTGTAAAGCACTCATCAGTAGAAACAATGTATTGCCAGTAATGTCATTCACAGAGCCATCTGAATTGCGAGAATTTGCATCTTGTGTGACAAAGCTACTGTTCAAGGATTGCTTCACATCAGAGCTATATTCGTTAGGGATTGGATTGGGAGAGATTAACCGAGCGCCATGCCCAGAGAAGTGAAAGAGGACTACATCACCTGGTTTTGCTTGCTGAATCAAGTGTTGTTCAAAAGCTTGCAGAATGTTTTGATGAGTTGCAGCTTGATTTGTAATGGTGAGGATATCGCTTTCTTTGAAGCCAAAACGATGCTTTAACAGTGCTTTTTGGAGCGCAACATCATTAAGGCAACCACTCAGCGTATTAACTCGATCGCCGCAGGATTGATAGTTGCAGTATTCATTGATTCCAACCAAGAGCGCAAGTTTACGCGGAGTGTCTTGCGCGAGAACTTTACCCGCACGATCGCCCTGCTGAATGATTTGATGAATCAAGGCAGTCGTCACAGCGGTTCCACTCGCTTGCAAAAAATGGCGGCGTTTCATCGTGCTTCTCCAATTAACGTAAAGGCTGCCCAGTCTTTCGGATCAGGATGGTTTTTCATTGTGCTGAGCATTGCTTGTCGTAATGCTTGGGCTTTGTCTGGATTCGTTTGTAGGGTCTTGTAGAACTCCTTCATCAGTTCTGAAGTCGAAGCATCATCAACCGACCACAGCGAGACGAGGACGCTCGGTACACCTGCTGCAATGAACGATCGTGAAAGCCCAACTACGCCATCTCCGGTAATTTTGCCGCCTCCGGTATTGCAAGCACTAAGTACAACCAATTCAGCGTTAAGCTTCAGTTTGAGAATATCTGCGGCACTGAGTTGACCGTTATCTTTACCGTCAGGCGCGAGCGCAATCCAACTGTTGAGTCCGTTGGAGTCGTATAAAAATCCGTGGGTAGCAAAGTGGAGAAAGCGCGATCGTTCAATTTGAGCGAGAATGTTAGCTTTCGTGGCTTGGTTGTGAATCAGGGCTTTGGTGTTGAGCAGGGGCGCGATCGTGTTAGCTTCTTGTTCGGCAAATTTGAGGCTTTCTAGTTGTTTCGCAGGTTCGCCCGGATAGGTAGAGGCGACAGGCATGGTGGGATTGCCGACGACGAGTGCGCCTGTGCCATTAGGTTTGAGGCGATGGGTCTGATCGAGAATTTGGATCGATGGCGCGGTGCGAATCGTGTGGGCTTGGATTAAGGGGGTATTCTTGGCATTAAGCAGTGCGGGGAAGGGAACGAGAAAGAGGGCATCTTGGGGAATGAAGATGACGTGCTGATTCGGATCGGAAGGGAAAAGATCAGCGATCGGGTCAATCAGGATTTTGTGCAGGGTTTTGAGTTTGGTAGTAGGATCGTCGGTGAGACAGGGATTAGTGGCAGCGTTTGGTGGCACTCTATTTTCGATATCGCGGTAGCCTCGATCGTGAATGCCAAGAGCAGTGCGACTGTTGAGGATATAGCTTCCAATTAAGGGGCATTGCCTGGGAAGTAGCGATGATAGATTAGTACGACGAAACGTAACTGAGCCAGAGGGCTGTACAACCCAGGTGTAAAGCTCTGTATAGCGTCCTTCAGGATCTTCTAATTTAGAAATTAGTGAGTATTCAACGAGTGTTGAGTTCTGATCTTGAGCAATTTGCTTGAGTTGAGCCAACTCAGGAGCTTGAGCGCGAATGACAGAATTGGAGTTTAATTGTTGCTGTAAATGCTCGTTAAGTGCTTTAGCGCGTCCCCAGTCCGCAACAGTGAGCGCATCTTCAGTACGATTCCGAGCGATCAGAACTTGCTGAAGAGTGCGATACGCATGGCGCTGACCTTCAAACAGCGAGATCTTACTCTCTTCTGGCAATCGATCAAGTCGAATTGCTTCGTATAGTGAGATCGCGTCGTGCAAGAAGTGTTCTGCCTCAACCGAGCGCCCAAGCTTAAGCAGTATAACTCCTAAGTTTGCGAGCGCTTTTGCTTCACCCGCTCGATCGTGAACTTCTCGATAGATCGAGATTGACTGCTGACGATAAGCTAATGCTTTTTCATATTGCGATCGTCCAAAATAGTAAGCGGCGCTCATATTAGTCAGCGCTTTTGCTTCACCAAGTCGATCGTGCTGTTCGCGATAAATGATTAACGCTTGCTCGTGACTTTTAATTGCTTCATCGTACAATCCTTTGTTAACATAGATGACTCCTAAGTTATTTAGCGACATTGCTTCACCATCGCGATTGTGTTGATCACGAAACATCACTAGCGCTTTCTGGTGATTTTCAATCGCTTGGTCATACTCGCCAATTCTTGTGTAAACGTTTGCTAGATTCATGTAAGCTGTTGCTTCACCCCCAGCATCTCTTAGCTGCTGATACAGCGGTATTATCCGAGTCAGAAGCGGAATTGATTTATCGTATTGCAACAAACTGACATAGACGAGTGCCTGATTTCCTAGTGTGTCTGCTTCACCTTGAAGACTATGAATTTCGCGAAAAGTCTGTAGAGCTTGGCTGTAGCGTTCAAGGGCTTGACTGTGATGTGATAAGAGTTCCTGCTGTATTCCAATCTTCATCGTCACCCTTGCTGTAGATTCGCGATCGCCCAAAGCTTGATAAATAGAAAGTGCTTGTTGTAGATACTCGATCGCTTTATCTTGCTGCGCGAGATCACCATACCCATAGCTAATCTCGCGCAGCATATCTGCAACAGCAGCACGATTATTTAGTGTTTGATAAACGGCTAGGGCTTTTTGGAAATACTGGATTGCTCTCTCTTGTTGCTGAAGTCCTCGGTAAGAGTAGCCAATATCGCGTAATACATTCGCAACGCCAATTAGACGGTTTGCTGAGCGGTAGACGGGTAATGACTGCTGATAATAATCGATTGCTCTTTCATATTGCCGAGCGTACCGATAAGCATTCGCGATGTTTCCTAGAGCGTTTGCTTCTCCTTGTTGATCTCTGATTGCTTGAAACAGTGGTAATGCTTGCTGGTAATAGCCGATTGCAATTTGGAAGTTAGACAAGTTTCGTTTTGCTAAAGTAACATTAATAAGCCCTAGCGAATTTAAGGTTTCTGCTTCGCCTTTATTATCACTAATCGCGCGATAAAGTTCCAAGGCTTGTTTCCACGATTGAATTGCTAGCTCATATTTATGCTTGTCATACTGTTGACTACCTTGGTCAAATAAACGATCGCCTTCTGCCTTGCGCTCCGTTTGTTGAACTTGAACAATCGGCGCGGATTGGGCACGGGTAGAGTGCGAAACTGCGATCGCACCCAACACAAGCCCGATCGACAAAACTAAACTCCTAGACCGAATCAAAAAACGCATCCTCATCTCTCACCGCATCTAGATTTGATTGAAAAAGAAAAAGACCACGATCGCCGATTTCTTTCATACATTCTTATGGTTCTGCGGAATTTGAGCATATTCAAGCACGATCGTATTTTCCGTCTGCGCTCTTCGAGCAATTTGGCTTCGAGTGCATTGGATCGAAGCCTGAAGCGATTACACTCGGTCTGCTTGCTTCATCTGATGATAGGCAAACGTTCCTCGCACAGCATTAATAAACGCCAAAATGACCAAAATCGCGATGAAATTAAATCCCGTCTTCGATCCGACCGTTGCCAGCGCGTAAATCTTCTCGATGATGTAGAACACTAACCCAGCGACTGCTGCCACTCGCCTAAGCGATGATGCCGAAGATCGCTGCATCCACAAGCGCCCAACCATCGATCGGAAAATCTTGTGGCAATAATCCCGCGATCGAGGCTCCTGCAATCAAACTCGTCATGCCCGCAACAAAGCAAGCCGCCCAAGTGCCTTGACGACCCACACTCTGAGCATCACTAATCGTAACGATCGCGGGCAAGAAGCTAGATTTCCAGTTGCGCTTTGTTTCCATTGTTTCTCTCCTGAAATTAGATTGAGTTGACCGTTCGATTTGTGGGATCGCATTGAATTCATTTTCTGAGATAAAGTGCAGGGGACAAGTCGATCGTCGTAGATCCCTATGTCGTCCTCCGAGTCTCTCAATTTGCTGCATTCCTGTGCTTTTACTGTCTTGTAGTTCACGGCTTAGCAAGCTTATGCTGCGAAATACGAGAACACCGCCTAATTGTTGGTGTGCATAACCAGAAACTGCTGCGAAATACAAAATTTTACCAGAGGTTTATCGCTACGACCGTGACTGCTCAACCTGCTTCTACACAAGCGCCCAACCAAACGCATCTCACATCTGGTAACGTGAGTGCGATCGCGTTTATCACAGTGGCAGTTTGTCGGCGGCGATTTTCTTGGCAAATGGTGATTGCGATCGTCGTGGTGTCGGGATTAGCAATCTTCGGTCAATCTTTGTCACCGATCGCCGTAGAAGGATTGCTATTCGCGTTGCTGGTCGCAAAAGTGAGCCTACAAGTGTTAACTGCTCAACCCGTTCCAGAAGCGGAACAAGTTGCAATCAAATTTGGAGATTCTAATCATTGACACTTTTGCTCAAATCTCCGTGTGAGTCCCACTAAAATTTTTTATATCTATAGACGCTATTTTCTCTACTGGATTGCCAACAAACCGATCGCTAATTTCGCTGCTCCCACCATCCCCGATCGATTTCCCAATTCTGCTGTAATCACCTGCAATCCTTGGCGTGAAGTTGGCATCACTCGCTGTTCAATCTCTGCGATCGCGCTTGGTAAAAAAAACTCAGCGCTCGCACTCACGCCGCCACCAATCACGATCGCTTCTGGAGTCAAGACATAAATCAAGCTGGTTAATCCAATCCCCAAATCGCGCCCATACGATCGCCAAAATTCCAGCGCTTCTGAATCATTCGATCGAGCAAGCCGCCCTAATTCATCGGGTTCCTTTCCGGTGCGTCGTCGGATTGCTTGAATCGAAGTGTGCTGCTCTAATGATCCGCGATTGCCACTATTACAAGGCGCACCATTCGCATCAAGGCTAATTAATCCTAATTCTCCTGCTGCTCCACCGTGCCCGATAAATAGCTCACGATTGAGAATAATCGCACCACCAACCCCCGTTCCCAACGTCAATAAAATGA
Organism: uncultured Leptolyngbya sp.; assembly: GCA_964242045.1. Lineage (GTDB taxonomy): Bacteria > Cyanobacteriota > Cyanobacteriia > Leptolyngbyales > Leptolyngbyaceae > Leptolyngbya. The sequence goes on along the minus strand of CAXTDB010000073.1, from coordinate 5,412 downwards.
AATTGCGAAACGATCGTCCGGCTCCAAGCCATGCTTCTCCTAATCCCGCGCAGTTTGCATCATTTGATAGGATTGTCGATCGTCCGGTTTTTGCTTCTAACCAATCTGCTAGCGGCACATCGATCCAATTCGGCAAATTGATCGCAATCCGGGCAATTCGTCCAGCGGCATCGGTGGGACCGGGCATTCCTACTCCGATCGCACAAGCTGCGTGATTCGGATCAAGTTCCGCGATTGCGGCCACGATCGCAAAGAGTACCGATTTAGGAAAAGCAGGCTGCGGAGTTGGAATCGTCAGCGCTTTGATGCAGTGTCCATCTAACGCAAACCGTCCCAGCTTGATCGCCGTTCCGCCTAAATCGATACCTAGGACTTGAATTGAAGCATTCATCGCGGTTGCTTGAAAAATAGGATCAATCAAGAGCCTACAGGCAAACCGCGAAACTTGGCTCAAAATCGGTACGGGCGATAAACCGCGTAGGATTTTTCAAACAGAAATTTGTGTTCTGCAAAAATCGCCGCATCTGCAAACAATTCCTGCATTCTGCGACGCGACAGCACACGAGTTCCTTCAATCATCGCTGTCCAGTTCGGATTCTGCTTGCGCCATGATGTTTTTAGCTGAGTCTGAATGAACTGAGGTAAGCGCCAGTAAAACGGCACTCCGGTATGAACTTCGATCGGAAAGCGATCGCTTGGCGTTTGAATCCAATAGGCTTTGCCCAATCGCTGAACTTCTGAAGCAAACGCCGCTTGTTTCGCTTCATCGCCCACATGCTCGATCACAGAATTGCTAAATACGACATCAAATGATTGATCTGCAAAGACCTGACTCAGATCAGTCGCGTCGCCTTCAACGTGGGTATAGCGATCGGAACAAGTTTCATATTGTTCTGCGTTACCGGGTAGATTGACGATCGTAATGTGAAAGTCATGTTCTATCAGTTTCCAGATATAAGATGAGCCGCCCAAATCAAGAATTTTTGCTTGCTTCGGCGGATTCACACAGTGCAGAAAACTGTGAAACCGCTGAGTTCGCCACCGTTTGATAAAAGAATCGTTCTGATCATCGTAAGCCCAATCCAAAAATCTAGACACAGACTCAGTGAATGAGAGTTGCATATTCGCCTCTACAGCATTAATTAAAGGTTCGATCGCAATAACGCTTGAATCTCGAACTTCAGCCTAAAATCTCTAACTCTGTTGCAATTCGGAGCGCGGTCGCAAAACAAAATTCGGAACTAGGTTTAATGCAATCAATCTGAGTAGGCGCGTAACCTCAAACTTTCGATTCAGTTGAAATCTAACTCAAACGCAGACCTCGATTTAAGCAAAGTAGTATTAATCTCTCGATCGCGTCAAGCTCCGTAACTACGGCAGGCTTTCCCAGGCTTGCGTCACAATATCGCTGAGCCAACGGCGCTGTTGAGCATCGAGCATCATATCTTCTGCTAACACTTCGGCTCTGACTTCTTCGAGCGATTGCCCCCGCGATCGAGCCGTTTCAATCACAGTCGCGATCGCGCTCAAGATTAGCTCTTCGGTCACGGATGTTTGTGGCAGCAAGATAGATTCGGAAGTGCGAGGCGAAATAGGATAATTCATACTGCGATCTCATGTAGCGGCTTCAATCAGGAATAATGAAAATGAGATGAAGTTTTTAAGTTGGTATCAGGAGTAGCTTGTTTTTCGCCGATTTGTCAACCCGCTTTAGTCCTCGATTCGGAGTTTAGATCCCGCCCATGAAAGAAATCCTTTACCTCGAAGTTCCGACCCCCGATACCGATGCTGTGATTCAGTGGCTCCACACGGGCTACAGTCCTGAATCTGGCGAGAAAACGCTGACACCTGCGGGGATTCGGCTCACATTGGGCGGAGAACTCTCGATTTTCGTTTGGTCACTTCAGCGATCGACGTATCTCAAAATCTTTCGCACAGGCACGATCGCCAATGAAAAACAACTCTTAAAAACCTTAGTCACAGCAATTAGAGCAGAGTTTCCGCAAGTCTATCCAGAACCTCCCCGAATCGATTTATCAAATCAATCGATCTTTGAAGCTCTAGCGGCGTACTATCCCAAAACCGTCGAGTTTTTCAAGAAGATCCCGAATGGAGAATACGATCTCAACCGCGTGTACTGGTGGGAACAACGCTGGCGTGAGGGAGTTCGGACACCGCAGACCCCGCGCCAAGTTGTGTTTGTCACGGATGATGGCAATACTGCCCCGTCGAAACCTGCGTTTGATTTGATTTACGTTGGCGGTGCATTAGGAATCGTTCATGCGGCAGTGATGGCGAAACTGGGATATCGCGTTCTGTTAATCGAGCGGATGCCGTTTGGACGAATGAATCGAGAATGGAATATTTCGCGGAGTGAATTTCAGAGCTTGATTGATTTGGGATTGTTCAGCGCGGCAGAGTTCGATCGCGTGATTGCCAATGAATATGTTGATGGCTTTCACAAGTTTTTTGATGCGAATAATCCACCGCAAGCGAAAGCGAAAATTCTGCATACGCCAACCGTTTTGAATGTTGCGATCGATGCCGAACGATTTCTCAAACTCTGCGGTGAAAAACTACGCGAAGCAGGTGGCGAAATCTGGGACGAAACCGAATTTCAGCACGCAGATATCAGCCCGAATCAAGTGACGATTTATGCAACCCATTTACCCACTCAAAGCGATCGAGAAATTACCGGGCGATTGTTAGTTGATGCAATGGGAACGGCTTCCCCGATCGCATGGCAGTTAAACGGCGGACGCGCTTTTGATAGTGTTTGTCCGACGGTTGGAGCGGTGATTTCTGAAGGCTTTGAGCCGGAAGTTTGGGATGTTCACTACGGCGATGTATTAAACAGTCACGGAGACATTTCACGCGGACGACAATTGATTTGGGAACTGTTTCCAGCCGAAGGAAAAGAACTGACGTTTTATCTGTTTCACTATCACCAAGTTCATCCCGAAAACCCTGGATCGCTGTTAGAAATGTACGAAGATTTCTTCACGATTTTGCCAGAATATCGGCGCTGTGATATGGAGAAATTAGTTTGGAAAAAGGCAACATTCGGCTATATTCCAGGACATTTCAGCACGAATAGTCGCGATCGCACGATCGCATTTGATCGCCTGATTGCGATCGGAGATGCTGCCTCACTTCAATCTCCGCTCGTATTTACTGGATTCGGCTCATTGGTCAGAAATCTTTCCCGTCTGACTCAATTATTAGATACGGCACTCAAACATGATTTGCTGAATAAACGATCGTTGAATGCTATTCGAGCCTATCAAAGCAATGTTTCTGTCACTTGGATGTTTTCAAAAGGCATGATGGTTCCGACTGGAAAATCATTGCCGCCGCAGCAAGTGAATTCGATGCTCAACACCTTTTTTGATGTGTTGGCAACTCAACCAATGGCGATCGCAGATGCGTTTATCAAAGATCGAGTCACATGGACACGATTTAACAGAATGGCGATCGTGGCTGCTTGGAAAAATCCGGCTCTGCTGCTGTGGATTTGGCAAATGGCAGGCGCAAAAGATTTAATTCGCTGGGTGGGGAACTACCTCAATTTCGGGGTGAATGCCTTGATCAGTTGGATTTTGAGCGGATGGTTTCCGAAGGTGCTGTTTCAAATTCAGCCTTGGTTAGAACCGAGATTTCCGGCAATTTGGCTGTGGGGATTGTCTCAGAGCTACGCCCTCACGTATGGAATGGGGAAACCGCAACTGATGCCGAAATTTAAGATATCGAAACCGAGACTTGCGATCAATCGATCGCGGATCGAAAATCGAGAGCCAGAAACGGGAAACCATCAAGTCGGACAGCATCATTAAAGGGTTTGAACGCGAGCGGTCATGCTTTGGTGGGATTTCCGACCGCTCCATTGTGCCTGCGTGATGCAGAAACACGCTACTCTGGAGGAGATATCTTCTGATCAGTTCCTCCTATGTTTGACGCTCTTGCCGATCGCTTAGAACAAGCCTGGAAAAAAGTTCGCGGTCAAGACAAAATCTCAGAATCAAATGTCAAAGATGCCCTGCGGGAAGTTCGTCGCGCCCTCCTCGAAGCCGATGTCAACCTGCAAGTCGTCAAAGATTTTGTTGCAGAAGTCGAACAAAACGCCCTTGGATCTGAAGTCATCTCCGGGGTGCGTCCCGATCAACAATTTATCGAGGTCGTTTATAACGAGCTTGTCAAAGTCATGGGCGATGCTAACGTCCCCCTGGCTGAAGCAGAAACAGCTCCGACGATCGTATTAATGGCAGGCTTGCAGGGAACCGGGAAAACGACGGCAACGGCGAAATTAGCGCTCCATTTAAGAAAAGAAAATCGCAAAGCTTTACTGGTTGCAACTGATGTTTATCGACCTGCTGCGATCGACCAGTTGATCGCGCTCGGTAAGCAAATCAACATCCCCGTCTTCGACTTAGGCAAAGATGCCGATCCGGTTGAAATCGCGCGTCAGGGAGTCGAAAAAGCCAGAACCGATGGCTTCGATGTCGTGATCGTCGATACTGCTGGACGGTTGCAGATTGACGAATCAATGATGGGCGAACTCAAGCGCATCAAAGACACGATTCAACCGCACGAAACCCTGCTCGTCGTGGATGCGATGACGGGTCAAGAAGCCGCAAACCTCACTCGCACCTTTCACGAGCAAATCGGAGTCACAGGCGCAATCCTCACCAAAATGGACGGTGACACGCGCGGGGGTGCAGCGCTCTCGGTTCGTCGCATTTCTGGACAGCCGATCAAATTCATCGGGATCGGCGAAAAAGTCGATGCGTTACAGCCGTTTTATCCCGATCGTATGACATCGCGGATTCTTGGTATGGGCGATGTCTTGACGCTCGTGGAAAAAGCGCGCGAAGAAGTAGACATGGCAGAAGCCGAAAAAATGCAGGAAAAGATCCTTTCTGCCAAATTCGACTTCACTGATTTTCTCAAACAAACCCGATTGCTCAAAAACATGGGATCGCTCGGTGGCGTAATGAAGCTGCTTCCCGGCATGGGCAAGATGGTGAACGAAGAACAGCTTCAAAAAGGCGAAGAACAACTCAAAAAAGCCGAAGCGATGATTGGTTCAATGACGATCGCAGAACGCAAAGATCCCGATCTGCTGGCAAATTCTCCCAGTCGCCGCAAACGCATCGCCAAAGGTTCCGGGCATTCAGATAAGGAAGTCAGCGAACTCGTAAGCAATTTCCAAAGAATGCGAACGATGATGCAGCAGATGGGTTCGGGTCAAATGGGCTTACCCGGCATGGGTGGACCGATGGGCGGACTTCCTAATCCATTTGGTGGTGGGAATCCATTCGGGGGTATGGGTGGCGGAATGCGCCCTCCTCAACCGGGATACCGAGGCTATCAAGGCGGCGGGAGCGGCAAGAAGAAAAAAGGCGGCAAAGATAA
>CAXTDB010000072.1:1995-17131 GCA_964242045.1 uncultured Leptolyngbya sp. | reverse complement strand
CGATCTCGGTTGCGGGACAGGTTCAACGACGTTATTACTCAAACAGGCATTTCCGAATGCAGAAGTTTTTGGCTTAGATTTATCACCGTATATGTTGGCGGTTGCCGATCGCAAAGCCAAACAAGCGAATCTAAAAATCCACTGGATACACGGCAAAGCAGAAAATACAAAATTTTCCGATCATTCGTTTGATTTAGTAACGGCTTCGTTATTGTTTCATGAAACACCACCGTCAATCTCTAAGTTAATTCTGCAAGAATGCTTTAGATTATTGCAATCAAGCGGCGAAGTGATCATTCTCGATGGCAGTCAAAAGATGCTAAGACAAACAGAATGGTTAACACAAATTTTTGAAGAACCGTATATTCGCGCTTATGCCCATGACAGCACCGAAGCCTGGATGGGTGCAGCCGGATTCGCCGCCGTTCATACCGAGGAATTTTGGTGGCTTCATCAAGTGACACACGGAATCAAAGCGTTACCGAGTACAGATCTTGAAGAATTCGACGAGTTCGATGGAGAATTTGCAGTATCGTAGCGAAGTTGGATTGGCTGTCTTCGGTGTAAGGTAAAAGACGGGACGATCGCGCCGGATGCCGAATGCTAAAAGCTGTTTTATTTGACTTTAACGGGGTCATCATCAACGATGAACCTCTGCACGATAAACTCCTAGAACAAGTATTGATCGAGGAGAACCTGCGCCCTAAACCCGGAGAATTCCGCGAACTCTGTTTGGGGCGCAGCGATCGTGCGTGTATTCAAGAACTTTTAGAACGGCGCGGGCGAGTTGTCAGTCCTGCTTATCTGAATGAATTAGTCGCCCGCAAAGCTCAAGCATACGTGCAGGCAATCAGCGCGTTAGAGAAATTGCCGCTTTATACGGGAATCGAAGATTTGATGTTTAAGCTGCCTCAGTGCAAATTTGCGATCGTCAGCGGCGCGCTCCGAACCGAAATCGAACTCGTTCTCGAACGGGCAAATCTGCGATCGCGTTTCTCGGTCATTGTATCCGGTGACGACTTAACAACGAGCAAGCCTGAACCGGATGGATATTTATTAGCGATCGAGCGCTTGAATCAAGAATTCCCCGATCTTCGGTTAACAGCTTCGGAATGTTTAGCGATCGAAGATACCTTCGCGGGAATCCAAGCTGCTAAAGCTGCCAAAATTCCAGTCGTGGGTGTTGCCAATAGCTATCCTTTTCACATGCTGCAACGCTGTGCAAACTGGACAGTTGATTATTTGATTGATTTGGAAATCGATCGACTTCAAGACAGTTTTGCAACGGTTCCTGTTTAGTAGCTGATCAAGTCTGCAATTGACCGAACTCTGATTACAGCGCAAATTTCCGAAATAGTCTGGACAGACTTGTAATATATGTGTAGTATAAGAACAAAGCGTACTACAAGTAATACACAGCGATGATTTATAGCGGTTTTTCTGTGAGTGACTGTACTTCTCCCAACCCGACATCGGGATTGGAAAGCGCGCGTTTGTCAGAAAACTGGCTGAAAAATCATCGTGTAAAAAGCGGGAGAGACAGGCGATTCCTGTTCTTAGCGTAAGGGCATATCCTCACCATTTCCCCGCTTCTGGCACATCAGGAGCGGGGTTCTTTTTCAAGGAGTGAAACGTCATGCAGGCAACTGAACCACACATATTACAAGCATCGATCGTGGTGTTCTCCAAAAACTACTTACCGATCGCGCATATCAACATCAAACGAGCCATTGTTCTAATCATCTCTGGACAAGCCGAAGCTCTCGAATTTGAAGAGGCGCGTCAGTGGGAAGTCCGATCGCCGAATGTCGTACTACAAGTGTCTGAACACATTCGCTTAACTGGAACGAATCCAGAACGTCATTGGAAAGCTCCCGCTGTGAGCCGCCGAGAAATTCTGCGTCGAGACAGTCACACTTGCCAGTACTGCGGCAGCACCAAGCATCTGACGATCGATCACGTGATTCCCCGTTCCAAAGGCGGAACTCACACTTGGGATAACGTAGTGACTGCCTGCGCGACTTGTAATTCTAGAAAGGGCGATCGCTTTTTAACCGAACTCGGTATGAAGCTCAAGACTAAGCCAAAAGCACCGATTCATCCCGCTATCGCCTTCGCCGAACAGTTCTGGAAAGCCTCCGAAAAAAACTTGTAGTACGCCCTTGACAATCTTGTAATACACAATGTAGTATTAATGTAGTACGAGGAAAGACAAGCCGGAGGCGACGAAATGATTCTGTTTCTAAGACATCCGAAATCGGACTCCTGGGACTTTAGCTGGGATCGTCGGAGAGGACAAACCAGTGCTGAACTGCGTTTATCGCGAAAACAAGCAGAAGCAATTTCAAAAGCGCAAAGCGAAGGCTTTTTGAAACTGCGCTCGATGCTTTAGACAACACTCACACCGAACCATGAAAACTAAATAATTAACGATTCAAAGAAGGCAAAACTATCACACCTTGCCTTCTAACAAGAGGATGTAGCTCAGCCTGGTCTAGAGCGCTGGTCTGTCGAACCAGAAGTCGCGAGTTCAAATCTCGTCATCCTCGCCTGTCCGGGTAGCCAAGTGGGAAGGCGGCAAACTGCAAATCTGCTCAACGGGGGTTCGATTCCCCTCCCGGACTCCAAACAACTTCAAAACTGTGCAGTGTCCTGACGGTCAGGATCTCGGCTCATATCCGAGACGATTCGGGGTTCGACTCCCCGCACTGCGACCACACTTGTAGGGATGGTGTAACGGTAGCATTTCGGTCTCCAAAACCGACGATCTGAGTTCAAATCTCAGTCCCTGCGCCAATCATTCGTGGTGCTGTAGGCAAATGGGTAAAGCCACAACTCTTTCAAAGTTGCGTTTGCGGGTTCAACTCCCGTCAGCACTGCCACTCATGGAGAGATCGCCATAGGTAAAGCACGTCGTTTGCTAAACGAACACCTTCGGTGCAGCGAAGCTAACGAGGTTTAATCGCCTCTGTGGGTTCGATTCCCACTCTCTCCGTCCCAAACTCTTTTTGGGGAATGTAGCTGAGTTGGTTCTAGCGTCAGATTGAAGCTCTGAAGAGGCGGGTTCGATTCCTGCCATTCCCATCCTGAGCATTCAGGAACATTCAATGCCTCATAGCTCAATTGGCAGAGCAAGCGGCTGTTAACCGCTCCGTTGTAGGTTCAAGTCCTACTGAGGCAGCCAATGCCGAGTGGACGACTTGGAAAGTCGCTATCGCTCTGAACGATGGAGATGTTGGTTCAAATCCAACCTCGGCATCCATTTAGCTTTGGGAAGTACGCAAATCGGCAAAGCGGCTTGACTTTGAATCAGGTGTTTGAAGGTTCGATTCCTTCCTTTCCAGTCGGGGGGCATGAAGCGCGTTTGGGTCAGCGATTCTATCCTCCTGTTTCTTAAGCTCCTGTAGCCCAACTTGGTAGAGGCGATCGTTTTAGAAGCGATCTAATTTAGTGCAGGTTCGAGTCCTGTCAGGAGTACCAAGCACCGAAGGCGGAAGTGGTCTACGCGCACGCCTGATGAGCGTGTTACTAGCAGGTTCAAGTCCTGCTCGGTGTACCTACGGGATGTAATTCAGCGGTTTAGAAGCCAGAGTTTGGGACTCTGGAGCCGTAGGTTCGAGTCCTACCATCCCGACTATGCTCTTACACAGGGGCACTTGAAAGATTTACGGATTGCTCATAATAGATCAACGTGAATCCTGCTAATTACATCAAGTATTATCATAGAGGAATGAAAAGAGATGACATTCTAAACAAAGAAACGCAAATTAGAAAATGGATCAGTCAGAAACGTTCCAAGTCTTATATTTGCATGCAGTTGTCGTGCAAAGCTGGAACACTTGAGAGATATTTGCGTAAGCTAGGGATCACCTACCAGGGAAATCAAGGCGGACAAGGACATCCTAGAACGTCTCATCTCAAGCCCGCAGCCGCTTACTTACATCAAGGTTCAATCGTCTCAAGTCATAAGTTAAAGCTTAAGCTAATCCGAGACGGACTGAAGCTTGCAATGTGCGAATCATGTCGCTTACAAACTTGGCTCAATCAAAAAATTCCGTTAGAACTCCATCATCTTAATGGCGATCGACATGACAACCGCCTCGAAAATCTCCAAATTCTCTGTCCGAATTGCCATGCCCTGACCGAGAATTATGCGAACAGAGCCATCAATAAGAGCCTCACTTCCATTCAATCTGAAATTCCTCAGTTCGTGAGTGAAGTAGAAGCAAATCATCGTCCTATCACTGTTTTAGTTTTCGACAGCCAAGCTCACTATACGGCATGGCAAGCTGTAAATCCTGAGCTAACTAAGCTGATTGAACAAGGACATCAACGAAGCACGATCGATAAACGGACAAACTGTTTATTCTGCAATCAACTTCTATCTACACCAGATCAGGATACATACTGTTCCCTCCATTGTTTTCGTATGGCATCCCGCAAAGCCACTCGACCTTCCAAAGAGGAATTAGAGAAATTAGTGTGGGAAGTTCCAACCAGCCGAATTGCAAAGCAATTTAAAGTGTCTGATGCTGCCATCGCAAAATGGTGCAGGACCTATGGCATCGCTAAACCACCTAGAGGATACTGGGCAAAGAAAATTCTATCATGACGGGTCGTTAGCTCAATGGCTAGAGTGTTTGCCTTTTAAGCAGAAAGATCAGAGTTCGAGTCTCTGGCGACCCATGCGGAGATAAAGCTACGGTGCGCTTTTCGGTTTCATAAGCCGAAGTTTACCAGGTTCAACTCCTGGCTCCGCGACCAAATGCTGATGTAGCGATAGGGTGGCAGAGCGGCTGCCTTGTAAGCAGCGGGTTGCAGGTTCAACTCCTGTCATCAGCCCCACTTGTGGATATGGTGTAACGGTAGCATGAGAGTCTTCCAAACTCTGGGAGCGAGTTCAAATCTCGCTATCCACTCCAGTCATTTTCAATTTTCTGAGAGTGTCGCCTAACGGAAGGGCATCGATCTTCTAAATCGATCTGTGTAGGTTCGAGTCCTACCACTCTTGCCAAAACATATCTTACTAAAACATAGGAGTGTAGCTCAATTGGAAGAGTACCAGGTTTCGACCCTGGATATTGTAGGTTCGAGTCCTATCACTCCTGCTTGGGTTCGTAGCTCTAATTGGGAGAGCGCTTGTCTTGCACACAAGAGGCTGCGGGTTCAAATCCCGCCGAATCCACTGTGGCTGAATCCGAAGTCGTCGAGGAGCTAATCTATGAAATTAGTGTTAGCGAGTGCAAGTCTCGTCAGTCACCCCAAAATGGAGAGTATCGCTAAAGGGTAGGCAATTCGTCTTGAAAACGAAGACTGGGTAACACCTGGGGGTTCGATTCCTCTACTCTCCGTCAATTCTAAAAGTTAATTCTAAAATGATAGTTCCGAGGTGAGGAGATGCAACGTAAGTTAGTTTCTGTGCAGAAGATTGCTCAACTTCAGCCAATTCCGAATGCAGACTTTATCGAAAAAGCGATCGTACAAGGTTGGAGCTTAGTCGTGAAAAAATCAGAGTTCCAAGTGGGCGATCGCTGTGCTTTTTTTGAAATCGATTCTGTGTTGCCAGAAACAGAATGGTCAGAGTTCATGCGCCCTTCTAAGTTCAGAGTGCGAACGAAGAAAATGAAAGGCGTTCTGAGCCAAGGGTTAGCACTGCCGCTCGAAGCTTGTTTAGATGCCGAACTTGTACGATCGTTCAATCTGGAAGTCGGAGATGACCTAACAGATCTCTGTGGTGTGGTGAAGTATGAGCCTCCGATCGATGTAGGAAATACCGATCGCGTTGCAGGCTTTCCCGCATTCATTCCCAAAACTGATGAGATTCGGTTGCAATCTGCGATCGAGGTTCTCGACGAGCTTCGAGGAAAAGCGGTTTACATTACTCTGAAGTGTGATGGAACCTCTGCCACTTATGCAAACTTAGACGATCACTTCTATGTATGTTCTCGAAACAATGAACTGAAGCGATCGCAGAATGTCTATTGGCAGATTGCAGAGAAGTACAGCCTGGAAGCCTTGCCCGATGGTTTTGCGGTTCAAGGAGAAATCTGTGCGCCTGGAATTCAAAAGAATCGATTAGGACTAAAAGAAGCGAATCTCTTTGTGTTTAATGTGTTTAACATTCGACAAGGGAAGTATCTCGACTATCCACAGTTCTTAGACTTCTGCAAAACATACAATTTGCAGCCTGTCGAGACAATTCGGCAAGATTCCAACTTTGATCAGACTTTGGAGCAGCTTTTAACCCTAGCTGAAGGATACTATCCGAATACCAAGAACCATCGAGAAGGAATTGTGATTCGCCCGATCGCTGAAACACGGAGCGACGTTTTATCTGCTCGTCTTTCGATCAAAGTCATCAACAATCAATATTTATTGAAAGGTGGCGAAGATTAGAGACTGTTTTAATGTCCGATTACACCTGCGGCAACTTGACCCACGCTCAGCCGAGTGTGGGTCTTCCTAATAATAACTATCTCAAGATTGCACTGATGAATTCTTGATGTGAATAGCTCTAAAGATTTTGTTCTACACGAACTACGTATAATTACCGATTCGTTCAAATATGTTTTTTCTTTAAATACTTGAAATCTGTAACACGCATTACTTTCCGGACTTACGATTTTGCGGTTGAAATAGAATATAGACCGCCCCCGTAAAAGGTCGAGATATCGATCTCATTTGTCCGAATTTATACACTTCGAGAAAAGCTGAACTGAGAGCCTCCCAGTTTATCAATGTGAAGACGATCGTTTTCTGGGAAACCTAGAACTAGCGTCCCTATTTTTGCGAGAACGTTCAGCCCAGAACTCACACGACTCTTTTCCTGAATACGATCGCAGGTTTCGTCTGCAAAATGTGACCCCTAGCACATCTCAATATCGAACAGGTTCAAGTCATTTGTGGCTTCTGAACAATTGACGGCTGAATTACACCACAACCATTGCCGTTTGGGTTCACTAAGCTATGCGTGTTTTGATCTATTCCTACAACTACCATCCAGAACCGATTGGGATTGCGCCATTAATGACTGAACTTGCTGAGGGGTTAGTTAGACGGGGGCATCAAGTCAGAGTGATTACCGGAATGCCGAATTATCCGCAGCGTCAAATCTATGAAGGCTACCGAGGTAAGCTTTACTCGACCGAAGAACGCAACGGCGTAACGATTCAGCGTAGCTATATGTGGGTCAAACCCAAACCGAGTTTAATCGATCGCGTTTTGCTCGACAGTAGTTTTGTGTTCACCAGTTTCTTTCAAGCGCTTCGAGGTTGGCGACCGGATATAATTCTCCTGACAGTTCCACCACTCCCAGTCTGCGTTCCAGCAGCACTTTTAAGCTGGTTTCACAATTGTCCGATCGTTTTAAATGTGCAGGATATTCTGCCCGAAGCAGCGGTGCATGTCGGACTGCTGAAAAATAAAACGATGATCCGGGTGTTTGAAGCGTTAGAAAAGTTTGCTTATCGCACGGCACATACGATCAGTGTGATCGCGGATGGATTCGTTGAGAACTTGGAAAACAAAGGAGTGCCACCGAGTAAGCTGACCTGCATTCCAAATTGGGTGGATACGGCTTTCATTCGCCCGATGTCTAAAGAAAACAATGCGTTTCGGAGCGCGCACGGACTCGATGGAAAGTTTGTGGTGCTTTATTCGGGAAATATTGCGCTGACACAGGGCTTAGAGACGGTGATCGAAGCGGCTGCTAAATTGCAACACATCCCAGAGATTGCGTTCGCGATCGTCGGAGAGCCAAAAGCGATCGAGAAACTCAAACAGCATTGTGAATTACACGGCGCAGATAATGTGAAATTACTGCCGTTCCAACCACGGGAGAAACTGCCTGAAATGTTAGCGGCGGCAGATGTGGGGTTGATTGTGCAGAAGCGGAATGTGGTTTCGTTTAATATGCCGTCCAAAACTCAGGTGTTGCTTGCCAGCGGATGCGCGATCGTCGCATCGGTTCCAAGTACGGGAAGTGCGGCAAAAGCGATCGAGAAAAGTCACGGCGGGATCGTGGTTGAGCCAGAAAATCCAGAAGCTTTGGCGAATCAGATTTTAGCGCTGTATCACAATCCAGAATTGGCGACTCGACTTGGAAAACAAGGACGACAATATGCGATCGAGCGCTATTCATTCGAGCAAGCGTTGACGCAGTATGAAGATCTGTTTGAAAAAGTCGTCAAACTGTCAGCGGTAAAGCCTGCCTATCGATTGAGTGTGGATAAGTCGAGTAGCTAGAACACGATCCCACTGATTGACTGGTCGGAGTCTCAACGGCTCCGATTTTTTTCGGTGTGGTCTTCTGCCCGAATGGGAATACTGGGGCTGTCATGGCTAATTTTAGCGATGTATGCCCTCTGTTGTATTCAGATTATGACTGTCTCTAAACTTCCGGTTTCGGTTCTGATTCCTGCCCGCAACGAAGAAGCGAATCTGCCCGCCTGCCTCGAAAGTGTCGCTAGAGCCGATGAAGTATTTGTCGTGGATTCGCAAAGTAGCGATCGTTCGGTTGCGATCGCAGAAAGCTATGGGGCATCTGTGGTACAGTTTCACTTCAACGGACGCTGGCCCAAAAAGAAGAATTGGTCGCTGGAGAATCTGCCGTTTCGGAATGAATGGGTGTTGATTGTCGATTGCGATGAGCGGATCACACCGGAATTGTGGGATGAGATTGAGGCAGCAATTCAGAATCCGGAGTTTGAAGGATATTATCTCAATCGCAGAGTGTTCTTTCTGGGGCAGTGGATTCGATATGGTGGCAAGTATCCAGACTGGAACCTAAGACTGTTTCAACACCAGAAAGGACGCTACGAGAATCTCAGCACCGAGGCAATTCGGAATACAGGTGACAACGAAGTTCACGAGCATGTGGTTTTGGCAGGAAGAGTGGGCTATCTGCAAAATGATATGCTGCACATCGACTTCAAGGATTTGTATCACTGGCTAGAACGCCACAATCGCTACTCGAATTGGGAAGCGCAGGTTTATTTGAATTTGCTCACGGGTAAAGGCGAGGACGGCACGATCGGAGCAAACTTGTTTGGTGATTCGGTGCAGCGCAAGCGGTTCTTGAAGCGAATTTGGATCAGATTGCCGTTTAAGCCAACGCTGCGATTTTTACTCGCTTACGTGATTCGATTGGGATTTCTCGATGGCAGAGCAGGCTATATTTATGCGCGTTTGCTGAGTCAGTATGAATTCCAGATCGGAGTGAAGTTGTTTGAACTGCGGCATGGCGGGACGCTGAACACTCCGAAACCCGTTGTTCAATCGATCGTACAACCGGAATCATGACTCAGATTCGACACTCTGCGATCGACATCAACGCGCCCTCGCTCGTCGATCTCCGCAAGTATGATCAGTCTTGGTTTGATCGCGGTCGTCCCGGTTGGTATGTTTTACTGTGGTGGCTAGTGCAAGCGATCGTCTTTTCGATCACACCTCAGCCACTCAATTCGATTCGATGTTCGGTGCTGCGATGGTTTGGCGCAAAAATTGGTCAAGGCGTTCTGATTCGTCCAACTGCACGATTTACATATCCTTGGAAAGTCGAAATCGGTGATTACAGTTGGATTGGCGATAATGTTGTATTTTATAGTCTCGATCGCATTTCTATTGGCGATCACTGTGTAATTTCTCAGAAAAGTTATCTTTGCACAGGCAGCCATGATGTCAGAGATCGAGCATTTGGACTGGAAACGAACGCGATCGCAATCGGACACGGCGTTTGGATTGCAACGGATTGCTTTATTGCGCCTGGAGTTGAGATTGGCTCGAATGCGGTGATCGGAGCGCGCAGTACTGTGTTGAAATCGATGCCTGCTCAAACAGTTTGCTGGGGATCACCTTGTCGATCGCAGTATGTTAGAGAAATGCGAGTTGATCTAGGCTTGAGGTAGTTCTGGCAGCCAATTCTGCATTAGTGCTGTGACTTTTCCGTCAAGTTTCAAAATTCGCCGTCACGATCGCTGATGCGTACCCGGTAGATTCTACCGCTTGGCAGTAAACAGCCGAACATTTGGGGTTCGACTTGATATTGAACCTAACGGAAGGAAGAGGCGCGATCGCAGCATTATCAGCAAGGTAGGGATGGACGACTTCTCGTGAGGAAATCATGCAATTTTCAGGTAAGGTTGCGATAATTACGGGTGCGGGGTCAGGAATCGGGCGGGAGACTGCCTTGGTGCTGGCAGAGCAAGGCGCGATCGTGGCTGGAATCGATTGGTCGGCGCAGACGATTGATGAAACCGTTGAAAAGATTCAGCATCAGGGCGGAACGGCGATTTCTGTGGTCGCGAACGTGGCTCAACCCGATCAAGTCGAACGCGCGATCGATCAAATTGTGCAACAGTTTGGACGAATCGATATTGTCTTCGCAAATGCTGGAATTAACGGCGTGTGGGCACCGATCGAGGAGATTACACCCGAAGACTGGAATACAACGATTAGCACAAATCTGAATGGCACGTTTTACACGGTTAAATATGCTGTTCCTTATTTGAAGAAACAGGGTGGATCAGTCATTATTACTTCTTCGGTGAATGGAACTAGAACTTTTAGTAACACGGGGGCAACGGCTTATTCTTGTACGAAAGCAGCGCAAGTTGCCCTTGCGAAAATGCTGGCGCTGGAACTAGCGAAGCATAAAGTTCGAGTGAATGTGATTTGTCCAGGCGCGATCGGAACGAACATTCACAATACTTCGCATCCGATCAATATTGAGTCGATCAAAGAGCCTGCGGATTATCCGCATGGTCGCGTGCCACTGAATGGTGGATTACCCGGCAGAGTGGATCAAGTAGCTCAACTCGTTGCATTTTTGGCATCGGATGCCGCGAGCCACATTACAGGCACAGAAGTTTGGATCGATGGTGCAGAATCTTTATTAGTTGGCTAGATTGTTTATTTGCTAATTTATCATGCCTCAAGTTTTTGGAAAGCTGCCTACCACTCGTCAGCCTTGGATCGCATTGGGCAATGTCGATCGCGCTGAGATTTCTGATCGATCTGTATTGCTCACTTGCGGTGAGGCTTGCTTGAAACTCAGCATTCTTGCCGCGAATCTAATCCGGGTACAGCTTGCTCCAAATGGCGAATTTCTGCCACGTCGATCGTGGGCGGTGAATCGACCCGACGAAGCGTGGGAAACCGTGCAATTCAAGGTAGAAGAAAAGGAAGCCATCGAGATTCAAACCGCTCAAATGCGAATAGTAATTGAGCGATCTCCCTGCCGAATTCGCTGCTTTGATCTCGATGGCAAACCGTTCGCGCACGATACCAACATTGCATGGCGCATGGGACAAGTTGCCTGCTGGAAAACGATCGAAGCCGATGAGCATTTCTACGGCTTTGGGGAACGTGCAGGACTGTTAGATAAGCGATCGCAGATTAAAACGAATTGGACAGTCGATGCGCTGGATTATTCATCGATCGATGATGAGATGTATCAAGCGATTCCGTTTTTCATTGCGCTCCGTCCAGAGCTAACTTACGGAATTTTTCTCAACATCACTCACTTGAGTCAGTTCGATCTCGGAGCAACAGAGCCGGGAATCTGGCAGATGCAGGCTCAGAGTCAAGAACTAGACTATTACATCATTCATGGAACTGCTCCGGCTCAGATTCTTGAAACTTATACAGAACTAACCGGACGAATGCCCCTACCGCCAAAATGGTCGCTTGGCTATCATCAGTGTCGCTGGAGCTATGAATCGGAAGATGTGGTGCAGAAACTAGCTCAAGAATTTCGATCGCGCAAAATTCCCTGTGATGTAATCCACCTCGACATTGATTATATGCACGGCTACCGAGTGTTTACTTGGAGTCCAAAACGCTTTCCTGATCCAGCAAAGTTGATTGCTGAACTCAAGCAAAATGGATTTAAAACAGTCACGATCGTTGATCCGGGAGTGAAATACGAACCGGATGGGAACTATCCGGTCTATCACGAAGGCTTAGAAAAAGATTGTTTTGTTAGAAGTGCAGACGGTAAGTTAGTTGCTGGTTATGTTTGGCCCGATAAATCTGTGTTTCCTGATTTCTTGCGTTCAGAAGTTCGGCAGTGGTGGGGCGATTGGCAGAGAACTTTAACCGATGTAGGAATTGAAGGCATTTGGAATGATATGAATGAACCTTGTCTTGCCGATCGACCTTTCGGAGACGAAGGCAAACATATCTTTTTCCCGATGGATGCTCCGCAAGGCAATCCCGAAGAACAGGGAACTCACGCAGAAACACATAATTTGTATGGGTACAACATGGCGCGCGCATCCGCAGAAGGCTTAAATCGACTCAGACCCAATGCGCGATCGTTTGTCCTAACCCGCTCCGGTTTTGCTGGAATTCAGCGCTGGTCTTCGGTGTGGATGGGCGACAATCAATCACTTTGGGAACATCTCGAAATGTCGCTCCCAATGTTATGCAACATGGGACTATCCGGGGTTGCTTTTGTTGGTGCGGACATTGGTGGATTTGCGGGAAATGCGACAGCGGAACTATTCGCGCGCTGGATGCAGGTAGGAATGCTTTATCCGTTGATGCGGGCACACTCTGCACTGACAACGGCTCAACACGAACCATGGGTGTTTGGCGATCGCGTCGAAGCCATTTGTCGCGAGTACATCGAACTACGTTATCAATTGCTGCCTTATTTCTATTCGTTGTTCTGGCAAGCTTCC
Organism: uncultured Leptolyngbya sp.; assembly: GCA_964242045.1. GTDB lineage: Bacteria > Cyanobacteriota > Cyanobacteriia > Leptolyngbyales > Leptolyngbyaceae > Leptolyngbya. Next base: position 4,448 of record CAXTDB010000072.1, on the reverse strand, counting down.
GAAACGGGTGCGCCGATTCTGCGACCTTTGCTGTACGAGTATCCGAATGATTCGCAGACTTATCATCTTCACGATCAAGTGCTGATTGGATCACATCTAATGGCGGCTCCGGTTTATCGTCCCGGTGTAGAGTATCGCGCTGTTTATCTACCAGAAGGCACTTGGTTTGATTGGTGGACAGGCGAAAAATTTAGCGGCAATCAGCATATCTTAGCTCACGCTCCATTAGAACGAATGCCAATGTATGCGAAAGCGGGTGCAATCATTCCGATGCAAGCTGTGATGCAGTATGTGGATGAACAATCGATCGATCAGCTTCGACTCAGAATCTATCCAGGTAGTGGTGAATTTACCTTGTATGAGGATGATGGTCGATCGTTTGATTATCAATCCGGTCAGTTTGCGACAACAACTTATCGAGTAAACAATACAGTGGTTGAGATTCAATCGCGTCAGGGACAATGGCAACCGAGCGATCGTACAATCCGAATTGAAATGATCGGAGTGGGCGAGCAATCGATCGACGATGACGGTAGTGAGAAACAGTTAGAAGTTTAGGCAAAAATTGAGTAGTGCTAACCGTGTTCTAACCTCAGAGGGTTACGCCGATTCGCGCTTTTCTCTAATCTCAGCTTAATTGAATTTATTGTTTCAAGAGGTTGAACCCGCTATGTTCATGCCCCTCGATTTTTTGCTGCGTTCGTTATCCGGTGTGATAACAATTGTCTTGATTGGAAGTGGAGCTTACATTTTTCATCAATGGCATGAAGGCGAATTAATCAGCGATCGCTGGTTATATCTCAGCATCGGACTGTTGTTATGGTCATTTCTAGGCTTTTTGCCAACTTTGCTGCTTCGTCGTCCTGGACGGGATGAACCTAAACCCATCCGAAGTAACGAAGTTCAACGAATAACTCGTCCAGATGGTAGCGAAATCAACGTCGAATTTTATGGACTCGATCGCGCTCCAACTCTAATTTTAACTCACGGTTGGGGACCCGATAGCACCGTTTGGTACTACGCGAAAAAGCAGCTTACCGATCAGTTTCGGGTGATTGTGTGGGATCTTCCTGGTTTGGGCAAATCTAAAAAACCACAGAACCGCGACTATTCGCTAGAAAAGTATGCTCATGACTTAGCAGCCGTGATGGAATTAGTAGACGATCAGCCTGTCGTGCTACTCGGACACAGCATGGGAGCAATGATTTTGCTAACTTTCTCCCGCTTGTTTCCAGAACAATTAAAACAGCGAGTAGCAGGCTTGATTCTAGTTGATGGCACTTATACCAATCCGGTGAAAACTGCCATTCTGAGTAAACTATTGCTGCCACTTCAGAAGCCTGTATTAGAACCATTGCTGCATTTAGCGATCGCGCTTTCTCCTGTCCTCTGGGTCACAAGCTGGCTGAGTTATCTAAACGGTTCAACGTTGCTAACAACCGAAATCTCTGGCTTCACAGGTAGGGAAACGCGCGGACAGCTTAATTTCTCTAGTCTAATTGGCATCAAAGCACCACCGGGCATTTTGGCGCGCGGCGTTCTAGCAATGTTTAGATTTGATGAAACTGCAACGTTACCGACTATCTCTGTTCCAATGCTCGTCATTGTTGGCAAATCTGACATTGCGACACGCGCTTTTGCAAGTGAACGAATCAGTACCGAAGTGCCGCAAGCAGAACTAAATATTATGGCTCCTGGCGGTCACATGGTACTAATGGAACACAATCAGCCTTTTGCAGAAATCGTTCGATCGTTCAGTGCATCCTGCTTGCAGCTAGAACGATAAGAAAATCTGTCGGTTTTCTTAGTTGAGGAAAAGACGTTATAGATTTGCATCTATCGAAAACCATAGAATCTGTGATTGCTTCAGCAAAAAAATGGTTAACGCAGACTGATACAGTTCAAAGTATTCCAGATTTCTCTAGCTCACCCGACGAGATCGCTTCCCTTAGCTTCGTGAACGATTTGCGGCGGATTCCCTTTCCTAACCTTAATGAATAACGTTACCCTATTCGGCTTACCTGCGGAGAAAGGTCGCTGGTTCTTCGTTCCGCTAGGCATTATTGTTTTACTTTGTCTGGGTACGGTTTACTCTTGGAGCATTTTCCGTAAACCCCTTGAAGCGCTGTTGAAAATCAACGCAACCGAAAGCTTATTACCCTTTACTGTCTTGCTAGTCGTCTTTGCGCTGTTAATGCCGATCGCTGGATTTTTAATCGATCGCTACGGTGTACGGTTAGTGACGGCGACGGGTGGTGTGATTGCGGGACTTGGCTATGTGCTGTCCGGTTTCGATGCCAATCCGTTTACGCTGGTCATGACTTACGGTGTGATCACAGGGGCGGGAATCGGAATTGCTTATGGAATGCCACTAGCCGTAGCTGCAAAATGGTTTCCTGACAAAAAAGGCATTGCATTGGGAACAACGGTAATCGGTTTTGGTTTGTCGCCGC
>CAXTDB010000072.1:0-1985 GCA_964242045.1 uncultured Leptolyngbya sp. | reverse complement strand
GCTGATTACTGCACCTTTGGCAAAAAACTTAATTGATAGCTATGGAGTACGGCAAGCTTTTGTGATTTTGGGAATTGCGTTTGCTGTAATTATTGTCGCTGTCTCGTTAACGCTCAAGATGCCGCCTGCGGGCTGGACTCCGAGCAATTGGACACCGAATCTCAGAACCACTGCAACCCAAGGCGCAAAGATGCTGGGAACGCAAAGCTTCTACGGACTGTGGATCTGCTACACGATCGGCACCTTCGTTGGACTCGCCGCGATCGGAATTTCTAGCCCAGTCGCTCAAGAAATCATCAAACTCGATAAAGGAACTGCCGCTGCGACAGTTTCTCTGTTTGCGATCTTTAACGGATTAGGTCGTCCCTTGTTTGGTTGGATTTCCGATCGCTTTTCTCCAAAACGCGCTGCGATCATTTCTTACGTGCTGATTTTGATTGCATCGATTTTGATGATCAATGCTCAAGCTGGACAAGTAACCGTGTATCTCAGTGCGTTTTGTTTGTTCTGGCTGTGTCTGGGCGGATGGCTGGCGATCGCACCCACGGCAACCGCTACTTTGTTTGATCCAAACAGCTACGCCAAGAACTATGGAATTGTCTTTACTGCTTATGGCGTTGGAGCAGTGCTTGGAACGGTGTTAGCTGGACGAATTAAAGATACATTCGGTAGCTATACGCTCTTTTTCTACCCGACTGCGATCCTCGCGATCGTGGGAATCATTGTCGCAACCTTTATGCTGAAACGTCCAACAACTACATCGGTGCAAGATCGGTCGATCGCATAAAAGCGAATCCGAGACAAAATGCGGCAGGCTTTTTGAGTCTGTCGCATTCTTTTATTTGAGGCAAAGCTATACGATCGCAAATTGTGGGCATTCGACGCTGTACATTTTTCGTCCCACAGCTTCTGCAACAGGCTTAATGCTGCGAACTAACTGCGTCATTGCTTCGATCGACAATGCCTGCTGAGCATCAGACACGGATTGATCCGGATCGGGATGACTTTCGATCATTAATCCGTCTGCACCACAGGCGATCGCGGCTCTCGACAAGTCCGCTATCAACTCACGTCGCCCTGCGGCATGACTCGGATCAACAATCACAGGTAAGTGTGTTAACTGTTTCAACGCGACCACTGCACCAAGATCAAGCACATTGCGCGTGTAGGAATCAAAGCTGCGAATCCCGCGTTCGCACAGCACCACATTCGGATTGCCGTGACTCATGACGTATTCGGCTGCCATGATGAATTCCTCGATCGTCGCTGCAAGTCCTCGCTTTAGTAAAATCGGCTTACCTGCTTGCCCTAGTGCTTTCAGTAAGTCGAAATTCTGCATGTTGCGGCTTCCGACTTGCAGCATGTCTGCATAAGCAGAGATTTCTTCGATCTGCGAAATCGCCATTACTTCAGTTACTACTGGCAAATCATAGCGCTGGCTAACTGTGGCTAAGATTTCCAGTCCTGCTAATCCTGCGCCCTGAAATGCGTAAGGGGAGGTGCGTGGTTTGTACACACCTCCCCTTAGCGCTTGAATCGGAGCCGATTTGAGTTCACGAGCAACGGTTTCCATTTGCGTCATACTTTCAACCGCACAAGGTCCGCCGATAATGACGATCTCTTGACCCCCGATCGCAATCTCTTTCGATAAAGCAACGATCGATTGATGATTCGGCTCGGCTTTGCGGACTAATTTGGCATCTTTCATGGAACTAAACTCCTGTGGAATGGATGAACTTCAACAAAAAACCCGGAGCCAGCTTGGTTCCGGGTTGGTAATTGCACATGCAACAAACTCACCCAGAACGCCTTGGGGTAAAGTAAAAACCGTAAAGCCAGGAAGTGAGGTGAGTCATTGCAATCAGAATTGAGGGGACATTAAAAAACCGCAGAGGTTACTCTGCGGCTCACCAGACGGACACATGAGGATCTACCTCGCCGGGTGAGCCGCCGATCGCCAAAAAAAGTAAAAGTAGGAAACGCTA
>CAXTDB010000071.1:0-17133 GCA_964242045.1 uncultured Leptolyngbya sp. | reverse complement strand
GTTAAAGACGTTAGTTTTTATTTTCACAAATCCGTCTTTGTCGCTGTCGCGACCCGGAAATGAGCTTGACATTTCATAAGTGCAGCAGTGGCTGGATGTCACCTATCCTGCCTTGGTTAAACAAGCGGCATCGGAAGACGCAGAAATTGCTTGGGGCGATGAGTCAGGACTGCGCTCGGATGCTCAAGTCGGACGAGGCTATGCGCCAAAGGGCAAAACGCCTGCCACGAACTTGAGTCAGAAAAAACGGCATCGCATCAATTTCATTGCGAGCGTGAGCAGCCAAGGGTTAGTGCGCTTCATGCTGTATGCAGGCAAACTCGACAGTTTGATGTTTATCACCTTTCTTGAGCGCTTGATTGCAGGGCAGAAGCGAAAGTTGTATTGGATTGTAGACAATCATCCGGTGCATCAGGCACACGCTGTACAAGATTTGCTCGCTCAACACCCCGATGAGCTTGAGTTAGTGTTTCTGCCGCCCTATTCGCCACATCTGAATCCGGTCGAATATCTTAATGGGGATGTGAAGCAGGGAGTCCATTCCAAAGCACCGAGTCGCAGCTTCGCACAACTGCGGCATCGGGCACTCTGTCATCTTCGCAAGTTGCAAAAACTGCCAGCGAGAGTCAGAAGTTATTTTCAACATCGTGAGATTGCTTATGCCGCATAGTACAATGCAATCTCAATCATTGCCGGGTTAATATGTCGCTGTCACTTGATAGAAGAATCTTTTGAGTCTCCTCAATGCCGTGTTCTTGGAGGGCTTTCTGAGCGATCGCAGTATCTCGTTCAAACGGGTACAGGCTGGCACGTAACCCTTGGTTGTACGGGTGCCAAAGCTGCTGATAAAACTGTTGTTGTTGCTGAATCGACGGCGATGAGTTTAGCGGATTTACTTGAGGCGATTCTCGATCCGTTTGAGTCGAATCTCGACGCTGTTGATCCGGCTGTACGTCTCCTTGCTGATGCCGGGTAGAATCTGGTTCGCAGACTACATTGCCTCGGCGGTGTACGTCCTCAAGACCAGGCAAATCCCGATCAGTCCCCGATAGGTAATCGTCTCGCCGCTGATCGTCAACTTGCGAGGGAGATTGAAAGCGTTGGGAATTTTCTGATTGATTGTGTTGAGGAGATTCTGCATCCGCGTCTGCTGCGTCTCGAGCTGCTCGATTTTGTGTTCGTTTAGCTTCAGCCGCTCGTCGAAGGTCTTCAGCGAATCGAGCAAACTCGCCAGCGATTTGCCAAGCTCGGTTTGACTGGTCTGAGTTTGCGTTTCGAGCTGCGTTTTCAGCACTTGAGTCTCGGCTCTGAGTGTCTGAGTTTCCAGGCGTTGAGTGGTCACTTGACCGTCCATGCTCTGGAGCTGTTTCGAGATCGGCTTCAAGGCTTCGAGCAACACGCTCTCCAACACTCGTGCCATCGATCCATGCGAAGGATTTTGAGGAGATGGTAATCAAGTTGAAGAATACTTGGAAGCAATCCGTGTTGAGATGCGAAAACTCATAGAACACTGAAGCTCCGGTTTTCGGTTCTACGATGCTGTACAGGTAGGTTGCCTGAAATTGCCATTGCCCTTTGCCGATGGGCTTGCTTCTGATGCTGAGTCAATGAGTGGCCTTCCTACGGCGACACCGTTTGTAGCTTGTGCGTTACTGGGTTAGACAAGTAGGACTCAATTAGGCTTTTGCTGTTACGGTGCAGATCTCAGAAATTCTGTCGCTGATTCGACACTCAATGGCTTTGAGAAGAAGTAGCCTTGACCATATTCACAGCCTAAAGATTGGAGACTGCTGGCTTGCTCAGCAGTTTCTATGCCTTCGGCAATAATATCCATACCCAGTTTATGTCCTAACACAATTATGGTTTGCACGATCGCTGCATCTTCATCACTCTCTAGCATTCGAGTAACGAAGGAGCGATCGACCTTTAGCGTGGTGATAGGAAAGCGGTGCAAGTAGCTTAGCGATGAATATCCAGTTCCAAAGTCATCAATGCTAAGCCGCAGATTCAATGCTCGTAGACGGAGAAGAATATTAATAGTGGCTTCAACATCCTTCATCGCAACGGTTTCGGTAATTTCGAGTTTGAGATTTCGACCGTCTAGCTTAGTTGTCTTCAAAGTTCGCTCAACAAACTCGACTAAATCTGGTTGAGTAAGCTGCTGACCAGAGAGATTTACGCTCATTGTGAGTGAGTGAGCTTCAGAAAACATAGCCTGCCAGGATTGAAGTTGCCGACATGCCTCTTGCAGAATCCATTGGCTCAAAGGAATAATTAGCCCATTTTCTTCTGCTACTAAAACAAATTTGAGTGGAGGAACAGAGCCGTATTGAGGGTGGTTCCACCGAACTAAGGCTTCAAATCCAGTAATCGATTTAGATTCTAAAGAAATGATTGGCTGATATTGCAAAAATAGCTCCTGCTTAGCTCCTATCCCTCCGATTCGCATAATTGCCTGGCGCAAATCATTTTCCAGCCACAGTTTTTCAACGACTTGAGCATGCATTCCTGCTGAAAAAACTTCGTACCGGGCTTTTCCTAGATCTTTTGCCCGATACATTGCAGTATGAGCGTCCCGTAATAAATTCTCTGGTTTGTAATCCTGCCCTACCTGGCTCAAAGTGATTCCAATACTGAAACTGATAAAAACTTCTTTCCCATCTAGGTGAAACGCATTCGCACATTCCTGTTGAAGATTATCGACTAGTTTAGTCACATCTTGTCTATCCCGAATGTCTTCTAGCAAAACTGCGAACTCATCACCCCCAACCCGCGCCGAAAAACCAGCCTTCGGCATCTTCTTTTTCAATCGCTTTGCAACATCAATGAGTAATTGATCGCCAACCTGATGCCCCCATCCCTCATTAATTACTTTGAAACGATCTAAGCCTAGAAACAGAACAGCAAAGGAGGAAATATCTGCCGATAGAGTTTCAGACTGAAGGCAATTATTGTGTACGATCGCTTGTTGGATTCGTTGCAGTAGAAGACGACGATTAGGCAAATGGGTTAACTCGTCATACAGAGTGTTATGTAGAAGTTTATAAGCAAGCGCGCTTACTCCGGTTGCCACAAGGGCGATCGTAGGAGAAACGAAAGAAACCCATCCAGCGTGCGTAAACACGATAAAGCAAATCCCAGATAAGCCTCCTAGCGCAGCAAAGCCTGCAACACCTTGAAGAAAGGGATTTTGGATTCTCCAGACGATGAGTCCGCCCACGATGGCCCATCCAAAAATCCAAAGTCCTTCCCACCAGGAATCCCAAAACCAAAACAAGGTCTGTCTGTCTAAAACTGTGCCCAGGATCTGGCTGACAAACTGAGCATGAATGAGAATACCCGACGTTCCTGGATTGTCCTGCTTAACCGCACTGTAAGGAGATTGATGGAAGTCTTTAATACTAGGAGCAGTTGTCCCAATCAGAACAACTTTACCAGCAACCCAACTCGGATCAAACGTTCCATTCAGGACTTGATTAAATGTTATCTGCCTAGAAACCCGCTCTGCTGAGCGATATTGAGCGGCAACCTGATAACCCGCAGAATCGATCGTTTGATAGCCTCCAGAATCGGGCTGTAAGCGAGGAAAAGTAGCTTGACCAATCTGCAAGGCATTCTCTCGAACCTGAAGTGTCATCCCTGGCTCCAGGTATTTCAAACTGGCTCTTAAAGCGAAAGAATAATACTTCTCTCCTTCATCTTCTGCATACATAAAATTGCGTCGGATTACCCCATCGGGATCAACGACCAAATCATTAAAGCCGATTTGATTGGCTGGAATGCCCGCTAAGGCGGGAACCGCTTCTGTAGTAGAATCTCCGATTTGTTTAATAACAATCACGTTTGATTGCTTTAACTGCCTCACCAGCGCCTCATGACCCGGAGGTTGAGGCACATTGCGGTAAAGATCAAGAGCGATAACTTTGGGATGGTATCGTTGCAGACTTGCTAACGCCTTAGCCAAAATTTGATCCGAAATTGGCCATTGATTTTGCGATCGAATATCTGCTTCGGTAATTCCTACTACTAAAAGGCGTGAGTCTGGTTCCTTATCCGGCTGCAACCTCACAAATTGATCAAATGTAGCTAACTCTAGAAATTGTAAAATTCCGGTTTGTTTCACCCCAATGACACCGCCTGCTACAAGAAAACTCGTAAACAAAATAGCTTTTCCTAGAGAAAGACTAGTAAGAATACGGATGATTGTATGCGCTTTAAAGCGGGTACATTTCAAGAGAAAATTCGTGCTTCCCTTTGTGAGGAGTGTAATCACGGCTAGGTTTTACTTAGAAGATTACTTAAGAGGCTAATAAGAAGCTAAAAAAGTCTTCAATAATAGGCAGTTCTTTTAGAAGAGTTTATCCTCAGCCGCTTTTAACCTCTTTGTTAGCATTCCAAAGTTGTCCATTAATTCAACAAAAATTCGATAAATTAGGATTCTTTAAAGTTTGAGTCAATAGATCTAGGAGTTGTTAAAAGAAGATGTTTTCTGGGACGTATAGAACCAAATGGGGTTATCTATTTGTTAAGCTCAGGGCACACAGATAGAATGTATAAATTTACGCATCATGTCACTGAACTACTTCAGCCAAAAACGAATCTCTACGATTTGTCTCGCGTTGGTGCTAATACTGTTCAACAGCCTCTCTCTTTCCGCTGAGGCTCGACCTTCTCAGGGGTTACCGGGACGAAGGGTTGGCGGAGGGTCTCGTGGATGTCAGGAAGCAAAAAGTTCAACAGCTCTCGATCCGAAGCAATTAATCGCACTAGTGCCAGAGAGTAACGTTAGCAAAACGGCAACCGATTATCCAACTTTATTTTTCCGGGTTCCGAACTTTCCTAGTTCAAAAAGTCTTGAGCTTGTTTTGCGTGACGATCGTGACCAGAAAGTATACAAAACAACATTCCAATCTCCTAATTCGGGTGGAATATTAGCGGTGCCTTTGCCTGGCTCAGCAATGCCCCCTTTAGCCGTTGGTAAATCTTATCACTGGTACTTTTCCATCATCTGCGATGCCCGCGATCGAGCAAAGGATATCGCACTTGAAGGAAATATCCAGCGAGTACAGCTCACGCCAGCGCTGGCAGGTAGGTTACGGCAAGCATCTTTCAGTGAACGAGCGAACCTATTTTTGACAAATGGGTTATGGCAAGATGCATTGATGACCATGTTTTTGCAACGCCGCGATCGTCCCCAAGATCCAGCAGTAGCAGTTAAATGGGCTGAATTATTGAAGTCCATTGGTCTAGATACAATTGCTAAGGATAGCATTCTAGAACAGCCTCAATCCAGCAAACCTGCACAAAGCAAACTTTAACAACATCCCTCTTGCATTACTTTTACAGAAGAGTAGTGAAAGAGGGATCAATGCTGTTGTAGGAGCAATTTTAGCGAGACTGCATGATTTCTATCAATTAAGGGTAGAGATTGACGTTGTGATCATGGGATCGAGAACAATCGGTTCATTTTACAACCAGTTCCCGACCAAAACGTAGGGACTCCAATAAATGGGATGCTGAAACTGAGGGTTTTGTAGAAGTGTAAGTTGGGCTTGACGCAGGGCAGCAGCTTTAGTAAGCTTACCAACTACTAAATTTTTGTAAAACTGACTCATCAATTCAGCCGTAGCTTCATCGTTGACTGCCCAGAGGGATGCGATCGTGCTACGTGCTCCAGCTTTTACGGCTACACCTGCTAACCCTAACGTTGCCCACTTATCCCCGGCGGCAGTTTCACACGCGCTTAAAACAAGTAGTTCAATGGCTTGTGGCTGACTAGAACTAGGGGGTTGAAGTAAAGTATTGAGCTGTTTGGCATTAATGCGATCGTCCCAAGTGAGGATAAATGTCTCTGCTGCTTTTGAACTAAATTGACCATGAGTAGCAATGTGAACGATCGAGAATTTTGCTGACTGGATCTTGTCCTGTAACTTCTTGCAGGTAAAGGTTTGATTCAGCAAGACAGTAGTACTAGGAACCCCAGCCTGGATTTCTTGTAACTCCACTGCAACATTTTTAAGCGGAGAGAAGCCCTGCCGCGCTTCCGTGAGTCCTGCACTTAACACCCTAAGCTGGCTTTGCTCAATCTGTTTGGAAGCAAATAAGTGTAGCCCTGGTGTTAAAGCAATCTCATATTTCTCAATAAGATACTGTTTACCATCATAAAGGGCTGCCATCGGGACATTTCGTAGAGAGCCATCCAGCACGAAGACGAGAGTTTTTGCGCCGCTATTAGTCAGCTCTGGCTCTAGAGAACGAATAAGCCATTCATACAATTGCTGTGAGAGGGGTAGATAATCCCGTTCACTCCGAACTACCAAAGTTTGCCTTAGTTGCTCTGCTGTAGCGTCGATCGTGGATTGAGGGACAGCGATCGTGTAATGCCGTAAAGGTTGACGTGGCAAGCTAAGAATGATTTCCAAACGGTCAGGTAAAATGATGGGATATAAAACAGCCGCCTGGGGATCAACTTGGTCTGTTTGAGCCGTTTGGGCATCTAAACAAGCCTCTTGGAAGAAATTATTCAGCTCTGCCAGTTGCAGTGATTCAATTACTTGTCGAGCTTGAGTCAATGATTGCTGAGTTGGCTTGCCAGCGTTTGATTGCAGGAGTAGACTGACCAATTCACGGTAAACTGGCTCAACACTGTCCCGAAAGGATAACTGAACCTCTGGATCGATCGCAACTAAATCGCGACGAAGTAGTTGCAAAGTGCTCACCGCCTGAGTATAGGCAATTTCTGCTCCTGGTAAATCTTCTTGAGCTTTCAAAATTCGTCCCACTTGCCACTGCCAGAGATAAGTAATCTCTGGGGCATTGATTGACTGAGCCAGTAATAATGCCTTTTGAGTCAGATCTTTAGCGCTGGACCATTGCTGCGTTTGTTCATAAAGGCTACCCATCATTCCTAAAGCATAAGCTTCCGCAGGGCGATCGCTTAGATTCCGCGCCTGTAGCACGGTTGCAGCAACAAATTTAGCGATGTCTACGTTAGTTTGAAGGGCTGGCTTTGTACGCATCAAGTGGCGGGCAAGGTTAAGCCGGGCATAGATTACAGCACGACTTGGAGAGAGTGCTTGTATTTGCGCTTCAATACTGGGCAAAAGAGTCTGGGCGTTAAAAATTTGTTGTTGATCAAGCAGGAGACTAAATTGGTTGATTTGCGCCTGTAGTTTAGTAATTGACGAAGGCGATACTTCTGCCGATTGTCGGTAAAAGGCGATGGCTCGATCGAATTGTTGCTGAGCACGACTGAGGTTGCCTAAGGTCAGTAAAAGTGCTGCTCGTTCCGAGGAAACATTCAGACGCTGGGCGATCTCAAGCCCTTGCTGCAACGCTTGCTCTGCCTGCTCTAGATTACCAAGCACTCTTAAACTTTGACCCAAGCTACGCAAACTAACAATCTTCATCAAGGAATCGGGCTGTTGCTGTAACTGTTGGTTCACTTGAGTCAGCGTTGTTAGCGCTCGGCTGTAAAGACCTGCGCTTTTCATTGCTTGCGCTTGATTGATTAAACTGAGAATGATTCCGTTTGTATCATGAGCCTGAGTATAAGTCGCCGTTGCTTGTTGCCATATCGCTAGGGCTAGCTCCGTTTGCCCCAATGACAGTTGCAAGCTACCTTGTGCATTGAGAACCTGAGCCAGAACGAGCAGTTGTTCAGAGTTTTTTTTGGGATAGGTGTTTAGAATACTGAGGCTATGAGCGATCGCAGTTTCGGATTCTTTCAATCGTCCCAGTTGCTGATAAGCCGACGCTAAGTTACTCAATACTCGCACCTGATTCAGCCTATCTCCCTGGAATTCGTAAGCCTGAACCACTCGGCTCCAAATGCGCTCCGCTTCGGCAAACTGTCCTGCATTATAGTGAACCTGACCCTGCTGTTCTTGGAGTAGGGTTGACTGAGCAACAATTTGGGCTATAGGCGAATGAGCAGCGGCTGAAGTCCCCTTACAGTTCCATAGAAGCAAGGAGAATAGCAATCCTAGCAACCCACAAACTAATATTTTGTAGATTCGACGGTTTAGGTGTCTTAACAGCCCAAGCATGTGATTCACTTAGAATGGATTAAGAATTACCGAAAAATACAGCCCTTTCTCTTGCAACGTCTGCCGATCCTTAGGAACAGCGAGCAAAGGAATGCCATAATCTAAACGTGCCCGAAAGCGATCGCTCCATTGCCATTGCAGCCCGAGTCCTACCGATGCCAAAGTACTGTTTGTAGAGCTGGAACGTTCCGTGTTCCAGGCTTTACCTATGTCCACAAACGGAATTAGTTGTAAAACCTGCTGCTGTTTGGGGTTGCGAAATAAGGGCAAGCGTAGTTCTGCGGAACCTGAAATTCCATTGTCTGACAGCAAAAAATCCTGACGATAACCACGTACGCTTTCCTGCCCACCCAGGCTGAACTGTTCCACTGGGACAAGGGAACGATCGGCAAGCTGCAAATCCGTCCGCAAAATTAACAAGGTGTCAGGAGCGAGCAACCGTACCCACTGACCTTGTCCTCTCCAGGTAAAAAAGCGTCCATCTGGTGAGCGGTCGTTAATTTTTGCTCCTAAAGCACCAATTCCAACGCTGAACTGAGATCGCAGCGCCAGCACCTCGTGCTGATTGCGTTGAGTCCACTCCTGAAAAAAGCGTAAGGCGGTAATTCGGGTTTGTCCCTCTGTATTAGCTCCTGGGGACAGCGGAAACCCAAACCGTGGAACACCTAACGGAGCCAGAGAAGTTTCGCTTTCCCGGTAGTCTGCACTCAAGCCAAGGGCAAATTCCTGGCTAGGGTTTTGAATCACAGGTTGCCGTAGTGTCAGTGCATACTCGCGAGAAGGCGCACGAATATCGAGTAGGTTAAAGGGAGCTTCAATCACTTGGTTTTGCACCTTGCTGTAACTGAAGTTGAGTGTCCCATTATGGGGATTCAGGGGATAGGTATAGCTGAAATCAACACCGTTACTACCATCTGTACTGGTATAAGCAACACTAACGCTGTCTCCCTGTCCCAGCAGATTTGCCTCATTCAACTGAATTCGACGGCGAAAAGTTCCGACACTGGGCGATCTTCCGTTGTCTAAGAGAACCTGAGTACTCAAGCTTTTTTCTTCTGTTACCCTTACATCCAAAATATTTGATCCAGTTCGGGAACCTGCTGCTAACTCAGTCTCTAGATTGCGAATTAATGGGTTGAGCCGAAGCAATTGCAGAGCTTCCAGTAACCGAGGAACGTTCAGAGGAGCAGAAGTGGCAAGGGCAATACGATCGCGCACATATTTCGGATTCAGCCGTCGTGTTCCAGTGATATTAATTGCCTCCAAGTTGCCTTCCAGAATATTGATCTTGACAATTCCATTGTCAAACTTTTGCGGCGGTAGATAGGCTCCAGAAGTGAGATAACCTGCATCTATATAGAGTTGGGTTATCGCTGCTCGCACCTGGAGCAACTCGGCGAAAGAGAGCGATCGTCCAACAAAAGGAGCAGTAGCTTTAGCGAACTGTTCGGGGCTAAAAATTGTACTTCCAATTACCTCAAAGCGATTGACAGTAATTTTGACCTCCTCATTTCCAAGTTCTCCGCTAGGGGAGGTAGGCTGGGAAGCCGGAAGTTGTAGAAGTTCTTCGGGTGGTGGGAGCTTTGGGCGGGGGGTAGGAGCGGGAGCGGACAAACCTGGAGAGGCGGGAAGACGCTGCTCAGGCAAGGGCAGGGGAACGATTGTCTGAGCAGTAACGGCATGGCTACTCAAGTTACCAATACCGATTATGACTCCCAGGCTGAGAAGGCGCACAATATAACATTTAGAGTCTTTAGTGACCACGACATGAAAGGGGGGCAACCCAGGGAGATGTGAGCGTTACGTTTGAAGCTTGAGCTACGAGAAAAATTTCGCCTTGAGAAGTTTTGACCAAACCTTGTGCCTCTACTAAGCTGGAGGATGGTTGTATTGAGATGGATTGGGAGATCGGGCCTGAGAAGCGATCGCGTTTTACTTGAATCGGAACTGTCCTTAAGTCCTGCACAACAGCGTCACTTCCTAAAACTTCTTCTGGGCTAGGTGGTAATCCACCTCGTCCGGTAATCGCAAAACGGCTAACCTCCCCACCGGGATTTGTTCCGCATCCTTGAGCAAGTAGATGGGCACTATCCAGTGGTTGAGTCGGGAGCGCTACTAAGCCTCGTGTAGGATCAACATCCGGTGTCCGAATTTCAACAACTCCACTGGCACCAAAGCGCGAGCTTGCTGTAATGTCACTTTTTGGAGTTAATGAAGGTCTGAACTGAGTTCCAATAATCGCTTTAGCATCCACTCGAATATTGCCACCTCTTCCTTGGATGGCATTCGCAGTAATATCACTGTTATTAAATGCAGATAGAATTGACGCTTGGATATTGATATCGCCTCCGTTCCCGCTACCGCCGGAGGCATCTGTAGCAATCAGGTTTCCATTCTGCATCAGCAACAGACCCCGTAACTGGAGCATAATATTTCCTCCCTCACCAGATAGCGTTACTGCTCGAAGTCCTCCCGGATTGTTTGAATTGTTCCCCAAGTCATCAAGCGATACTGTTCTAGCTTGAATACTGATATCGCCTCCTCTTCCGGTCCCCTCATTATCAACGCTTACCCTTGCTCCTCCTTGAATTTTTAGCAACCCAGTATTAATGAATATGTCGCCTGAGTCTTGAGCATTTCCAGGATTTAAGACATTGGCAGATAAACTACTGAATGTTGGAATTTGGCGATCAGGATTAAGCGGATCGTTCCTCATCGGACCTTGCCCAATTAATCGAACAGAGTCAGTAGCATTAACAAATAGTTTCCCACTTTGACCAAGCCCTAATGTTTCAACAGCAATACTGCCTCCATTCTGCACGGTTAGCTGTCTAGTATTGATTGTGATATTTCCGGCCTGACCTACACCACTTGGATTTGCGGCACTAAATATTCCGCCAGGAAACTTGAAGACTGGCGAAACTCCGTTAACATCGACTAAATCTGTTGCATTAACAATGATATTTCCTCCATCACTTCTTGACCCTGTGCCTGCAAAAATCTGTGCTCCATCTTGAATAATTAAGCGTCCCGTATTAATGCTGATATTTCCTGCTCTTCCTGCTTCTCCGGTCTCTGCCACAGCTGTAAATAAGCCACTAGCGATTGAGTCGGAAGCCGATGCTCCTATTAACTCTACTGATTGAGCAGCGTTAATTGTCACCTGTCCTGCGCTGGCAGCTCCATTTGCTACAGCGGAGATTTGTGCTCCATCACGAACTGTGAGTTTTCCAGTGTTAACGGTTAAGTTACCGCCTACACCGCCATCAAAGGTATCAGTAACTAAACCTGTGAATACAGTTGGATCAGAGGTATCAGCCCCAATCAGTTTCGTAGAATCAAGGGCATTGATCGTTAAATCTCCTCCCCTGCCTGACCCATGTGTTGCTGTTGAGAGCCGTGCCTCTCCTTGTACGAAAAGTCGGTTCGTGGTAATAGCCAATCCACTTACCGCTCCACTTCCTTGATTTTCAACGAATAATCCTTTGTCAAACCCACTATCGCTAGACACAGTTACGGAATCGGAAGCATTTACCTTTAAGCTGCCACCTGAGACAGCGCCTAATGTATTCGCCTCTACTCGTGAGTTCTGAACAGTTAACTGTTTTGAGACAAGCTGAATGGTCCCACCGCCGTCACCGCTGGTCTTTATAGTCGCACCATTCGTAAGGATCACATTTGCTCTGGTTAAGTTAGCAGGATAAGCAAATTGCCATTGTCCTCCCGTGAAGTTTAAACCAACGGTACCTGAATTAGCCCCGCTAAGTTCAATTTGACCATTGGGCGCTAGCAGTTCTCCACTATTGATGACAACATCACCACCAATTAGCGCAAGTGTTTGATTATATGCAACTGCCAAACTTGATTTTTGAACCTGAATGGGGGCTGCACTACTGCTGTATTGCAACCCAATTGGGACGGTCATTGTCAATAAGGGAGCAGTTTGATTGGATGCTCTAAATTCAGTTCCGTCCGAGAACTTTAAGCTAGTTGCGGTGCTAGCAATGAAGGAACCGCCGATACTTAGACTCGCGCTTGGTCCAAAAATAATTCCACTAGGATTTATTAGAAACAGGTTGACGGGGCTTGTCGTGCTGATCAGACCGTCGATCATGGAAAGGGAACCACCTGTTACGCGACCGATAATATTCTGAATCCCTGCTGTGGTATTGTCAAAGACTGCGGAACCACCACTAGGGACTGAGAATTGACCAAAGCTATGAAACAGGTTTCCTCCGGCTTGGCTGCCGCCTGTAATCATAAAGTTGCGCCCATCGGGAGAAGATACATTAGTAGGAAGCGTTCCGTCAGGGACGATCGCTTGGGCATAACCAGGAATGGCAAGTGCAACGCACCCTATTAATTGGCCAGTAATACTAAGTAAGTATAGAAGTTGTCTCATATAAAGATGACCCGTGGAAACAACATAGAATTACTTACCTTAGCGTTCCCTATTAATAATGAACAGGACCATCTAGTCGGGTGAGGTTTGAGTGCCACCTCTCTCCTACCTTAGAAATCCAGGGCTAGGGCGTGTCATCAATTAGGCGAATTCGGTAAAGTAGAGCGTGAGCCCATTGGAACTAGTTGGGAAGACCATGACAACCCCTGATATGCACTGCGCGATGACCAGTGGGAACGCATCAAAGATTTACTGCCCGGACGAACAGGGCACGTAGGTGTCACCGCGAAAGACAATTGATTGTTTGTCGAAGCCGTCTTATACCGCTACAGTAAAACTCGCAGGTGGTTACCCTCTTTTGAGGCAAGATCAGCAAATGTGCCTTCGATTTCGACCTTGCCTTGATTCAAAACCACAATCCAATCAGCGTACTGGATTA
The DNA here is from genome assembly GCA_964242045.1 of uncultured Leptolyngbya sp. Classification (GTDB taxonomy): domain Bacteria; phylum Cyanobacteriota; class Cyanobacteriia; order Leptolyngbyales; family Leptolyngbyaceae; genus Leptolyngbya. The sequence continues at coordinate 4,244 of CAXTDB010000071.1, read as the reverse complement.
CAGCGGGACGATGGCTGATCAGAAGGGTGGTTTGTCCCTGACGATCGTTCAATACTTGGTTGAGCACCCGTGATTCAGCATAAGAGTCGAGTGCGCTGGTAGACTCATCCAACATTAAAATGGGTGGGCGAGTCACGATAGCACGAGCGATCGCTAGTCGTTGCCGTTGACCTCCTGAAAGGTTTGCTCCGAATTCTCCCAAAACCGTTTGATATCTGTCTGGTAAACGGTTAATAAAATCATCCGCTTCAGTTAATCGACAGGCTTGGACAATTTCTTCAAAGCTGAGATGGGGCGAACCCAATCGAAAATTCTCAATAATGGATCGGCTCCAAAAGTGAGCATCCTGAGGCACTAGAATAACTTGTTGCCTTAAACAATCTAGGGCAAGATCCGAAAGATTAAAATTGTCAACCTGGATGTTACCTGACTGAGGGACATACAAACCAGCTATCAGCTTGAATAAGGTACTTTTACCGCAACCGGACTGTCCTACTAAGGCAACCACTTTTCCACCAGGAATCGTAAGGGAAAAATCGGTTAGCAAATCTACTCGTCCGGCGTAGTGAAAGTTTAATTGAGTGCAAATAATATTTGCATTTGGGGAAAGGGCGACAAAAGGACGGAGAGCGTCTCCAACATCCTCCGGAGTTGCTTCGGTCACTTCCGTTAACCGTTGTACTGACGTTTGAATTTGGACTAATCCACTGATAAAACCAATTAAAATTTCAATAAAACCGAGAAAATTACCATTCATGCTATTAAAGGCTAGCAATTGCCCGATCGTTAGTTCTTGCCCAATCACAAGATAACTACCTACCCACAGTAAAGTTGCACTGCTAATGCTAAACACTAAGCCCGAAAGGGTATTGTTAAACGTGGAAATTTGAATAGTTCGCAGCGCTAGAGTAGTCAAGCGTCCAAACTGGCTTTGCAGTTCTTCCCAAAGTTGCGGGGCAGCATTCGTAGTTTTTAGGGTTAACGCTCCTTTGAACGTTTCAACCAGAATTCCTTGATTTTCAGCTTCTAAAACGAGCAAACGGCGAGTTTTCTGCTGCAACACCGGGAAAAACAGAAAAGTAGAGCTTGTCATAAGTCCCGAACAGAGTAAAGCTAGCAGTGTTAGCTTGCCGCTGTAGAACAACATGAAACAGAGGGAGACGATCGCAATAAATAACTGGCTAGGTAATCCAATCACAGACTGTGCTACCAGTTGATTAATCTCCTGAATGTCTTTTAGTCGGCTAACAATTTCTCCACTCCGGTGGGACTCATAATATGATAGCGGGAGACGTAAAATTTGTCGTCCAAAATTCAGGACTAGATCCAGTTGCAGTCGTTGAGAAAAATGGGTAATTAGATTGGACTGAATCAGCCTCAAGCTACTGCTGATTAGCCCCATCACAATCACTGCTAACATGATTGCGCCCAAAAGCTGCAAATCCCCCCGCACTAGCACATCATCGGTAAGAATTTGTAGCAAAAATGGTGAGACAAGTGACAGAAGCCCCAGAAAAACATTGAGCAGAAACGCTTCGATCAGTAGAGTACGATATCTTGACACGGGCTGAAGAAACCGTTGAAACTGCCCAAGTTTGTCACTCAGTTGGGCAAAAAAGCGGGTGCTGTCAGGTTCCAGCAATAGAATCATACGATCGCTCCAACCGTCTAGCAATTCCTGCCGTGAGAGCCACCGAATTCCCACCGCTGGATCGGCGATCACAAACTTCTTACCCTTTCGTCCATATAGAACAACCCAGTGGTTACCTTGCCAGTGAATGATTGCCGGAAGCGTAATTTCTCGGAGATGATCGAGAATTTCCGGCGCAACTCTCACCCCTCTAGTATTGAAGCCTAGTCCTTCAGCTCCCCGTTTCAACCCCAGCAACGAAGTACCCAGTTGTCCAGTGCCAACCGCTTCTCGCACTCGGTTCAGACTAAAAATTCGTCCATAGTGTTTCGCGATTGCTGCAATACAGGCAGCACCACAGTCTTCTTCACTATATTGACGAACGATAGAATATGACATAAGACATTTGCGGCTAATACAAAAGAGTGAAAATTAAGGGGCTTAGCAAATACTGGCTGTCAGCATCTATGAATTTAAGGGAAACCTAAATTTATAGACGTTTTTGTTAAAGCACGTCTTGCCAATTCTGAAATTCTTTTTATGTTGAGTGATCCCAAACCGGAGTTGCTTCGCATCCTTAAAAGCGATGAACTTCTTCCTGCTATTGGATTATGGACCTGGTTAGGTGGATTCGCCATGATTAGTGGATGTAGCCTACTTGTTTTACTTACTGCCACTACTCGATACAACCAGACCGTTAGAGCAAGTGCAGTAATCCGACCGTCTGGCGAAACTCGATTAGTGCAGGCAGCCGAAGAAGGCAGAATTCGTTCCATTGAAGTGGTTGAGAACCAAGCGGTAAAACAAGGCGATGTAATCGCCTATCTAGAAGATTCCCGATTGCAGACTCAAAGGAACCAGCTTCAGGAGAAGATTTGGCAAGGTCAACAACAACTAACTGAAGTCGATCGACAAATTCAATCTTTCAATGCTCAAATTGTAGCGGAGTCTAGCTATTTAGAGCGAACCATTAACGCCACCGAAGCCGATTTAAGCCGGAATCTACGGGACTATCAAGATCGGCAAGTTGTTACTCAAACAGAACTGCAAGAAGCAGAAGCTAATCTTAAGCTTGCTAAAGATGAGCGCGATCGCTACCAAATGGCAGTGGAAGCGGGAATTGTTTCCCGTCTTCAATATGGGGAAAAAGAACAGGCGGTAGCAATTGCTGAAGCGCGACTACAGCGAGCAAAAGCTACCGTCAATCCCAACGATGCCAACGTGATAACTGCCACTGAACGAATTGCACAAGAACGTGCCAAAGGAGAATCTATGCTGGCAAACCTGCGTCGAGAACAGCAGGCATTGCAGCAACGACGAATTGAATTACTGAGTCAGATTAGCCAAGATCAAAAAGATCTGCGCCAGACTGAAATTGACCTGAAGAAAACTGTGTTACGTGCCCCCATCGCTGGGAAAATTCTGAAACTAGAACTTCGCAATCCAGATCAAGTTGTTCGTCCTGGTGAAACCGTTGCCCAAATTTCTCCCGATCAAAATGCTCTAGTTGTAAAGGCTTTTGTTCCGGCAGAAGATATTGCAAAAGTAGCCTCCGGGCAACTTGCCCATCTTCGTGTCTCTGCCTATCCCTACCCCGACTATGGGGTATTAGAGGGCCGCGTCCAAGCGATCTCTTCCGACAGTCTTTCTCCACCAACCAACAAAGGATCTTCAGACATCCCCTCGCTCAAGAACATGGATTCTGGCAATAGGGTTTATGAGATAACCATTCAACCCAAGAACCCCTACTTCATGGGAAAAAAGCACGAGCTTCCAAAAAATCGTGATGCTATTCGAGCAGGTATGGAAGGCACCGTTGATATTGTCACCAAAGAAGATACTATCTTAAAGTTCATTCTACGTAAGGTAAGAATCCTCACTGATCTATAACCGATTTGTTCAGTTAAATTACATCACTTATTTTGACTATGATGTAGGCATCTTCTAATTCGTTCAAGCATTACTGAATATTGTTGCTCGTGAGTAGAACTTTAATTGGGGTTCGATACCAAACAGATGATAGCGGTTTTTATCAAATGCTTTTGCCTGATACATAGCGGTATCGGCTTGATGAAGTAGCTCATCAACTGTAATACCCGCTTCAGGTATTACAGTAATTCCAATGCTGATGGAACAGGATATTGCATCTGCCTTTAATAGAAAAGGAACTCTAAAAGCCTCAACAACCTAATTTGTCAAGGATGTAACCTGGCTCAAATCCTGAAGTTGATCTAACAGTAGAACTTCCCCCCAGCGTGCTACAAAGTATTGCTGATAAGAAATATTGCTTAGGCGTTGACTAGCTTCAATTAGTAGTTGATCACCAGCAGTATGCCCGAAGGTATCGCTGATGGCTTTAAACCCGTCAAGATTCAAAAAGCATAGCGCAGCTAAGTAATTTGGAGCAAGCTGTTTCTGATGTAGCACCTGGTTCAAGCGCTTGATAAAATAATTACGGTTTGGAATCGCCGTCAAGGAATCATGCAATAACCAATGCTGGATCTGCTCTTCTAGCTGCTTTCGGCCAGTGATGTCACGCACAACATTTATGAGACAAGGATTCTCACATACAGCGTTCTCATATAGGATGTGAACAGTGATACAATCAGGTGAC